>JBBQAY010000025.1:0-40915 GCA_038316965.1 Candidatus Nanopelagicales bacterium
CACACCGAGGTGGCCGACGCCCGACCGGCCCACCACCTCAGGGTCCTACGCTGCGACTGCCACCGACCGCCCCGAGGGAGCTGACCGAGCACCGTGCCGCCGACGACGCAGCGCCGCCACGCCCAGGGCGCGGAGTCGCGGAGCCGGATCCTGGAGTCGACGCTCGAGCTGGCGGCCGAGGGCGGCTACAGCGGCGTGGCACTGGCACTCGTGGCGCAGCGATCCGGGCTGCCAGCGTCGTCGACCTACTGGCACTTCGCCGACAAGGACTCGCTCGTCACCGAGGCCTTCGACCACGCGGCGCGAGCGTCGGCCACGGGGACGAACTCTCAGGTGCCGGAGGACGCCGTCGAACCCATGGACGCCGTGCTCACGACGTTCGTCCGACTACGCGACGACCGAGCCGCGTCAGGAGACCTCTGGCGGGCGGGGGTCCTGCTCGGGCTCGCCTGCTCCCCCGTGCGCGACGACGTCCGTACGGCGTTCCGCGCCGTTCGGGCCGAGTCAGTCGAGTCCATGCGCAGCTCGCTCGCGTCGGTGCGCGCATCCGCAGGACTGCCGCCCGCGGCAAGGCATGTGCGGGACGTCGCTCGGCTGCAGAGCGCCGCCGCCGACGGGCTGTTCCTCGCCACCGAGACGGCGCGCCCGTGGAACGTGCGTCGGCTCACCGAGTCCGTCGGCCGCGCCCTGGCGTCCGTTGCGCTCGCCGGCGACGTACGACGCCCGCGGACCAGTCCGCTGGACGGCATCGCACCGCGCCTGCCCCCGCCTGTCGACGACTCCCGCGCCGTCCTCCTTGTCGCGGCGACCGAGATCGCCTCGGAGTTCGGGTACGCCGGAACGACGGTGACGCTCGTGTGCGGCCGGGCCGGGCTCTCGCCGAGCTCGCTCTACCGGCACGTCGCCGGCAAGGACGCGCTGATCGCCGCCGTCGTCGAGCACAGCTTCGTGCAGTGGCTGGACGCACAGCCGACGTGGGCCCTCGCCACGACTGAAGGCCAGCGCGTAGAGACGCTGCAGCGCGTGGGGCGCGCAAGCATCGCGATGTCGCGTGCGACGCCCGCCTTCCTTCGGATCGGGCACCTCGTGAGCCTCGAGGCTGCAGCAGACGGCACTGCGGCTCGCACGCAGTTCCACCGCATCCGGCGGCAGGCGGAGAACTCCCTCACGGCCTGGTTCGCCGGCACCTTCGGCGCCAGCCCGGCATTCGCCGACCGTGAGCTGCCACGCACCCTCGCGCGCGTGGTGCTCGTGCTGACCGACGGGTTGTTCCTGTCCGACCAGCTCGGCGAGGGACCGGGTGACGACGTGGCCGACCTCGTCGTGGAGGTGCTGGAGACGATCGTGCGCCAGCGCAAGGCCTAGTCAGACCATCATCTGCGCAGTCAGGCGGTGGCCCGGCGGCGGGCCTCCGCGAGCAGCTGCTCGAGCGCCTCGGTCGGCTGTGCCCCCTGCATCGCCACGGCGGCGGCCGAGAGCCCCACGGCGGGGTCTATCTCGGCACCGGCATCGGCGATGAAGGTGGGAACCGAGGAGATGCCCAGCGACCGGCCGAGCTCGATCTCGGCGTCGACGTCGTCGAAGGGGGCGGCCAGACGCACGCGGACGTCGTCGGCCGACTCACCTGTCGCAGCGCTCACGACCTCGACGACGACGTCGGTGTCGGTGACGTCGAGGCCACGCTCGAAGTACGCGGAGTACAGCGACCGCACGGCCGAACGCTGACGCGCGTCGCCGTCGTACGTCGAGAGCAGGTGGTGCGCGAGGCGCGTGCTCGGTGCCTTGCCGACCGCGTCGAAGTCGTAGGCGATACCGACCTCGGCACCCAGGGCGCGCAGCCGCTCCTGAGCCTCGGCCAGTGCGGCAGTGCTGCCGAACTTGGCCTCGAGGAACCCGGCCATCGGCACACCCTCGGACGGCATGCCCGGGTTGAGCTCGAAGGCGCGGTGCCGCAGCTCGACCACCTCGCCGCGGGTCTCGGCCTCGGCCAGGACTGCGTCGAGGCGGGCTGATCCCAGGAAGCACCACGGGCAGGCGATGTCCGCCCACAGGTCGAGGCGGACGGGGGTGGCGAGGGTCTCGGCGGTCATGGCTCCGGCTTCGGGTGGGGGACGGCGTCATCGGCACAACGAGCCGAACGTCGGGACCATTCCGCGGGACGGCAGCGGAATCGGGGGCGTCAGCCGCCGGACACGCTCAGCTCGGCCGCGCTGATGTCGGCGAGGAAGCCGTCGAGGTCGTCGGGGTCGTCCAGCCAGCCGTCCGGCAGCGCGACGCGCTTGCCGGGCTGGGTCCGGCCACGCGGGCCCTCGCTGACCTCGCCCGGCCACGGCTGGTCGAGGTCCATCTCGGCGATGTAGGCGTCGATCTCCTCGAGCGTGTCGGCGAGCGCGAGGCCCTGCCGGATCTCGCGGCGAACGACGAAACCCTTGAGATACCAGGCGATGTGCTTGCGGAAGTCGCGCGGGCCCTTGTCGTCGCCGAGCACCTCGGACAGCAGCTGGGCGTGGTGGCGCATCACCGCCGAGACCTCGCGAAGGCCCGGATCGGCCGGCACGTCGAGCCCGGTGAAGCTCGCGGCGAGCTGACCGAAGAGCCACGGACGACCGAGGCACCCGCGACCGACGACGACGCCCGCGGCACCGGTCTGCTCGACCATGCGCTGGGCATCGTGATACGTCCAGACGTCGCCGTTGCCGAGCACCGGGATGCCGAACGGCTGGAGCTCCTCGACGAGGCGGCTGATGGAGCCCCAGTCGGCCGTGCCGCCGTACAGCTGGCTGGCGGTCCGGCCGTGGAGCGCGACCCAGGCGGCCCCTTCCTCGGCGGCGGCTCGCCCCGCCTCGAGGTAGGTGAGGTGGTCGTCGTCGACGCCCGTGCGCATCTTCACGGTGACGGGGACGGGCTCGCGGCCGACGGCGCGAGCGGCGTCGTTCGACGCGGCGACCGCCTCGCGCACGATCGCGCGGAACAGCCCGCGCTTCCAGGGCAAGGCGCTGCCGCCGCCCTTGCGCGTGACCTTCGGGACGGGGCAGCCGAAGTTGAGGTCGATGTGGTCTGCGCGGTCCTCCGCGACCAGCAGGCGAACTGCCGCCGCGACCGTCGCCGGGTCGACGCCGTACAGCTGCACGCTGCGCGGCTGCTCGTCGGCGTCGGTCGCGATCATCTTCATGGTCTCGTCGTTGCGCTCGACCAGGGCTCGGCTCGTGATCATCTCGGTGACGTAGATGCCGGTGGCCGCACCGTCGGTGGCCGCTCGCGCCTGCTCGCGCGCGAGGCGCCGGAACGCCCGGTTCGTGATGCCGGCCATGGGCGCGAGCACGACAGGCACGCCACCGCGCGCCAGCAGCTCGTACCCCGGGTGCATCACAGACACATCATCCCCGACACCCACCGCGCCGCAGAAATCCGGATGAAGGTGCCCCTGGTTGCCTAAGAGGCAACGAACACTCCCCACAGCGGGCCGAGGGGGCCGCGTCGTCCACAGACGATGTGCGATGCATCCGGCCGGGGCCGCCACCGCCCACCGACTCTGTGTCCATGCCTCGACAGCTCCCACAAGCTCGGGCCATCCGCGACATCGCCGACAGCCAGCACGGGCTCATCACCGCGAGACAGCTCGCCGAGCTCGGCGTGCACCGGAGCACGACCCAGCGACGAACGCTCGGCTACATGTGGACGCGCGTCGTCGATGGCATACACCTCGTCGACGGGGGTTCCCCGACACCATTGCAGCGTGAAGCCGGCGCTCTGCTGTACGGCGGTCCCGGATCCATAGCGAGTGGCACGACGGCGCTGCGCCATCACGGAGTACGGGCCCTCCGGCTCCAGGAGCGCCGGGTCGAGCATCCCCACGTCCCGGAGCCTGCGCATGTCCTGATCCCGCACGAGCGACGCCGCAAGTCAGCCGGGTACATCCGCATCGAACGCACCCGCCGGATGCCGGACGCACCAGTCATGCGACACGGCCTAACCCTGGCTCCCGTTGCACGTGCGGTCGCGGACGCCGCCCGACGCCTGAGATCCGCCAACGACGTGAACGCGCTCGTCGCCGAGGTGGTGCAGCGCGAGATGTGCACGATCGAGGAGCTGGAGGTCGAGCTCCGGGACGGGTCCCGGCGCGGCAGCGCACTGTTCCGCGATGCCCTTGCCTCCGTCGCCATCGGGGCCAGGTCCGGCCCGGAGGTGGATCTCGTCTCGCTCCTCACCCAGGCCCGCTTGCCCCACGTGCAGTTCAACGTGCGCATCGTGGACTCCGCTGGCGAGTTCATCGCGATCCCCGACGCGTGGCTGGACGACGTCGGCCTGGCCGTGGAAGTCGACAGCCGTCAGTTCCACGCGGAAGGAGATGCGTTCGCGCGAACAGTACGGCGCAACGCCCGGTACGCGCGGGCCGGCGTACCCGCCTACAGCGTCATGCCCGAGGATCTGGCCCGGCGTCCGACGTGGGTGCTGAACCAGATCTCTGCAGCACGGGACACAGCGGCGTCCCGGCCACGCCCGAACGTCCGTGCCGTGGTCGAGGAGCATCGCGCTGCGGGCCGAGAAGCGTGGCGTTGGGGAGCCTGAGTTGCCTCTTAGACAACCGGGGGCACCCTCATCCGGAAATTCAGCCTGCGGCAGCGGAGGCGGCACCGCGTGCGTACGGTGTGAGGCGTGACCGAGCCGCAGCGTGGCTGGACCCCAGACGTGCTCGCGGGGTTCGAGCAGACCACCGTCCCGATGCCGCCCTCGTGGGACGGCCCGGTCGAGATGGTGCTGGTACGCCGGACCACCGAGCTCACCGGTGGCGGCGCCGTCCTCTACGTGCACGGCTTCGGGGACTACTTCTTCCAGAGCCACCTTGCCGACTACTACGAGCAGCAGGGGCTGCGCTTCTACGCCGTCGACCTGCGCCGGCACGGACGCGCCATCCGCGAGCACCAGCACCCGAACACGTGCCGCAGCATCGACGAGTACGTCGAGGACCTCGACGCCGCGATCGAGGTGCTGGTGCAGGAGGAGCGGGTCACCTGGCTCCTGCTCAACGGTCACTCGACAGGCGGCCTCGCCGCCGCCATCCAGGCTCACCGCGGCGAGCAGAAGCGCTCGGTCGATGCCCTCTACCTCAACAGCCCGTTCCTCGACCAGAACCTGCCTCTGTGGCAGGAGGCGCTGGTCGAGCCGTTCCTGTCGACCGTCGGCAAGGTGTTCCCAGGGCTCTCCCTACCGAGCCTCGATCCGCTGTACGGCGAGAGCATCCACGAGTCCGCCCACGGGGCCTGGGCGTTCGACCTCGGGTGGAAGCCGCTCGCGGGCTTCCCCGCCACTACGGGCTGGATGCGCGCGATCCACCGAGCCCAGGCCGAGATCGAGGACGGCCTGTCGATCCAGGCGCCGGTGCTCGTCCTGCACGCAGCGCGCTCGCTGCACCCGAAGTCGTGGAGCGATGACATCCGTCGCGCCGACATGGTCCTCGACGTCGAGGACATCGCCCGGCTCGCGCCGATGCTCGGAGCCAGGGTCGAGGTCGAGGCGGTGCCCGACGGCATCCACGACCTCGCCCTCGCCGAGGCAGGCCCGCGCGAGGCGGCCTTCCGCATGGTCACCGACTGGCTCTCCCGCATCCGCCAGAACTGAGGCCGTCGGCATCCGACCCCGGGGTGCTCGACGATCGCCGGGCGCGCCCCGGCAGACGCCCCACGTCGGCGGCTGGGATCCTGAGGCCGTGACAGGAACAGGGACGCAGGTCGACCACATCGTCATGGGCGTCGCCGACCTCGACGAGGCGGCGGCGTGGCTCGCGAGCCAGGGCCTCACTGCGCTCCCCGGCGGCACGCATCCGCTCTGGGGCACCGCCAACCGCATCGTGCCGCTGGGGCCGGCCTACCTCGAGCTCGTCACGGTCGTCGACCCCGACGTCGCTGCGAACAGCGCCTTCGGGTCGTGGGTCGCGGCCCAGGCGCGCGGTGACGCAGCCTGGGGCTGGGCGGTACGCCCGCACGACATCGGGGCGACAGCGGAGCGACTCGGTCTCGACGTCGTGCCCGGCAGCCGCACGCGCCCTGACGGCGTCACCCTCTCGTGGCAGCTGACGGGGGTGCCGGACGAGCGCTCCGACCGCTCCCTGCCGTTCTTCATCGCGTGGGGCGACGGCGTGCCCATGCCTGGCGAGGCCGCGGTGACGCACGACGCCGGCACGGTGCGGCTGCGCGGCCTCACCGTCGGTGGTGACGACGCCGTGCTGCGCGACTGGCTCGACGGTGACGTGGGTGGCGTGGTCGTCACGCCCGGCCATGCCGGTGTGCTCGCCGTCGTGCTCACGACGCCGGCCGACGAGATCACGCTGCGGCCTCCCCTCGAGGCGAGCAGGCCATGACCGCGCTGACGCCGGAGCAGACGGTGTGGCGGTCGCGCGCGTGGGCGTCGTACCCGCAGATCCTCACGATGTCGGGCCGCGGTGACGCGGTGTTCCGATCCCCCACCGTTTCGGGTGTCGACATGGGCGTGCCTCACCCGTGGGGCCTTCGCATCTGCGCCGGAGAGTCCGTGCCCGACCCGTCGGACGCCGCGGCCGCGATCGCCTGGTGCACAAGGCGGGACGCCGGTCACGGCTGGCGGGTGAGCGCGCCGGAGTCGCGATCGGCGGACTGGGGCGACCTCGAGCCCGCCGACGGCAGCGGCGTGTTCGCCACGGATCCAGCCGTCGCCGCAGCCTTACCGCTGGTCGTGCCGGAGGGCGTCACGCTCGACCACGCGCCGTCGCTGGCCGACGTCCGCACGGCGTACGGCGGGTGGATGGACGACGACCCGCTCGCAGGCCTCCTGGTCGGCGACGACGACCTCGCTCACCCCGACCGCGCGTTCGTGGTCGCCCACCTCGACGGGGAGCCGGTCGGCTGCGCGTTCGTCTGGTGGAGCGAGGGCACGGCGTACCTCTCGGGCATCGGCGTCGTAGCGCGGCTGCGCGGACGCGGGATCGGGAACGCGCTCACGACCGCTGCGGCGCACCTGGGCTCGACGCGACCCGGCACCGGCGTCGTCTGGATGTTCGCGACGGCCGACGGCGCCGGTCTGTACGGCCGCATGGGCTTCGTGCTGGTCGACACCGAGGTGCAGCTGCGCGGCCGCTAGGCGTCGAGGCGGAACAGCAGCATGCCGTCGGACTCGTCGATGCCGTCGGGCACGAAGCCGACCTTCTCGAGCACGCGCCGCGACGCGGCGTTGTGCGGCGCTACGCCGGCCTGCAGCGGACGGATCGGCTCCTGGGCCAGCAGCAGCCCGAGTGCGCGCGACGCGACGCCCCGGCCCCAATGGGCGCGGTCAATCCAGTAGCCCACCTCGCGGCCGCCGTGAGCGTCGAAGCTGCCGATGTTGCCGACAATCACGCCGTCGGCCTCGATCACGCGGTAACGCACCTCGGGATCGGCACGGATGCCCGCGAGGTGCGCGAGGAACGCCTCGCGGTCGCGCGAGGGGAAGTCGGCCATCGCCGCAGCCTCGGGATCGGCCTGGTGCGCGTAGAGCGCGTCGACGTCGTCGTCACGCGCCTCGCGCAGCGACACGGTCGTGGGTTCGTTCTTGGGCTGCACGACCTCATCCTGCCCGGCACCACCGACGGCCGCGCCCCGCTCCTGCTGGGGAATCACAGTTGCCTCTTAGGCAACCAGGGGCACCCTCATCGAGAGCGAGCGGCGGCAGCGGAGGTCAGCAGCCGGGGAGGCGCTGGGCCAGCCAGCCGTTGATGGCATCGAGGCCGATGCGCTCCTGCGTCATGGTGTCGCGGTCGCGCACGGTCACGGCCTGGTCCTCGAGGGTGTCGAGGTCGACGGTGACGCAGTACGGCGTGCCGATCTCGTCCTGACGTCGGTAGCGGCGACCGATGGCGCCGGCGTCGTCGAACTCGACGTTCCAAGATGCCCGAAGCTCGGTCGCGAGGTCGCGCGCCTTCGGAGTGAGGTCGGCGTTGCGCGACAGCGGCAGCACCGCGACCTTCACCGGCGCCAGCCGCTTGTCGAAGCGCATGACCGTGCGCTTGTCGACGCCGCCCTTGGCGTTGGGCGCCTCGTCCTCGTCGTACGCCTCGAGCATGAACGCGAGCACTGCGCGGGTGAGACCGGCTGCGGGCTCGATGACGTAGGGGAACCAGCGCTCGTCGGTCTCCTGGTCGAAGTACGACAGGTCGACCCCAGAAGCCGCGGAGTGCGCCTTGAGGTCGAAGTCGGTGCGGTTCGCGACGCCCTCGAGCTCGGCGAACTCCGAGCCACCGAAGTTGAACTTGTACTCGATGTCGACCGTGCGCTTGGAGTAGTGGGAGAGCTTCTCCTGGGGGTGCTCGAACAGGCGCAGGTTGTCCGGCGAGAGGCCGAGGTCGAGGTACCAGGCCCAGCGCGTGTCGATCCAGTACTGGTGCCATTCCTCGTCGGTGCCGGGCTTGACGAAGAACTCCAT
Source organism: Candidatus Nanopelagicales bacterium (assembly GCA_038316965.1). GTDB lineage: Bacteria > Actinomycetota > Actinomycetes > S36-B12 > CAIYMF01 > Longivirga. The sequence goes on from JBBQAY010000025.1 coordinate 8,431, forward strand.
CTCCATCTGCTCGAACTCACGCGTACGGAAGATGAAGTTGCCGGGAGTGATCTCGTTGCGGAACGACTTGCCGACCTGCCCGATGCCGAACGGCGGCTTCTTGCGCGCGGTGCCCGCGACGTTGGCGTAGTTGATGAAGATGCCTTGGGCGGTCTCGGGTCGCAGGTAGTGGATCGACGAATCGTCCTGCACCGGGCCGAGGCTGGTCGAGAGCATGCCGCTGAAGTTGCGGGGCTCGGTGAACTGGCCCTTGTTGCCGCAGTTGGGGCAGTTGATCCCGGCCAGGCCGCCCTCGGGCGCCCGACCGTGCTTGTGCTCGTACGCCTCGACGAGCTGGTCCTCGCGGAACCGCTTGTGGCACGAGAGGCACTCGGTCAACGGGTCCGTGAAGGTGTCGAGGTGACCGGACGCCGCCCAGACCTGCGGGGCGAGGATGACGGCCGAGTCGAGGCCGACGACATCCTCGCGGCTCTGCACCATCGCGCGCCACCACTGGCGGCGGACGTTCTCCTTCAGCTCTACGCCGAGAGGGCCGTAGTCCCAAGCGGAGCGCGAACCGCCGTAGATCTCGCTGGAGGGGTAGACGAACCCCCGGCGCTTGGAGAGGTTGACGACGGCATCGACGCGATCGAGGGCCATGGCTGGGAGAGCTCCGTCCGGCTGGTGTGTCGGCGAGGTGTGGTGTCCGCGCTTGGTGTGCGTGGCTCAGGCTACGCGAACGCGTCGTGGTGCCAGTGCAGGGATCTGCGCACGGGCGGGCGCACCACGGCGGCAAGGCCGAGGAACCTCACCCGAAGTCCCCACGGCTCACGTGCGGCGCCGCTGCCTTGCCGAGCCCGACGATGTCGGCGTCCGCGCCTCGCGCGGACGGCTGCTCGACGAGCGCGTCCGGCGTACGCGACACGAGCACCTCGAAGGCGGTCGCCTCGTCCACGGCCGTCTGCAGGAACGGCCAGCGCAGCTTCACCTCGTACGCCGACAGCGCGCGACGGTAGGAGCCGACGTCCTCCCACTCGTGGGCGAGGACGAGCAGATCGGGGTCGTCCACGGCCCGGGCGATCCATCCGCGGAGGTAGCCGGGAAGGCCGGCGAGCACGGCGAGCAGCTCGCGCGCGGCCTCGAGCGCGTCGGGCGTCGACGCATAGCCGGTGAGCGGGAGCCGGTGGCGGGTGACGACGAGCACGCCCCCACCGTAGGCCGCGACGACGGGATGCAACGATGGGGCTCCGCACCCCCGCATCGAGGATCGCACCCGTGCCCCAGAGCAAGCGCCACCCCGCTCGGCGCCCCGACAAGCGACCGGCCAAGCCGACGCATTCGCCGCGCACGACCAACCCGAGTCGCCGGGTGCCCGCGACGCCGTCCTCCCCCGGACGTCGCCGCCTCGAGGTCGCCAGCGCCGGACCCCTCGCGCTGCTGCACCGCCTGCCGGGCTGGCTCGTCCCGGCCCTGCTCGGGGTGCTGCTGGTCCTCGGCCTCGCCATTCCGTTCGCGTGGTCGGCGGTGTTCCTGCTGCCGGTGGCCGCCTTCCTCAGCTGGCTGCTCGCCCTGGCCTGGCCCGTGCTGCCCCTCCGGGGCCGGTTGATGCGCCTCATCGTGATCGGTCTCGTGCTCGCGGCGACCGTCGCGCGCTTCGTCTCCCTCATCTGAGCCGTACGGGCATCCGGGCCGCCTGAACATGGTTTTGACAATCATGTTCAACAAGTCCAGGCTGGGCCCATGACGTCACGTCGCGCCCGTCTGCTCCGCCCGCTCGCGCTCCTGCCCGCGGCGGCCCTGCTCGCCGCCTGCGGCACGTCCGGCACCGGAGGCGCCGCCGCCTCGACCATCTCCGTCGTCGCCGGGTTCTACCCGCTGGAGTGGGCGGCGGCGGAGGTGGGTGGCGACCGCGTGTCGGTCACCTCCCTCACCGCGCCCGGCGCCGAGCCGCACGACCTCGAGCTGACCCCGCAGCAGGTCGCGGCCGTCACCGACGCCGGGCTCGTGCTCTACGTCGGGCAGTTCCAGCCGGCCCTCGACGACGCCGTCGCCCAGAGCCCCGAGAAGTCCTTCGACGTGGCTGCCGGCCTCGACAGGCTCGCTCCTCCCGCCGGCGAGGGGGGGACCGGCTACGACCCGCACGTGTGGCTCGACCCCACGAACATGGCCACGATCGTCGCCACCGTCGCCCAGCGGCTGTCGTCGGCGGATCCGGCAGGCGCCTCGACGTACGCCGCGAACGCTGCCGCGCTCACCGAGCAGCTCGCCGCGCTCGACGCCCAGTGGAAGTCAGGCACCGCCACCTGTGCCAGCCGCGACCTCGTGGTCTCGCACGAGGCGTTCGGCTACCTCGCCAAGCGCTACGGCTTCGCGCAGATCGGCATCTCGGGCCTCTCCCCCGACACCGAGCCGAGCCCGGCCAAGCTCGCCGAGGTGGCCGACTTCATCCGCGCCAACGGCATCACCACCGTCTACTACGAGACGCTCGTCGACCCGAAGGTCGCCCAGACCGTGGCCGACGAGACCGGCGCGACGACCGCAGTGCTGGACCCGCTCGAGGGTCTCGCGGAAGGATCGAGCGACGACTACATCACCGTCATGGGGCGGAACCTCCAGACGGTGAAGGACGGACAGGCCTGCACGTGACCCACGACCATGCGCTCGCGCACACCGATACCGGGGCGGTCTTCTCCGTCGCGCGCGCATGCGTCACGTTCGACGGCGACTGCGTCGTCGACGAGGTCGACCTCACGATCGCGACGGGCGAGTTCGTCGCGGTCCTCGGTGAGAACGGCACCGGCAAGACCACGCTCGTACGAGCCATGCTCGGGCTCACCCCGTTGTCGCACGGATCGGTGCGCCTTCACGGCGCCCCGCTGGAGTCGTTCAAGGACTGGGGCCGCATCGGCTATGTGCCGCAACGGCTCCTGTCGTCCGGAGCCGTCCCCACCTCGGTTCGCGAGGTCGTGGCCTCCGCGCTGTGGGGCCCGCGCGCACGCTTCCGCCGCTCGCTCCATGCCGCCTCGGTCGAGCGGGCGCTGCGCGACGTCGAGCTCTGGGACCGCCGCGACGACCGGCTCGACACGCTGTCGGGCGGGCAGCAGCGGCGCGTGCTGATCGCGCGCGCCCTTGCCGGCGGTGCCGACACCTTCGTCCTGGACGAGCCCACGGCGGGGATCGACACCGAGAGCCAGTCCCGGCTGGCGCTCACGCTGCGCGGTCTGAAGGAGTCCGGGGCCACGGTCGTGGTGGTCACGCACGAGATCGGTGCGCTGTCCGACCTCGTCACGCGCGCTCTCGTCCTCGGCCGCGGCGAGCACGGATCGGTCCTGTACGACGGGCCGCCGCGACGTGAGGAGCTCGCCCACCACCACGCGTGGCACCACAGCGAAGAGCTCGCCCCGGCCGAGCTGCCCGTCGCACCCGTCACCCTGCTGGAGGGCTGAGCCATGCCGCTCCTGCAGTACGACTTCCTGCAGCGCGCTCTCGTCGCCGCGGCCATCGTCGGCCTCGTCGCGCCGATCATCGGCGTCTTCCTGGTCCAGCGTCGGCTCGCCCTCCTCGGCGACGGCATGGGTCACGTCGCGCTCGCCGGCGTCGGCATCGCGTTCCTGTTCGGGACGGCGCCGGTGCCGACAGCGCTCGTAGCAGCGGCCGTCGGTGCGGTCGTCATCGAGCTGATCCGCGCGAAATCGCGCACTGCAGGCGATCTCGCGCTCGCGCTCATCTTCTACGGCGGTATCGCCGGCGGTGTGATGTTCACGTACCTGGCGGGCGGCAAGTCCTCTGCCGCTCTCAACCAGTACCTCTTCGGTTCGCTCTCCACAGTCTCGACGACCGATCTCGCGTGGCTCGCCGTCGTCGCCCTGGTCGTCGTCGCCGTGATCGCGACCTTCGGGCGCGAGATCTTCGTGATGGCGCTGGATCCGGATCTCGCTCGTACGCAAGGGATCCGCGTCACTGCCATGAGCATGCTGCTCACGGTGCTCGCGGCACTCACGGTGGTGATCGGCATGCGCACCGTGGGTCTCCTGCTCGTGAGCGCGATCATGATCGTGCCGGTCGCGGCCGCGCAGCAGCTCACCCGCGGCTTCCGGACGACCGCGATGGTCGGCATCGTGGTCGGCGAGCTCTCCGCCGTGCTCGGCCTGGTGTCGAGCTACAGGCTCGACGTCCCCCCGGGCCCGGCGATCGTCATGGTGGCGCTGCTGATGTTCGGCCTGTGCTCCGCACTCGCCGTACCTGTCAGGCGGCGGCGCGCACACAGCGCTGCGTCCACCGCAGACACCGCGGCCGACAACGAGCCGTCGGGAGTGCACGCATGACGACTCGCCCCGCCCGAAGCGTGCCCGGCGTACGGTCCACCCGGCAGCGCACGGCGGTATCGGGTGTGCTCGACGAGCTCGATGGCTTCCGCAGCGCGCAGCAGATCCATGCCGAGCTCGCGGGCCGCGGCGACTCCGTCGGCCTCACCACCGTCTACCGCACGCTGGCCGCCCTCGCCGAGGCCGGCGAGGTCGACTCGTTGCTCAACGACGAGGGCGAGACGGTCTACCGGCGCTGCGAGGGCGGCGCCCACCACCACCACCTCGTCTGCCGACAGTGCGGGGCGACCGTGGAGATCGACGGCCCCGCGGTCGAGACCTGGGCCGACCGCATGGCCGCCGAGCACGGCTACGACGACGTGAGCCACACCCTCGAGATCTTCGGCCGCTGCGCCGCCTGCCGCCCCTGACCCGTCCTCGGAGTAGAGCCCTGCGTGAGGTGTCGAGCGACTCCAGCACCTGGTGCCGGGCAGCTACTCGAGGACCTGGTCGGTGTCGAAGAGGAGCTCGTTGGGGATGGCGCCGCCGTAGCGGCGGTCGCGGGCGGCGTACTGCTCGCAGGCCCACCACAGGTGACGTCGGTCGAAGTCCGGCCACAGCGTCGGCACGAAGACCAGCTCGGCGTACGCCGACTGCCACAGCAGGAAGTTGCTCGTGCGCTGCTCGCCTGACGACCGCACGAACAGGTCGACGTCGGGCATGTCGGGCTCGTCGAGGTGGCGGCCGATCAGTCGCTCGTCGACCTTGCCTGGGTCGATGCGGCCGGCAGCCACCTCGCGCGCGATCGCCTGTGCCGCATCGGCGATCTCGGCGCGGCCGCCGTAGTTGACGCACATGGTGAGGGTCACGGTGGAGTTGCCCGCAGTCATCCGCTCGGCCTCCTCGAGCTCGTCGATGACCGACTTCCAGAGCCGTGGCCGACGTCCGGCCCAGCGCACGCGGACGCCGAGGTCGTGCATCTCGTCACGACGTCGGCGGATCACGTCGCGGTTGAAGGCCATGAGGAAGCGCACCTCCTCGGGCGATCGCTTCCAGTTCTCGGTGGAGAAGGCGTACGCCGACACCCAGCCGACGCCGAGCTCGATCGCACCGTGCACGACGTCGAGCAGGCTGGCCTCGCCGGCCTCGTGCCCGGCGGTCCGCGGCAGGCCGCGGTCCTTGGCCCAGCGGCCGTTGCCGTCCATCACGATAGCGACGTGCCGGGGCACGAGATCGGCGGGGAGGTGCGGGGCTGTCGCGCCGCTCGGGTGCGGCCTCGGCGCAGACACCGGTGTGGAGCGCGGTGTCACGCGCGCGTCGTCACGTCCGCGGGTACGTCGTCCGGCCACTGCACCATCGTGGCACCCGCGACCGCCGAACCCGCGTGCGACCCGGGGTCAGCTCGAGACAGTGACCCGATCACGGGTGTGTGCGAGCAGCTCGTCGACGACGAGCTGGGGGGCGTGCGTGTGCGGGTGGTGGCTGGCACCCTCGACCACGACGAACCGGCTGCCCGGCAGCATCGCGTGCGCGTCGACGCCGTGCTGCATCGGCAGCATGGGGTCGCGGTCGCCCCAGATGATGAGCACCCGGTCGGGGTCGAGGCCCGACATCTTCGCGAGGGCCGAGACCCGCTGCCCGTCCGGGCCGACGACGCTGCGTACGGTCGAGAGGAAGGCCGCAAGCCTTCGGGCGTCGCGCATGTCCTCGAGCTTGGCGAGCGCGCGCGGGTTGAGCGCCTCGGGCGTGATGCCGCGCGCGGCCAGGCGCCCGGCGAGCCAGCGCGCCGACCGCACGGAGCGTTCGCTGCTCGCGGCACGCAGCACGAGCTCGGAGCCGGGCAGGCTCGCCGCTCGCAGGCTGAGTCCGACGTCCGCACCGAGTCCGCCGCTGGAGATGAGCGTGAGCGACTCGATGCGCTGCGGGAACTGGTACGCGAGCTGAAGGCTCACTCCCCCGCCGAGCGAGTGCCCGACGAGGTGGATCCGCTCGTGACCGAGGTGGTCGAGCAGGTCACGGATGGCGCTGGCGTTGGCGCCGAGGCTGAAGTCGCCGTTGCCGACGTCCGAGCCCCCGTGCCCCAGGAGGTCCACCGCCACGACGGCGCGGCCGGCTGCGGCCAGGCGCTGCGGGATGTCGCCCCAGGTGTCGATCGAGGAGCCCACGCCGTGGACGAGCAGGATCGGCACACCGGTGCCGGGCAGCTCGACGTACGCGATCTCGTGGCCTGGCAGCGCCGCAGTGCGGCGTCGAAGCGGGTTCATGGGACCTCCGTCGTAACCTACGCTTCCGTAAGTATACCCATCGGTAACCTACGGTCAAGTAACCACGGATCGTGCTCAGAGCAGGTGAGTGTGGGCGCCTTGCCCGGGCTCGAGTCAGCTGCGGTCGAGGAGGGGGAGGCTGCGCAGGCCGCGTTCGAGCTGCCAGGAGAGGTAGGCGGCGACCAGGCTCGAAGCCTCCCGGCGGGCCCGAGGCGAGCTGGTGTCTGCCAGGCCCCAGTCGCCCGAGAGCAGGGCGCCGAGCAGCGCGAAGGTCTCCTCCGCCGGGGACGCCGACCCGGGCTGGCGATCGTCGTTGCACAGTGCCCCGCCGGCGGCGACGTGGAACGAGCGGTGCGGCCCCGGGATGCCGCACCGGGCGCACGAGTCGAAGCTCGGCGCCCAGCCTGCGACCGCGAGCGAGCGCACGAGGTACGCGTCGAGGATGAGACCGGCGTCGTGGTCGCCCGACACGAGCGAGCGAAGCCCGCCGACGAGCAGGAGGTACTGCTGGACCGCAGGCTCCCGCTCCTCCGAGGTCATCCGCTCGGCGGTCTCGAGCATGACCTGGCCGGTGGTGTATCTCGCGTAGTCGGTGACGAGCTGGGCGCCGTACGAGCCGATGGTCTCGACCTGCGTGACACCGTCGAGCGTGCGCCCCTCGTAGAACTGGACGTCGACGTGGCTGAACGGCTCGAGCCGCGCGCCGATCCGTGACGTCGTCTTGCGGACGCCCTTGGCCACGGCGCGAATACGACCGTGGTCGCGCGTGAGCAGCGTGATGATGCGGTCGGCCTCGCCCAGCTTCTGGGCGCGCAGGACGACGCCCTCGTCGCGGTAGAGACTCACCCCGGCATTCTCCCCCGCGACACCCACGGGCACCCGGCAGGACACGGGGAGCGGACGGGCGTCGCGGGTGGCTGCGCGGGGTAGCGTCGTCGGCAGGACCACCGAGGGAGGCACCGTGGCCAACGACGACGACCTCACCGCCAGGATCGCCGGACGCGAGGAGCCCGACGCGGTCCCCGTGCGGTTCGACAACAAGGCGTTGCGCCGCTCGGTCGTCTCCGTGCTCCTGGTCTTCCTCGCCTTCACCCTCTCCGTCTGGCTCTTCGGCCAGCTGAACCACTTCCTGCTCGTCCTGCTGCTCGCCTGGCTGCTCTCGATCGCCATGGAGCCCGGCGTGGCGTGGCTGTCGAACCACGGCTGGCGTCGAGGCGCGGCCACCGGCCTGGTCCTGCTGGCCATCGTGATCGTCACGCTGGCCTTCCTCGGCCTGTTCGGCGGCCTCTTCTTCACCCAGCTCGCCGACCTCGTGCAGCAGCTGCCGGCCATCGTCACGGACATCATCGGCTGGATGAACTCCACCTTCGGGCTCAAGCTCGACCCGAACAACGTGCTCGAGCTGCTGCAGATCTCGCCGGCGCAGATCACGTCGGTCGCCACCGGCCTGGCCGGCGGAGTCCTGGGCGTCTTCGGCCTGCTGTTCGGCACGCTGTTCGATGCGCTCACCATGCTCGTCTTCGCGTTCTACTTCTCCGCCGACGGCCCCCGCCTGCGTCGCGCGATCGGCTCGTGGCTGCCCCTGGAGTCGCAGAAGGTGTTCGTCACCGTCTGGGACATCTCGGTCACCAAGACCGGCGGGTTCGTGGTGTCCAAGGTGATCCTCGCGACCCTGTCGTCGGTCGCGCACTCGATCGCGTTCCTCGTCATCGGAGTGCCGTACTGGCTCCCGATGGGCGTCTTCGCCGGCGTGGTGAGCCAATTCATCCCGACCATCGGCACCTACATCGGCATCCTCGTGCCCGCCGCGTTCGCGGCGTTCGAGCAGCCGGTCGACGTCGTCTGGATCGTCGCCTTCGCAACCCTGTACCAGCAGCTCGAGAACTACATCTTCACCCCGCGCGTGAGCCGCGTGACGATGGACATCCACCCGGCGCTGGCCCTCGCCTCGGTCTTCGTCGGCGTCGCAATCTTCGGCCCGATCGGCGCGCTCATCGGCATCCCCCTCGCCGCTGCCGTCCTAGCCGTGATCGAGACCTACGGCCAGCGCCGGGAGCTCATCCCCGAGCTGCAGGTGCGCACCCGCGGCGAGAAGCCGGGCAAGCGCGGCGACGCGTTCGCGGGCGACCCCGAGAACGTCGCGCCTGCGGGAAAGCCTGTGTCGGCAGCCGAGGATGCCGAGGACCCGTCGGGCTCGCCCGGCTGAGCCAGGTCTGCGTCACGCTCACGGTCCGCTCAAGAGTCGCCTCGCGACATGACCGGTCAGCCCGACGTCGGTCACCCTGGCCATGGCGCGCAGCCGCGTGCCGGCACTCCGCGCGCCCCCGCGGACACCCCGTCCCGGAGTCGCACGTGAGCACCACCGTCCCTTCTTGGCCGTCGGCCGCCACCGCACCGCCGTCGCGCGACCGGGCGGCGCGTTCTGAGCTCCGCGACTTCGTCACGACCCTGATCGGCGTCGTCGCCTCCGCTCCCGACGACCACCGTCTGCTGCGCTCGCTGGTCCTGGACTTCCCCGCCCGCTTCCGCGCCTCGGCCGCGATGCTCGCTCGCACGCAGGCAGACGGGTCGCTCGTCGCAGTGAGCCGTTTCGGCCATCTGCCTCGTGCAGCCGACGGCCCCGCCTTCGGGACGGGCGACGACGGCCCCGCGCAGCGGGCCGCCCGCGGTACGGCTCCTTACGTGCTTGCCACGGCCGACGAGTCGCGAGTCGCGCATCAGCGGGAGAGCGACCATGCCGCACCCGTCGCGGCCGTCCGACTCGGGTCGCACCGCGCCACGGTCGGGGTCGTGCTGCTGCGCTTCGACGCCGACATCCTCGATCTCGAGGACCTCGACGACCTGCTGGTCGTGCTGCGCGACGTCGTCTCGCTGCACACCCGGACGGCCTGGCAGGAGCCCCTCCCGGCGCCGGTCTCCCGGCACCTCCTCGGCACTGACGTCGTGGACGGCGACACCGCCCTCACACAGCGTCGGCTCGACGTGCTGCGCCTGATGTCGACCGGCCTGTCGAACAGGGCCATCGCCCAGCGGATCGGCTACAGCGAGTCCACGGTGCGGCACGAGACCATGGCGATCTACCGCATCCTCGGCGTGGGCGACCGGCACACCGCATCCCTGGTCGGGCGTACGCGTGGCCTCATCGGCTGACGCGCGAGCGTCAGAAGCCGAGCTTGCGCAGCTGCTTGGGGTCTCGCTGCCAGTCGGCCGCGACCTTCACACGCAGGTCGAGGTGCACCTTCGTGCCCAGCAGGGCCTCGATCTGCTTGCGCGAGGCGATCCCGACGTCGCGCAACCGAGATCCCTTGTGGCCGATGATGATCCCCTTCTGGCTGTCGCGCTCGACGTAGAGCGAGGCATGGATGTCCAGCAGGGGGTTGTCGGCCGACCGACCTTCACGGGGAACCATCTCGTCGACGACGACCGCGATCGAGTGCGGAAGCTCGTCGTGCACGCCCTCGAGGGCCGCCTCGCGGATCAGCTCGGCGACCATGATCAGCTCCGGCTCGTCGGTGAGCTCTCCCTCGGGGTAGAGGGGCGGGCCGTCGGGCAGCAGGCCCACGAGCAGGTCGGCCAGCAGCTGCACCTGATCCCCGGCCACGGCCGACACGGGGACGATCTCCGCCCACTCGAACCCCAGGGTCTCGCCCAGCTTCGCCAGCTGGAGCAGTCGCTTGCCGACGACGTCGTGATCGACGAGATCGGTCTTGGTGACGATGGCGACCTTGGGCGTGCGCGTCGCGGTGGCGAGCTGCGTGGCGATCCATCTGTCGCCAGGGCCCACCGGCTCGTCGGCGGGGACGCAGAAGCCGATGACGTCGACCTGGGCCCAGGTCTCCTGCACGAGGGCGTTGAGCCGCTCGCCGAGAAGGGTGCGTGGCTTGTGCACGCCGGGAGTGTCGACGAGGACGAGCTGGGCGTCGTCACGGTGCACGATGCCCCGGATGGTGTGCCGCGTGGTCTGCGGCTTGCTCGAGGTGATGGCGACCTTGTCGCCGACGAGCGCATTGGTCAGGGTGGACTTGCCCGCGTTGGGGCGACCGACGAAGAAGGCGAAGCCGGAGCGGTGCTCAGAGTTGTCGGTCACGGGAGTGATTGTCCCTCACCGAGCCGGGATGCGGCCCCCTGCAGCGCGAGGCCCGCTAGGACGAACCCCACACCGAGCCACCCGAGCACGGGAATCGTCTCACCGAGCACGAGGACTCCGAGCATCGTCGCCACCACGGGCTCGGCGAGCACGAGGGTGGTCACCGGGCCGGCGGGCAGGTGCTGCAGGCCGCGACCGAACAGGACGTAGGCAAGGGTGGTGGTGCCCAGCCCGAGCCACAGCGCCATCGCGAGGCCGTTCGTGGTGCCCAGCCAGGCCATCGGCTGGGTGAGCAGGACCGGCACGAGCACGAGGCCACCGAGACCGAATGCGGCCGCCATCACCTCGTCGCTGCGGTGGCCGTCGTTCATCAGTCGCTTGGACGCGACGGTGTAGAAGGCGTAGCCGAGTCCTGAGGCGAGGGCGAGCAGGTAGCCGAGCACGTCGGCGTTGCCGCCGCTCGACCCGCTGCCGATGAGCAGCACCAGCCCGAGCACGCACACCGACGTGGCGATCACCCATGACGCCCTCGGCCGCTCGCGCAGGAAGACCCACGACAGGAGGCCGGTGAACACCGGACCGCTCCCGATCGTCACGAGCGTCCCGACCGCCACGCCCGCGCGCAGCACGCCGCCGAAGAAGCACACCTGGTAGAGCGCCGTCGTGAGGCCGGCGAGGATCCCCCAGCGCGTGCCCCACAACCGCAGGGCGTCACGACGGCTGCCGCCGATCCACGGGAGCACGGCGAAGAGCCCTGCGCCGCCGATCGCGATGCGCGCGGCACCCACCCCGAGCGGAGTGGTGCCCGACGGTCCGAGCGCCTGGCTCGTGCCGGTCGTGCCGAACAGCGTCGCCGCACCGAGCACCGCGAGCACGGCCCTGCCCCGGCCGCTCTCGGCGACCCCGTCGATGGACATCTCCCGATCAGGTGGTGACGACGGAGAGCACGAGGGAGTCGGTGCCCACGACGATCACGGGGACGCCCGCACCACCGAGATCGCGTACGGCGTCGACGTCGACGGAGTCGAGCGCAGCGTCAGCCCGTACGACGACTGCGGCCTCGAGCCCGCGTGCGCCAGAGGCGGCCGCCTGGGCGACCGCGAGACGCAGCGCCGACAGCGGGAGCGAGGGGAGGGCGACGGTCGCGCCGGAGTAGGTGCGACCGGTCTCGTCGCGCACGGCTGCTCCTTCGGCCGCCCCCACGCGGCCACGTGCGCCACGGGCGAGCGTGGCTAGCTTGGAGTCCTCCGCCGACAGGGCGCCGGCCGGGCCGCCCACGGCGCTCTCGTCAGCCATCGGTGTCCTCGCCTTCGCCCGCTTCGCCCGGCACCGGGACGACCGGCTCGGCGAGCACCGTACCGATCCTGTTGCGCCGGCCGGCGGCGGATTCCGCAGTGAGGTCCCAGCCTTCGACCGTGATGCGCGCGCCGGGGATGGGGACGCGGCCGAGGCGCAGCGCGAGGAGTCCGCCGACGGTGTCGACGCCCTCCTCGTCGCCGTCGATCTCGATGCCGATGAGGTCGGCGAAGTCCTCGACGTGCATGCGCGCATGGACGCGGTAGGAACCGTTCGACAGCTTCTCGACCTCGGGCACCTCGGTGTCGTACTCGTCCGCGATCTCGCCGACGATCTCCTCGACGACGTCCTCGATCGTGACGATGCCGGCGGTGCCGCCGTACTCGTCGACCAGGACTGCGAGGTGCGTGCGGGCGGCCTGCATGTCCTTGAGCAGCTCGTCGGCCAGCTTGCTGTCCGGCACCATGAAGACCGGGCGCATGAGGCTAGCGACGCGCTCGCTCTGCTCCGCGTCGTGGTGCTCGAACGTCCGGCGTACGAGGTCCTTGAGGTAGACGACGCCGATGACGTCGTCGACGTTCTCGCCCACGACCGGGATGCGGGAGAAGCCGCTGCGCAGCGCCAGCGAGATCGCCTGGCGCAGGGTCTTGGTGGACTCGATGAACACCATGTCGGTGCGCGGCACCATCAGCTCGCGCGCCACCGTGTCGCCGAGCTCGAACACCGAGTGGATCATCTGGCGTTCGTCGTCCTCGATGAGGTCGCTGGCCTCTGCGAGGTCGACGAGCTCGCGCAGTTCGGCCTGGGATGCGAACGGGCCGCGCCTGAATCCGCGTCCCGGTGTCAGCGCGTTGCCGACGAGGATCAGGAGACTGGTGATGGGGCCGAGCAGCAGGGCGAGAGCGCGGGCCACACCGGCCGTGCGCAGGGCGATGCGGTCGGCGTGCTGGACACCGAGGGTGCGCGGCGCGACGCCGAGCGCGACGAACCCGAGCACCACCATGACGAGGGCTGCGGCCACGAGGCGCCACCAGATCTCGCCGGGGATGAGCTCCAGGAAGGCACGCGTCACGAGCACCGTGGCCGAGACGAACAGCAGCGTGTGCAGGAACAGCAGCACGTTGACGTAGCGGGCGCGGTCCGCCAGCAGCTCGAGCAGGCGCGCGGCCCCGGGAACGCCCTCGCGCTGGAGCTCCTCGACCCGCGCACGCGACACACGACCGAAGGCCGTCTCCCCCGCGACCAGGAACGCCGCCAGCACGACCAGAGCCGCGGCGACGAGGAGCGACCAGCCCTCGGGGGTCATCGGTCACCTGCGGCTCGGGCGACCCACTCGGCGAGGAGGTGTGCCTGGAGACCGAACATCTCGGCATGCTCGTCGGGCTCGGCGTGGTCGTAGCCGAGCAGGTGCAGGATCCCGTGCGTGAGCAGCAGGGCGAGCTCGTCCTCGAGCCGGTGGCCCGCGGCCTGGGCCTGTTGCGCAGCCACCTGCGGGCAGATGACGACGTCGCCGAGCAGGCCCTCCTCGGGCTCCTCGTCGTCCTTCGTGGGACGGAGCTCGTCCATCGGGAACGACATGACGTCGGTCGGCCCGGGCTCCTGCATCCACCGCACGTGCAGCTCGGTCATCGCCGCCTCGTCGACGAGGACGACCGACAGCTCTGCCTGCGGATGGATGCGCAGCCGGTCGAGGGTGAACCGTGCCTGGGCGCCGAGTGCATCGACGTCGACGTCGACCTCGGTCTCGTTGACGACCTCGATGCTCATCCCGTCACCCCTAGATCCGGCGCGGACGGCGCGAGGGCCGCTCGGTCTTCTGCGCGGCCTCGTGCATCTTGGCGTCGTGGCGCGCGTAGGCGTCGACGATCTTGCCGACGAGCTTGTGGCGCACGACGTCCTGGCTGTGAAGCCTGCAGAACGCGACATCGTCGATGCCCTCGAGGATGCCCTCGACCACCTTGAGGCCGGACGCCGTACCGCTCGGGAGGTCGATCTGGGTGGTGTCGCCGGTGACGACCATCGTGGAGTTGAAGCCGAGACGGGTCAGGAACATCTTCATCTGCTCGGGCGAGGTGTTCTGGGCCTCGTCGAGGATGATGAACGCGTCGTTCAGGGTGCGGCCGCGCATGTACGCCAGCGGTGCCACCTCGATCGTGCCGCTCGACATGAGCCGCGGGATCGAGTCGGGGTCGATCATGTCGTGGAGTGCGTCGTACAGGGGCCGGAGGTACGGATCGATCTTCTCGCTGAGGGTGCCGGGCAGGAAGCCGAGCCGCTCGCCCGCCTCGACCGCGGGTCGCGTGAGGATGATGCGCGTGACCTGCTTGGCCTGCAGGGCCTGCACTGCCTTGGCGACGGCGAGATAGGTCTTGCCGGTTCCGGCCGGGCCGATGCCGAACACGATCGTGTGCTCGTCGATGGCATCGACGTACCGCTTCTGGTTGATCGTCTTCGGGCGGATCGTGCGACCGCGGTTGTTGAGGATGTTCGCGGTGAGGACGTCGGACGGCCGCGCCGTGTCGCTCTCGCGCATCATCGTGATGAGGCGCTCGACCTGGTCGGGCGTGAGGGCCTGGCCGGTGCGGACGACGGCGAGCATCTCGCCCACCACGCGGTCGACGAGGGCGACCTCGACTGCCTCGCCCGTCAACGTGAACTGGTTGCCGCGCACATGCAGGTCGACCTCGGGGAAGCCACGCTCGACGGCTCGGACGAGCTCGTCACCCGAGCCCAGGATGCTGACCATGTCGAGGGACGCCGGGATCACGATCGTGGTCGTGATGTCGGTCGCGGTGGTGATGGGGGTCATGGGTCGGCCTCTCGGGCCGTGACTGCCCTTCGTCGTAGTGGTCGCTGGAGACTCCATGGTACGGCGCCGCCCCATGCACGCATCTGCCCATTGTCCGCACGCAGCAGTCGCGGACCGGCGTGCACCCGGCCGTCTAGCCGGGCGGCCAGGTCATCGTGCGGCCGCCGAGCACGTGCAGATGCACGTGGAACACCGTCTGGCCGCCGTCCGACCCGGTGTTGAAGACCAGCCTGAAGCCCTCGTCGAGGCCCTCCTGCGCCGCCACGACGGCGCCGGCCGCGAGCAGGCGGCCGGCGAGCCCGGGGTCGGCGGCAGCGAGCGCGGCGACATCGACGTGATGTGCCTTCGGGACGACGACGACGTGCGTCGGCGCCGCGGGAGAGATGTCGCGGAACGCCAGCACCTCGTCGGTGTCGAGCACGACGGTCGCGGGGATCTCGCCCGCCACGATGCGGCAGAACAGGCAGTCGCTCATGCGCCCGACGCTAGCCGCCCCCGTGCCCCGCGCTCAGGTGGGCCGCGGACGCCAACGCTTCCACACCGCTGTCGCCACCGCGCGCACCTTGTCGTCGTGCAGCATCTCCACCTCGGCGGTCATCTCGCCCTCGCTCGCCTCGGTGACGACCGCTCGCAGCTGCACGGGTGCGTGGAGAGGGGCCGGGCGCAGGTAGCGGACGTCGAGACCCGCAGTCACGTACGACAGCTCTGCACCGGGCAGCGGCGGCCAGCCCTGCCTCTCGGCCTCGAGCATGACGGCCGCGGCACCGTGGCAGTCGAGCACCGTGCCGATGATGCCGCCGTTGAGGAACCCGAGGCCGTTGTCGTGCTCGGGCCACGGGGTGAACGTCGCGACGACACCGACACCGTGGCCGTCGTCGGCGGGGAAGCTCGCGAGGCGTAGGCCCTTGTCGTTGGATGGCCCGCACCCGAAGCACGGCAGGTCCGGGTACAGCCGCTGCTGAATGCTCGGTCCTCGCTCGTCCGTCGCCACGGCGTCAGTCTCGGGCACGGCGTCCCGCGGTGTCGGACGCCGCGCGGGACGACGATCGGCGCAGGTGTCCTTCTGGCGGGACGCCGTTCGTCCACTGGGTGTCAGGAGCTCGCAGGCGACGAGGGACGCCGACGGGCAACCACCATCCAGCAAGGGAGCACGTCATGGGTTACTCGTTCGCTTGTGCCGACACGGGCGCCAGCTGCCCCGGCTCGTTCGCCACCGACAGCAAGGAGGAGCTGATGCAGCACCTCCAGATCCACACCACGGCGGCTCACCCCGAGGTGGCGAACAACCCCGAGGTCGCCGCGCAGGTCGGCGCCCTGATCAAGTCGTTCTGACGCTCTCGGTCGATGGCCGGAACGTTCCCACGGGGCACGTTCCGGCCATCGCCGTGTGCGGCCCTGTCGTCGAAGCTGGTGCTCGTGACCTACCAGCCGTTGCGGTGGACGAGCTCGTCCGTCGTACGCCGGCGGCGCGTGCGAGCCGACGATCCGGCCGACAACGGGTCGGACTCTGCCGCGTAGCCGAGGGCGATCGCGCCCGCCGGACGGAACTCCGGCGGTACGCCGAACCGCTCGAGCACGGCCGCCTCGCCCTCGGAGAAGCCGAAGAACCAGGCGCCCAGGCCTTCCTCGACCGCGGCCAGGAGGATGCACATCGACGCCATGCCGGCATCGACGTACCAGAACGGCACGGGCCAGAGCGCCTCGTCGCCGAGGCCGAACTGCTCCTTGTCGGGGGCGGAGTAGCGAGCGAGGTACGCCGCCTTGTGCGCGAGCGGGATCACGACCACGGGCGCAAGCAGCGCGGTGTCGGTCTCGGTCCGCGCGTTGGTCGGGTCGTCGATCGTCGCCCAGAACCACGCCACGGCTTCCGGGTCGTCGAGGACGAGGAACTCGTTGCCCTGCGTGAACCCGGCTGACGGAGCCCGCAGCACCGAGGCCAGGACTCGGTCGAGCGTGTCAGCAGGTACCGGCGTCTGGGAGAACGAGCGGACGGACGTGCGACGACGGAAGACCTCCGACAGCTCCATCCCCGCATCCTGCCCCCAACTGGCCGGCGGATCGCACTGTATGCAGCGTGATCCGCAATCCAGTTCGGCTAGATCGGGCCGCCGCCGCGGCGCGGGCCGCGCTTGGTGATCTGGTCGGTCTCGACCTCGTAGGCGCGGTCGACGCCGATGCGCGGACTGCGGCTGGCCTTGACCCACAGCCAGATGAAGCCCGCCACCGCGATGCCCAGGATGACCCAACCCATGACCGCTCCCCCACTGCTCGACGCTGCTTCACCCATGGTGGGGCCCTCGGACGGCTTCTGCCCCCGTTTCGGGCGTGAAGTCACGCCCCACCGGCTTGGGTGTTCGCGAATCGCCGAGTTGGTCAGTCCCAGCGGCCGGAGGCGGCCAGGATCACCGACGCCGCGACGGCACCGGCCGTCGAGGTGCGCAGCACCGACGGCCCCAACCGGGCAGAGAATGCACCTGCCGTCTCGAACGCCGACTTCTCCTCGGGTGCGATCCCGCCCTCTGGGCCGACGACCAGCAGGACGTCGCCTGTGCGCGGCAGCCGCAGCGAGGCCATGCGCAGCGCGGCGTCCTCGTGCAGCACCAGCGCGGTCCCGCCCTCGGCCGCGGCGGCAGCGATCAGGGCGACGACGTCCGACGTCGATGCGAGCGGGGCTACCAGCGGCACGAACGGGCGACGCGACTGCTTGGCCGCCTCGCGCGCCGTCGTACGCCACTTCTCCACGCCGCGGTCGGCCTTCTCGCCCTTCCACACCGCGACCGAGCGCGCCGCCGACCACGGCACGACGACGTCGACCCCCACCTCGGTGAGCAGCTCGACCGAGAGGTCGCCCCGCTCCCCCTTGGGCAGCGCCTGGACGACGGTGACGCGCGGCGAGGGCGCGGGATGCCCGGCCACCGACTCGACGCGGGCCTCGAGACGATCGCGGCCGACCACGGTGGTGGTCACGGCTTCCACCATGACGCCCGAGCCGTCGCCGACAAGGATCGTCTCGCCGACCGTGATCCGGCGGACCGACACAGCGTGCCGACCTTCCGCACCGTCGAGGACGACGACCGCTCCGACGTCCTGCGGGACGGAGTCGGCGAGGAAGAACGGCGCGGTCATGCGGGGCTCAGCGACCGTTGAACGCTTCGCGCAGGCGCGAGAAGAGGCCGCTCTGCTCGACCCGGCCCGCCTGGACCGTCGTGATGGCCGTGCTCTCGCCGCGCAGGCCGGCCAGCTCGCGCATCAGTTCCTCCTGGCGCGGATCGAGCTTGGTCGGCGTGGCGACGTCGACGTGCACGTGCAGGTCGCCGCGGCCCGAGCCGCGCAGGTGCGCCACGCCCTTCTGCCGCAAGGTGACGGTCTGGCCCGACTGCGTGCCGGCCTTGATGTCGATGCGCTCGAGGCCGTCGAGGGTCTCGAGGTCGACCGCGGTGCCGAGCGAAGCCGCCGTCATCGGCAGCGTGACGGTGCAGTGGAGGTCGTCGCCCTGACGCGTGAAGATCTCGTGCTGCGTCTCGACGATCTCGAGGAAGAGGTCGCCCGGCGTGCCGCCTCCGGGGCCGACCTCGCCCTCGCCCGAGAGCTGGATGCGCGTGCCGGTGTCGACGCCGGGCGGCACCTTGATCGTGAGCGTGCGGCGCGTCCGGACGCGACCATCACCCGAGCACTCAGGGCAGGGGTGCGGGATGAGCGTGCCGAAGCCCTGGCACTGAGGGCAGGGCCGCGAGGTCATGACCTGCCCGAGGAACGAGCGCTGCACCGACTGCACCTCGCCCCGGCCGGCGCACATGGTGCAGGTGACGACCTGCGTGTCGGGAGCCGTGCCGGCACCCGAGCACGAGCCGCAGGCGACGGCGGTGTCGACCGTGATGTCGCGGGTCGAGCCGAACGTGGCCTCGGCGAGGTCGACCTGCAGCCGGATCAGCGCGTCCTTGCCGCGGCCCCGGCGTGAGCGGGGCCCGCGAGCCTGGGTGCCGAAGAACGCATCCATGATGTCGCCGAAGCCGAAGCCCTGGCCGCCGCCGAAGCCGGCCCCGCCGCCACGAGGATCGCCGCCGAGGTCGTACATCTGGCGCTTCTCGGCGTCGGAGAGCACCTCGTACGCCGCGGTGACCTCCTTGAACCGGTCCTGGGTCAGGGGGTCGGGGTTGACGTCCGGGTGGAGCTCGCGCGCCAACTTGCGGTAGGCGCGCTTGATCTCCTCGGGGGTCGCGTCGTGCGCGACGCCGAGGATGGCGTACAGGTCGGTGGCCACAGTCTCGTGCTCTCTCGTCGGTCTCAGCGTCTCGCGGTGCGGGGGGTCACTGCTGCTCGGTGAGGATGCGCCCGACGTACCGCGCGACGGCGCGGACCGAGCCCATCGTGCCGGGGTAGTCCATGCGGGTCGGGCCGACGACGCCGAGGTGCGCGACGACGTCGTCACCCGGGCCGTAGCCGACCGTGACGACCGAGGTCGCAGACAGGCCCTCGACCTCGTTCTCGTGCCCGATGCGCACGCTCAGGACGTCGGTCGTGCGGCTCTCGCCGAGGAGGCGCAGCAGCACCATCTGCTCCTCGAGCGCCTCGAGCACAGGACGGACGGTGCCGGTGAAGTCCTCGCCGAACGCGGCAAGGTTGGCGGTGCCCGCGAGCATCACGCGCTCCTCGTGCCGTTCGACGACGGTCTCGAGCAGCGAGGCCAGGACGGTCGCGACGGCCGGACGCTCGTCGAGCCCGAACTGCTCCGCGACGTCCGACACGCGGTCGGCGACGTCGACGAGGCGCTGCCCGGTGACGCGTTCCAGGAGGCGCGAGCGGAGCCGGCCGATGAGGTCGTCGCTCATGGCGACACCGGTCTCGACGACCCGCTGCTCGACGCGGCCGGTGTCGGCGATGAGGACGAGCAGCACCCGCGACGGGCCGATGCTGACGAGCTCGATGTGCCGGACGTGCGAGCGGATGAGCGAGGGGTACTGGATCAGCGCGACCTGGCGGGTGAGCTGCGCGAGGAGCCGCACCGACCGCTGCATGACGTCGTCGAGGTCGACCGCTCCGTCGAGGAACGACCCGATCGCGCGGCGCTCGGCGGCCGACATCGGCTTGACCTGGCTGAGCTTGTCGACGAAGACGCGGTAGCCCTGGTCGGTCGGCACACGGCCGGCGCTCGTGTGGGGCTGGGCGATGAGCCCCTCCTCCTCGAGCGCAGCCATGTCGTTGCGGATGGTGGCCGGGCTGACGCCGAGCGAGTGACGCTCCACGAGCGAGCGCGAGCCGACCGGCTCGTGCGTGGCGACGTAGTCCTCGACGATGGCGCGCAGCACGGCGAGGCGGCGGTCCTCGACCATCTGCTCACCTCCGTTGGCACTCGCGCTCGACGAGTGCCAAGGATACGTCGAACACGGCCGTACCTCCTTGCGAGCCGCGCCCTCGCAGGTGCAGGGCGAGGGCCACCATGGCGCCTAGGGTCGATCTGGCCTCCGAGGATGGCCATCAACCAGCAGCGGCCGCAGGCGTGAGGCACCGATCGGGCACCCCGGCAAGGGCGGCCGGCAGGCATCGAGGACGAGGACATCACCGCATGACCCCAGGATCGAACGACCGCTACGGCCGGGATGTGCTGGCATCCGACCCGCACACCCCTCGTCGCAGGGTCGTGCGCGAGGTGGAGGCCGAGCGCGACCTGGTCGTCGAGTGCGCTGTCAGCGGCTTCTGCGGGGCGGTCGTGTGCTTCGACAAGGGGCCGACCGGGATCGCTGTCGTGCTCGAGGACCGCAAGGGGCTGCGTCGTCCCTTCCTGCTGCGGACCGCGGGATTCCTGCTCGACGGCGAGACCGTCACGCTCGTACGCCCGGCCGTCGCCGCCCAGACCGGCCCGGCGCGATCCGCGTCCGGCTCGATCACGGTCACGGGGGCCAAGGCTCGCGTCGCTCGTGACTCGCGGATCTGGGTCGAGGGGATCCACGACGCCGAGCTCGTCGAGAAGGTGTGGGGCCACGACCTGCGCGTCGACGGCGTCGTCGTCGAACCCCTGCACGGCGCCGACGACCTGCTCGCTGCGGTCACCGCGTTCCGCCCGAGCCGTGACCGCCGCATCGGCGTGCTGCTCGACCACCTCGTGCCCGGCTCGAAGGAGACGCGCATCGCCGACGAGGTACGCCGCCTGCACAGCCCGCACGTCGTCGTGCTCGGCCATCCCTACGTCGACGTCTGGCAGGCCGTCCGCCCCAGGGCCGTGGGCATCGGCGCCTGGCCCGTCATACCGAAGGGTCAGCCGTGGAAGGAGGGTGTGCTCGCCGCACTGGGTCGACCGCACGCCACCCAGGCCGACGTAGCCGACGGCTGGCGCTGGATCCTGGGCCACGTGCGCTCGTACGCCGATCTCGAGCCCGCGCTGCTCGCGCGCGTCGAAGAGCTGATCGATGTCGTCACTGCGTGATCACGTGCTCACTGAACGCTGAACTTCGCTGCGCCGATGGAGCGACACCGTCCGAACGTCCGATCCCGCGTCCCCCTTCGCGTAACACAAGGCCGCTACGGTCAACGTGCACAGAGCACGGACCGACGGCGCCCGCCACCTGCGTGCCACTCAAGGAGACACCATGTCCGACCAGACCCCGCCCCCCGGCGACGTTCCCCCGCCGCCGCCGCCCTCGGCTCCGCTCCCGCCGGCCGGCGAGCAGCCGCTGTCGCCCAGCGACGAGCGCACCTTCGCGATGCTCGCCCACCTCGGCGGCATCCTCATCGGCTTCCTGTCCGGCCTGATCGCGATGCTCGTTTGGGGCAAGCGCTCCTCGTTCGTCGACGACCAGGCGAAGGAAGCCCTCAACTTCCAGATCACGCTGATCATCGGCTACGTGATCGCGTTCGTCCTTACCTTCGTGGTCATCGGCGTCCTCGTGTACTTCGCGCTGGCGATCGTGAACATCGTGTTCTGCATCATCGCGGGCCTCGCAGCCAACAAGGGCGAGACCTACCGCTACCCGCTCACGCTGCGCCTGGTGAAGTAGTCACCTGATCAACCTCGTCGCGGCCCGTCCCGCACCGGGGGGGCGGGCCTCGACGCGTACGAGGCGCCGGTCGCCCGACCGCAGGAGTGATGCGGCTGGCTGCTACCCGACCAGATCGCGTACGACCGCATCGGCCAGCAGCCGACCGCGCACGGTCAGGACGAGCCGTCCTTCGCGCAGCGCGTCGGTGTCGGCGAGGCCCTCGCTCGCAGCGCGGACCGCGACCGCGCGACCTGACCGGTCGAGGGCCTCGAGCGGCAGTCCCTCGGCCAGGCGCACCCGCAGCAGCACATGCTCGACCCGGACGTCGTCGGCGCTCAGCACCTCGCGCGCCTCTGCCGGGCTCTCGCCGGCGCTGATGCGTCCGGCGTACGCCGCGGGGTGGCGCACGTTCCACCACCGCACACCGCCCACGTGCGCGTGCGCTCCCGGGCCGACGCCCCACCAGTCGTCACCACGCCAGTAGCCGAGGTTGTGCCGGCACACGCCACCTGGTCTCGCCCAGTTGCTCACCTCGTACCAGCCGAAGCCCGCACCGGTGAGCGCCTCGTCGGCCTGCAGATACCGGTCGGCCGCGACGTCGTCGTCGACGTCCGCGATCTCGCCGCGTCGCACCCGGGCGGCGAGCCGTGTGCCGCCTTCGACGATCAGCGAGTACGCCGACACGTGGTCGGCGCCGGAGCCGATAGCAGCCTCGAGCGAGGCGGCAAAGTCCGCCTCGGTCTCGCCCGGGGTCGCGTAGATGAGGTCGACGTTGACGTGCTCGAAGCCGGCTGCCAGCGCCTCGCCCACGGCGGCCAGCGAGCGGCCCGGCGTGTGGGTGCGCTCGAGCACCTGCAGCACGTTCTGCGCGGTGCTCTGCAGCCCGAAGCTCATGCGGGTGAAGCCGTCTGCGCGCAGCGCCGCGAGGGATTGCGGCCCGACCGAGTCGGGATTGGCCTCGGTGGTCACCTCTGCGCCGGGAGCGAGCCCGAACTCGTCGCGGATCGCGGCGAGGATGCGGCCGAGGTCGCCGGACGGCAGCAGCGTGGGCGTACCGCCACCGACGAACACCGTCTCGACCGGAAGGTCGACGTCGCCGAGCACGCGACGCGCGAGCCGCACCTCTGCCACCGCCTGGTCGGCGTACGTCGACCGGCTCACCCCGGGGCCGAGCTCCTCGGCGGTGTAGGTGTTGAAGTCGCAGTAGCCGCAGCGCGTCGCACAGAACGGCACGTGCACGTAGAAGCCGAACGGCCGCGACCCGAGGAGCGCGAGGGCAGAGGGGGGCAGCGAGCCGTCGGCGGGTGCGGGATCCCCGGGGGGCGGCTGGGACGGCACGGCCCGACCCTACGTCGTGCGCGCGGCCTGCGGACGCGAGGAGGCCCCGGTCGGACCGACCGGGGCCTCCTCGTCGCGCGACTACTTGTTCGGG
Source organism: Candidatus Nanopelagicales bacterium (assembly GCA_038316965.1). Lineage (GTDB taxonomy): Bacteria > Actinomycetota > Actinomycetes > S36-B12 > CAIYMF01 > Longivirga. The sequence goes on from JBBQAY010000025.1 coordinate 31,576, forward strand.
TACATCGACTCCAGGACGTCGGCGAACGACGTCTCGACGACCTTGCGCTTGATCTTCAGCGACGGCGTGAGCTCGCCGTCCTCGACCGAGAGGTCGCGCGGCAGGATGCGCACGTCCTTCACGGTCTCCCAGCGGTTGAGGCCCTTGTTGAGCTCGGCCATGGCATCGCGCACCGACTTCTCGACAGCGGGGTCCTTGGCCCACTCGGCCGGGCCGCCGGCGATCCCGTTGGCCTCCGCGAACCCGGCGGTGACGTCGGGGTCGAGGGTGACGAGCGCGGTCGCGTAGTTGCGGTTGTTGGCGTGCACGATGACGTTGGCGAGCAGCGGGCACAGCGCCTTGAACCGCGCCTCGATCAGGCTCGGGGCGATGTACTTGCCGCCCGAGGTCTTGATGAGGTCCTTCTTGCGGTCGGTGATGCGCACGTAGCCGTCGTCGTCGATCTCGCCGATGTCGCCGGTCGCGAGCCAGCCGTCGCCGACGAGCATCTCGGACGTCGCGTCAGGCAGGTTGTAGTAGCCGCGCATGATGCCGCCGCCCTTGACCAGGATCTCGCCGTCGTCGGCGATCCGCACCGTGGTGCCGGGGAAGGGAAGGCCGACCGTGCCGACGCGGTTGCTGCCGGGTCGGCCCACGACCGAGCCGGCAGAGGTCTCGGTGAGGCCGTAGCCCTCGAGCAGCTCGAGCCCGACGGCCTCGAACCACGAGCCGACGTCCTTGGAGAGAGCGGCCGAGCCCGACACGAGGTACTCGATGTTGCCGCCGAGCCGGGCCCGAACCTTGGAGAAGACGAGCTTGTCGGCGAGGGCGTGCTGCGCCCCGAGGATCGGCGAGACGCTGCCCTTGCGCTTGGCCTCGGCGTGCTGCTTACCGACGCCGATCGCCCAGTTGAAGATCTTCTCCTTGACGCCGCCCTCGGCAGCCGTCATCGACACGACGCGGGCGTAGACCTTCTCGTAGATGCGCGGCGCGCCGGCCATGAAGTTCGGCTTGATGATCGCGAGGTTGTCGACGATCTTCTCGACCCTGCCGTCGACCGCGCTGGTGAAGCCGATCTGCAGCTGCGCCGAGAGCAGCACCTTGCCGAACGAGTGCGAGAGCGGCAGCCACAGGAACTGCAGCTGGTCGGGGCGCAGGAGGCCGAGGCCCTCGATCGAGGCCGCCTCGTACGTCCAGTTGCTCTGGGTCAGCTCGACACCCTTGGGGCGCCCGGTGGTGCCGGAGGTGTAGATGAGCGTCGCGAGGTTGTCGGGGTGCACCGCGTCAGTCGCGCGCGTGACGGCGTCGGGGTCGGAGTCCAGGAGCGCGCGGCCACGTCCGGCGAGGTCGTCGGAGGTGATCACCCAGTCGTCGCCGCGCGAGGACAGGTCGACCCCGCTCGGGTCGATGAGCACGACCTTCTCGACCGACGGGATCGCGCCGCGCTGGTCGACGAGCTTCGCGAGCTGCTTGGCGTCCTCGGCGATGACGAACCGCGAGCCGGAGTCGCTCAGGATGAAGCCGACGTCGTCGGAGTTGGTGCTCGGATAGACCGTGGTGGTGGCACCGCCCGCGGCCATCGTGGCCAGGTCGAAGAAGATCCACTCGACGCGGGTGTTGCTCGCGATCGCGACGCGCTCCTCGGGCTGCAGCCCCAGCGAGAGGAGGCCCGCGGCGAGCTCGGTGACGCGCTCACCGCTGCGTCCCCAGCTCCACGACTCCCAGCCGCCGCCGGCGGTCGGGGCACGGAAGGCCTCGCGGGCGGGGTCGGCTGCGACCCGGTCGTAGAACAGCTTGCCGAGCGATGCCGCAGGCTCGGGCATCGGCTCGGGGCCGACGCTGGTGCGACCGGCGCTGGGGGCGAGGGGCTCGGTGGTCTCGGACACTCTGGGGTCCCTCCGGTTGGTCGGCGAGGGCTCCCCGATGAAGGGCTCCCGTCGGCCTGTCTAGTGGTGGGGCCACTCTGCCGTGCTTACCGGCGCAAGGCCAGACTTTGTTACCGGTGAGTTAACAACTCCTGGCCGGACGGCGTACTACTTGGGCTTGACCGCGGCCTCGTCGGTCGAGAGCGCGGCGATGAACGCCTCCTGGGGGACCTCCACGCGGCCGACCATCTTCATGCGCTTCTTGCCCTCCTTCTGCTTCTCGAGGAGCTTGCGCTTGCGGGTGATGTTGCCGCCGTAGCACTTGGCGAGCACGTCCTTGCGGATCGCCCGGATCGACTCGCGGGCGATGATCCGGGCGCCGATGGCGGCCTGGATGGGCACCTCGAACTGCTGGCGCGGGATGAGCTCCTTCAGGCGCGAGGCCATCGAGACGCCGTACGCGTAGGCCTTGTCCTTGTGCACGATCGAGGAGAACGCGTCGACCGGCTCGCCGTGCAGGAGGATGTCGACCTTCACGAGGTCGGCGTCCTGCTCTCCTGTGGTCTCGTAGTCGAGCGAGGCGTACCCGCGGGTCTTGGACTTCAGCGCGTCGAAGAAGTCGAAGATGATCTCGGCCAGCGGCATCGTGTAGCGGAGCTCGACACGGTCGGCGGAGAGGTAGTCCATCCCGAGCATCGTGCCGCGACGCGTCTGGCACAGCTCCATGATCGCGCCGATGTACTCGCTCGGGGCGAGCACCGTGGCGCGTACGACGGGCTCGTGGACCTCGGCGATCTTGCCCGAGGGGAACTCGCTGGGGTTGGTGACGACGATCTCCTTGCCGTCGTCCATCACCACCCGGTAGACGACGTTCGGCGCGGTGGAGATGAGATCGAGGTTGAACTCGCGCTCGAGCCGCTCGCGCACGATCTCGAGGTGGAGCAGGCCGAGGAAGCCGACGCGGAAGCCGAAGCCGAGCGCCACCGAGGTCTCGGGCTCGTAGACGAGCGCGGCGTCGTTGAGCTTGAGCTTGTCGAGGGCGTCGCGCAGGATCGGGTAGTCGGAGCCGTCGATCGGGTAGAGGCCCGAGAACACCATCGGCTTCGGGTCTCGGTAGCCGCCGAGCGCCTCGGTGGCTCCCTTGTGCTGGGAGGTGACCGTGTCGCCGACACGGGACTGGCGGACGTCCTTAACGCCGGTGATCAGGTAGCCCACCTCGCCGACGCCGAGGCCGTCGCTGGGGACCGGCTCGGGGCTGATGACGCCGACCTCGAGCATCTCGTGGACGGCGCCCGTGCTCATCATCTGGATGCGCTCACGGGTGGAGAGGCGTCCGTCGATGACGCGGACGTACGTGACGACGCCCCGGTAGGTGTCGTAGACCGAGTCGAAGATCATCGCGCGGGCGGGCGCCTTCGGGTCGCCCACGGGTGCCGGCACTCGGCGCACGACCTCGTCGAGGAGCTCGGTCACGCCCTGGCCCGTCTTCGCGCTGACCCTGAGCACCGTCTCGGGGTCGCAGCCGATGATGTGCGCGAGCTCGGCTGCGAACTTCTCCGGCTGCGCGGCCGGGAGGTCGATCTTGTTGAGCACCGGGATGATCTCGAGGTTGTTCTCGAGCGCCAGGTAGAGGTTGGCCAGGGTCTGGGCCTCGATCCCCTGAGCGGCGTCGACCAGGAGCACGGCGCCCTCGCACGCGGCAAGGCTGCGCGAGACCTCGTAGGTGAAGTCGACGTGGCCGGGCGTGTCGATCAGGTTGTGAGTCGTCCGGGTGCCGTCGGTCGCGGTGTACGGAAGGCGGACCGCGTGGCTCTTGATCGTGATGCCGCGCTCGCGCTCGATGTCCATGCGGTCGAGGTACTGGGCACGCATGTGGCGGGCATCCACGACCCCGGTGACCTGCAGCATGCGGTCGGCCAGGGTCGACTTGCCGTGGTCGATGTGGGCGATGATGCAGAAGTTCCGGATGGACTCGGAATCGGTCCACCCGGGCTTCGCGGGGTCGGTCTGGGCCACGGCGCTCTGGTCGTCCTCGGGTCGGGTCTCGGGAGCGCCTTCCGGCCGCACGGGGCGGCGCTCGGGGCGCAGCCACCATCGTCCCACGTCCGCGGGGGTGCGCCCGCCGCCGCGGGCCGCGGGCGCGTTGGGCGCCTCCGCTTCGCTCGCCCGCCCGTCGTACGCCGCTGACCTGCGCTTTAGGCCCAGTCGCGCGGCGGCCGGGCGCGCGGTCGCCGTCCGGTGCGGATTTGGCCCCTGGACCCGGCGCCGGGTACTCTGGCGTGTCGTTTGTGCGCGCTGTCCGCACGCGCGCCCGACGTACCATCCAGACCTGACAGGCACGCCCTCCGGCGGCCTGACGACACTGACGAAGGCGATAGGCACCGTGGCGAACATCAAGTCGCAGATCAAGCGCAACCGCACCAACGAGGCTGCGCGCCTGCGCAACAAGTCGACCAAGTCGGCGCTCAAGACCGCCGTGCGCAAGTTCCACGCCGCCGCCGACGCCGGCGACGCCGCCCAGACCGAGGAGCTCGCCCGTCAGGCGACCCGCGCGCTGGACAAGGCCGCGAGCAAGGGCGTCATCCACCAGAACCAGGCCGCCAACCGCAAGTCGGCGATCGCCACCCGCGCCGCCTCGGTGGCTGCGACCGCCTGACGCTCCACCCACGTCCGAGAGGGGGCCACCCCGCCGGGGTGGCGCCCTCTCGCGTTGCCGGGGTGGTCCGCTCAGCGCGAACGGTTGCGCACGGCGCGCAGCAGCGCGCTCTCGAGCACGTAGGTGCCCTGGTCGCGGTCGAGGCCCTCGTCGCTCATGCTGCGACCGGTGACCGAGCGCCCCTTCACAGCGGCGTCGGCCTTGGCGATCTCGACCAGCGCGGCGGCCAGTGCCGCCGGGTGCCAGCGCTGGGCCTGCTCGCGCAGGGTGCGCACCTTGAACGGCGGCACTCCCGCCTCGCGGGCGACGTCGGCCTCGGACGCACCACGCGGCGCCGACGCCACCCGGGCGAGGCCGCGCACTCCGCCCGCGACCGCGGCCGACAGCGCCGGACCGGCACCGGGATCGTTGGCCAGGGCCCAGCGGGTACGGCGCAGCACCTCGACGGCCCGGCCACCGAGCACGGCGTCCGACACGAGGTAGCCGGGGACGTCGGCGACGCCGTCGTAGTAGAGGGCGACCGACTCGGGGGTGAGCGGGTCGTCCTCGACATCGCTCACGAGCTGGGCGCACGCGGCCGACAGCGAGCGCAGGTCGTCGCCGATCGCGACGCGCAGCGCCTCGATCGCCTCGGGAGTGGCGCGACGCTTGGCAGCGTGGAGCTCGCGGCCGACGAAGTCGTCGATCGCTCGGCCCTTGGCCTTCTCGCACGGGGCCATGACGTAGCCCCCGGCGGCGAGCTGGTCGACGATCTTGCGGCCCTTGACCCCGCCCGGGTGCAGGACGACGACCCGCACGTCGCCGGCCGCCGCGGCCTCGATCAGCGTGGCGACCATGCGGTCGTCGGCGCTCTCGGCCCCACGTGCCACCACCACGGCCGCATCGCCGAAGAGGTTGGGTGAGCAGGCCTCGACCAGGTCGCCGAGGCCGGACTCACCTGCGAGGTCGACGTCGCGCCGCTCGATCGTGGGGTCCTCGGCCCGAGCGGCGGCCACGACCGCGCCGACCACGCGCTCGGCCAGGAAGTCCTCAGCCCCGACGGCGACCACGGCACGGTGGCGCGCGGCGTCGACCTCGGGCGTGGTGGTGGCCGGGCCCCTCGGGGCGGCGGCCTTCTTGGCGGGGGGCATCGGGACGACCCTCTCACGCCACCCCGACGATCCCGTCGACCCCGGGCAACCGGGCGGAGAGCACGCCGCTCCTGCCGACCTGCCCCGGTTCGACGGCTACCTCCCGCGGCGCAGGAGGGCAAGGCCCCCGGCGTCGTCGACCACCACGGCGAGGTCGCCGTCCTCGTCGGTTCGACCGACCACCGCCCCCACGGCCCGGTAGGCGGCGAGCGTGTCCGGCGCGGGATGGCCGTAGTCGTTGTCGACGCCGACTCCGATGAGCGCGATGCGGGGGTGGAACGTCGTCGCCCACGCGGAGGACTGGGAACGCGAGCCGTGGTGGGGCACCTTCACGACGTCGACCGGCGTGACTGCCGTCTGCGCGAGGACGGCGTCCTGGGCCACCTCCTCGAGATCGCCACCGAGGGCGAACGTGACGCCGTCGACGTCGGCCAGCACGGTGACCGACGCGTTGTTGGCGTCGGACCCCTGGCCGCGGATGAAGCGCGTCGGCCACACGACGCGCAGGTGCACCGGGCCGATCCGCCACTCGTCGCCCGGTGCCGCCGTCCGCATCGACGCGCCGGCGTCGTCGAGCCACCGCAGCACCCGTCGCTCCTCCCCCGGCGGCTCGTCCAGCGGCGAGGTGACGACGACACCGGCCGCACGGCCACGCAGGACGCCCGGCAGCCCCTCGACGTGGTCGGCATGGAAGTGCGTGAGAAGCACGAGAGGCACACGCGTGACGCCCAGCCGTCGCAGGCACCGGTCGACGAGCGCGGGATCGGGACCTGCATCGACGACCACGGCTTCACCGGGTGCGACACGAAGGACGAGCGAGTCCCCCTGGCCGACGTCGCACATCACCGCCCGCCAGCCCGACGGCGGCCACGACAGCGCACCGGGCACGACCACCGGCACGGGCGCGACGGCCACCACCACGGCAGCGACCGCACCGACAGCGAGCAACGTCCGCAGGACCGGGCCGCCATGACGCCTCGCCAGCCACGCGCCGGTCGCGGCGAGCCCGATCACCACCGAGATAGACGCCGCCCCCGCCCATCCCGACGGCCACGGCAGGCTGCCTGCCTGCTGCGAGGTCTGCCGCGCCACGATCGCGATCCACGAGACCGCCCACCCTGCGGGAAGGGCGACGACTGCTGCCGCCGGAGGGGAGACGAGCCCGACTACGGCAGCGATCAGCCCGAGCGACGTCGCCGGGGCGACCGCCGGCTCTGCGAGAAGGTTCGCCACCACACCGCCGACCGGCACTCCCCCGCCGATGCCGACCACCAGGGGTGCCACGGCGAGCTGGGCGGCGGCACTGACGACCACCAGCGCGCCGACAGCGCGCCAGGCCCGACGCCACCACGGCCCCTCCGCGAGGCCTGGCCCCGCCCGGACGGCGACCACGATCAGCGCCGCCGTCGCGGCCACCGACATGGCGAAGCCCACCGACAGAGCCAGGAACGGGTCGAGCAGCACCAGGCCCGCGACCGCGAACGACAACGCGTCGAGCGGCTTGATCCGCAGGTCGAGCAGCAGCGCCACGAGGACGACAGCGGCCATCGCGGCCGCGCGCAGCACGGATGGCTGCGGACGGGCGACCACGACGTACGCCGCCACCGCGAGCGCGACCACGACCAGCTGCGTCACGCCGCGGCGGAGTCCGAACAGCCGGCCCAGCACGACCACGACGGCGACGACGACCGCGACGTTGCCGCCACTCACCGCCGTCAGGTGGGCGAGACCGGAGTCGCGCATCGCCTGCTCGAGCTCGGGGCTCTGCGCGGCTGTGTCGCCGACGACCAGCCCCGGCAGCAGGCCGCGGACATCGGACGAACGGCCGGCCACCGACGCACGCAGCGACTCCCTGACCGCACCCGCCGAAACCTGGAGCGCCGGCGGTCCGCGCACCACCTCGACCGTCTCGGCGACGAGCGTCGCCGCGAGACCGCGCCGCGGCTCGGCGGGCAGGAGCCGGCCGCTCACGCGCAGCCCGGTGCCGGGGAGCAGCGCCGCCACTGCGGTCGAGGCGTCGTCCCCCGACGTGATCACCTGCACCGGCAGGTCGAGCTCGTACGCCGTGCCCGCCAGCGTCGCGCGCAGGATCGCGGCCTCGAACGTCCAGCTGTCGTCCGTACGCCGCGAGCCCGACGCCCGCCCGTCGCGCAGCCGGGGGTCGGAGGAGGTCACCAGCTCGGCCCTGACGAACGCGTGCGCACCGGCGGCCGAGGAGACCGCGCCGTCGACGAGCGGCGTGATGCGCCAGGCGGCCACCGACGCCGAGAGCAGGACCAGGACTCCGATCGCCGTGACGTCGACTGACGCGACCACACCGCGGCGGGTGGCCAGGGCCAGCGCTGCGGTGGCGAGGGTCGCGAGCATCGCGGCAAGGGCGGCGGGCGGCAGCGGGGCCGAGGGCGCGAGCCCGATGACCACCGCGGCCGCGCCCCATACACCGAGCGCGGCCACCGATGCGCGGCTGATCGCCGTGGTCACACGGTCACCAGCGGAGCGAGCCGCTCGAAGGTGCGGTCGCCGATGCCCGACACCTCGCGCAGCTGGTCGACCGAGGCGAAGCGGCCGTGCTGGGTGCGCCAGTCGAGGATGCGGGCCGCCATCACCGGGCCGACACCGGGCAGCGTGTCGAGATCGGCAACGGTTGCGGTGTTGAGGTTGACCGGTCTGCTGGGGCCGGCCGTCGCGCCTCCCGCGGCGCCCGGAGGGGCAGTGGCCGCATCGCGCGCGACGTCGACCTGTTCACCGTCCACCAGCGGCCTCGCGAGGTTGAGCCCACCTGAGCTGCCGCCCTTGCGCAGCCCGCCCGCGGCTTCGATGGCGTCGGAGACCCGCGATCCGGCCGGCAGCCGGACGAGCCCCGGCACGCGCACCTCGCCCACCACGTGGACGACGAGATCGGGCTGATCGGTCGGCGATGCCGAGGCGCCAACGCGCGGGGTCAGCGAGCCCGAGACCACGGGCATCGGGGTGCCAGGAACCAGGGCGACCGGCGTCGGCGCACCTCCCGTGACGGTGCGCAGCAGCAACCACGCTGCGAGCGCCGTGACGCCGACGGCCACGAGCACCGGCCGGGCGGACGTCGGCATCACCCAGCGCGGTGCCCGGGACTCCGCCGGGACGGGGTCGAGGCGGTCGGCCGGCGCTGCCCCGCCCGCGGCGAGCGCTCGGAGCCGCTCACGGACTGCGTCCGGGTCGGGGCGGGGTCGACGGCGGGGCAGCACGCCAGATGCTCGACCCCAGCCTGCGACCGCTTCCGCTTCCGCACGTCATCGCCTGGGGACGACGCGGCCGGGCGTCGCACCTGGGGACGGCGGTCAACCGCGGGTGACGACGGCCTGCAGGTTCTTGCGGTGGCGTACGACGATGAGCACGGTCAGGAGCGCCGCGAACACGACGTCGCTGCGCGGGTCGTCGAACCACAGCGCGGCGGGCACGAGCACCAGGGACCCCGCCACCGAGGCCAGGCCGATGCGCCGCGTGAGCGCCCAGCCGAGTCCGAACACGACCAGCACCGGGATGGACCAGAGCGGCTGCACCGCGAGGATGGCGCCGAACGACGTCGCGACCCCCTTGCCGCCCTTGCCGCGCAGCAGCGGCGAGGTCAGGTGCCCGAGGACGGCGGCGAGCCCCGCGACGAGTGCGGGCACGTGGAGCCCGAGCGCCTCGAACGCGACGACCACGACGTACCCCTTGAGGATGTCGAGGAC
>JBBQAY010000026.1:0-40838 GCA_038316965.1 Candidatus Nanopelagicales bacterium
CAACGCCAGCATGGAGAGCTTCTTCGCCCTGCTGCAGAAGAACGTGCTCAACACCCGACGGTGGGACACCCGCGAGGAGCTCCGGCTCGCGATCGTCATCTGGATCGAGACCAAGTACAACCGCCGACGTCGCCAGCGAGGTCTCGGTCGGCTCACCCCCGTCGAGTTTGAGATGATCTACCGGGCCGCAACAGCGGCCTGATCAACGCAAACCCCGAGTGTCAACCAAAGCGGGGGCAGTCCCCCCGGCCGTACCAGGCCAGCATGTAGCCGCCCGCCACCACCGCAGACGCGCAGATCTCGCTGATCAGGCCTTCCTCGGTGTCGGTCCGAGCCATGGCCGCGTTGGATGCCAGCACTGCCCGCCACTCAGGCTCCTTGATCGCACGCCAGGGCAGCGGAGCCTCGATCGAGGTCTGGTCGCTCATCGCGACACCCCACAACAGCGGGCAGGTACTCCGGGGCAGTACCCGGATACCGTCAACGTACGCCTGAGAGACGTCCATGTCGCCGCCCCCGGTTCGACGACGTCTCCTGGCTGCTGCTCATCCGTGGACGGCGCTCGCCCGAACGCTCGTGCGAACGCCGACGACCGTCCGGACTCCCGGGGTTCCGCCTTGATCGCAGGGATGGTCACCGACTCGGGTCGGCTTCCCCCCGTGCCGGGTTCGCCACCTCGGCCCCGGCCGACCACGCCTCGTACGGCCGCCGTCGCGTGGCATGGGGTGAGGCGGCCGGTCTGTCGCGACGTCGTGCTCCGTGGACGCACAGGGTGCCCCCGCCGTTGACCAGCGGGGACATCCTGTGTGTGCAGACGAGCCGGTCTGTAAGCCGGGTTCTGTCCCGGTCGCGAACGACCGGGGGCGACCATCCATCTGGGATCGCCGTTGCCGACGACCTCGTGCGGTCTACCCGCAGGCTCGGGCGGGCAGCCCTGATAACGCCTGCGCAGGAGGCCGGAGCCTCCCTCTTGACCTTGCTCCGGGTGGGGTTTACCGAGCCACGACCGTCACCGGCCGTGCTGGTGGTCTCTTACACCACCGTTTCACCCTTACCGCCGGTGCGAGCACCGACGGCGGTCTCTTCTCTGTGGCACTGTCCCGCGGGTCACCCCGGGTGGCTGTTAGCCACCACCCTGCCCTTCGGAGCCCGGACTTTCCTCGACGCCCGAAAGCGCCGCGGTCGCCCGACCGGCTCGTCTGCGCCTTCAAGGCTACCCGGTCGCGGCCTCGGGCTCGGCCGGCTCGAACCGCACCTGCCTGCGGGCGGTGTCGACCGCGACGAGCCGTAGGCGTACGCGACGGCCGAGACCGAGCCCGCCACCCGCCACGTGCGTGCGGACGGCCGGCCAGTGCAGCTGCACGACGTCGTAGTCCTTGCGCTCGTCGACGACGACGGCCTGGTACTCCTCGCCCACGTGCGGCTCGAGGATCACGGCCTCCACGAGGTCGACGCACGCGCGGTCGAGAGCCCGCGCGCGCTGATCGGCGGTGCGCATCTCGTCCGGCAGTGCGGGCAGACCGGAGAGCACCCACTGCGGCACCTCCCGGCCCGCGGCGACCGCAAGACAGCATTCGGCGCCGTACCGGTCGACCAGGCGACGCAGCGGCGCCGTGACGTGCGCGTACGGCGCGGCGACGGCCGCGTGGCGCAGCACGTCGGGCGCGTCCTCGTCGGCCTCGCGGTCGACCACCGTGTAGCCGGCCGAGCGCAGCAGGATCGTGACGAGGTTGAGGAAGGCGGCGTGCGCGGGCGGGCGCGGGTCGAGGTGCCGGACGAGCTCGGCGTACGACACGTCCTGGGGCCAGTCGATGCGGAGACCGGCCGCCGTGCGGCGCAGGCGCTGGTAGTCGTCGTCGGGCGGCGGGGGCATGGTGCGGACGATGCCGACGCCCGCGTCGAGCATGATCCGCGCGGCGCTCATCCCGGTGAGAAGCGAGATCTGCGCGTTCCAGGACTCGACCGGATGCGGCGCGCGCATCGCGAGGCGGAAGCCCGGGCCATCGGCCTCGATCTCCTGGTCGGGCACGCGGACGTCGATGCCACCGCGAGCCACCTCGAGCTCCTGACGACGCAGGCCCACCTCGCGCAGCAGCACGAGCGACTCGTCGGCCGTGCCCGAGTCGATGCCCTTCTGCACCTCGCCGTACGCCAGCTTCGCCACGCTGCGCACGAGCGCGCGCTCGACGTCGACCTCGACGGGGAGCCCTGCGGAGTCGAGGTCGATGCGCCACAGGACCGCTGCCCGGTCGACACCGGGCAGCAGGCTGGCCGCCCCCTCGGACAGGAGCGGCGGGTGCAGCGACGTGCGCAGGTCCGGGCTGTAGAACGTGACGCCACGCCGGTGGGCCTCGAGGTCGATCGCGCCGCCCGGTCGGACGAACGAGGCGACGTCGGCGATCGCGTAGTGGACTCGGTAGCCGCTACCCCGGCGTTCGATCCAGACCGCCTGGTCGAGGTCGGTCGAGCCGGCTGGGTCGATCGTGACGAACGGGATACCCGTGGCGTCGCGGCGCTGCTCGCCGTCCGGCCCGGGAGGTGGCTGCGGCTCGGACGCGACGGCGTCGGCCTCCGCGAGCACGTCGTCCGGGAAGGTGGCGGGCACGCCCTGCTCCTCGCGGACCGCGGTGAACCCGGCGCGGAGCAGGTCGCCCTGCCGCGTCTGAGCGCGCAGCCAGCGTCGGGTCACCCGAGCACCGTACGTGGCGCAAGCCCGCCCAGCACCCCGGTTCCCCCCTCCGCTCGCACTGATCATTCCGTTGCTTCCCGCCCTCGGAAGCGACGGAATGATCAGGTTCACGGGCGGGGTGGAAGGATCGGCACGTGCTCGTGCTGCTGCCGCCCTCGGAGGGCAAGACCCCTGCGCGCCGCGGTGCCGCCCTCGATCTCGAGTCGTTGTCGTTCCCGGAGCTCACCTCCGCTCGTGAGCGGGTCCTCGACGCTCTCGTCGACCTCGCGCAGACCCGGCCCGACAAGGCGCTGGAGGTGCTCGGACTCTCCGAGCGACAGCGCGACGAGGTCGTGCGCGACGCCGGTCTCCTCACCGAGCCGACCTCGACGGCGGGCCGCGTCTACACCGGCGTCGTCTACGAGTCGCTCGACCTCGCCTCGCTCGACGCTGCGGCCAAGCGACGGGCGACACGCAGTGTCGTCGTGCAGAGCGCGCTGTTCGGTGCCGTGCGGCTGACCGACCGGATCCCGGCGTACCGGCTCTCCGGCGACTCGGTGATCCCCTCGCTCGGATCGCTCGCCGCGGTGTGGCGCGACCCGCTGGCGACGGCGATGACCGCCGCCGCCGGCCGAGGGCTCGTGATCGACCTGCGCTCGGGCGTCTACGCCAACCTGTGGAAGCCGACCGGTGCCGTGGCCGACCGGACCGTAGCTGTACGGGTGCTGCAGGAGATGCCCGACGGCAGCCGCAAGGTCGTGAGCCACTTCAACAAGGCAACCAAGGGCCGGCTCCTGCGGCAATGGCTCCTCGACGGCGCAGACCCACGCGACCTCGACGAGCTTGCCGACGCCTGCGAGAAGGCCGGCGTGGTCGCCGAGCCCGGTCCGCGACCCAGGCCGGGGCGGCCGATGACTCTCGACGTCGTCGTCTCCGACCTCTGACGGAGCAACGCCGCCAGTGGTCGGTCTGGCTGTCGCGGGCGACCCGGTGAACCGAACACCGCGCACCCCTCCGTGACTGCGCTCGAGACCGCGATCGAGCGTGCACGGCACGCAACCTCGGCAGCGGCAGCCCTACTCTCGACAGAGAGCAGCTTGCGAGAGGGGACGCATGAGCGGGACGACGGTCTACCGCGACGGCGACGACGTCGCGAGGCTGCGCGAGCGGCTGCAGGGCGCCCAGCGAGTCCTGATCCTCACCGGAGCCGGGGTGAGCCGCGCGTCCGGGCTGCCGACGTACCGCGGGCAGGGGGGGATCTACCAGGAGTCCGAGATCGAGGCGCTGCACCACGCGGAGGGACTGCCTGGTTCGCTGCCCGCGCTCTGGGCGTACTGGGGGCCACGCCGTGAGTCGCTCCTGCGTGCCGATCCCAACCCCGGTCATCAGGCGATCGCCGCGTACCAGCACCGGTCGACGGCCGACGGCCGATCGGTGACCCTGGCCACGCAGAACATCGACGACCTGCACGAGCGCGGCGGCAGCCGGCAGGTCGCGCACCTGCACGGCACGCTCTTCGCGACGCACTGCTACGCGCGTTGCGGGTACGCGGTGGCACACGACGTCACTCCGTACCACGACACCCCCGTCTGCCCGCAGTGCGGCAGCTGGCTCCGGCCGTCCGTCGTGCTGTTCGGCGAGCACCTCGACGTCGACGCACAGATGACCGCGCACCGCGCGGTGCGGGAGTGCGACCTGCTCCTCGCGGTGGGGACGTCGGGCGAGGTGAGCACCGCCGCCAACCTGATCCGGTACGCCTCCGAGGTCGGCGCCCTGCTCGTCAGCGTCGACCCGGCGGCACACGTGCCGACGATCTTCGACGCTCAGGTGGCGCAGCCCGCGGAGGACGCTCTCCCCCGCCTCCTGCTCTGACGGCGTACGCCGTCAGCAGGTCGCGAACACGTAGCCCGGCTTGCCGCGCGCGACGAGGTCGCGATCCCGGTAGACGATGCTGATCCTCGAACCCCTTGCCGCACATGCGGATCGGAAGTTCGCGCGACCTCCGGCGTCGGAGTACTCGATCTCGATGACGTGCCGGCCGAACACCGCGGCGTACTCATCGCACTCGGCGTAGACCTGGCACTCCTCGGCAACGGCGAAGTCGAAGCGGGTCGTGCGGTGCAACGCGAGCATGTCGACGTCGTTCTTCTGCGCGACGGCGAGGCCACGCGCGTGAGCATGTGCGACCAGGGCCGCGGCGAAGCCGGCGTTGTGGCGCATCGTCAGGCGGCCGCGCGACCTCGTCCACGAGTCGAGGTTGTCGGGCTCGACGGCTCGGAACCCCTTCGCAGCGCAGCGCGCGAGCCAGATGTCGGCGACGGCGAGCAGCTCACGGCGCTTGGCCGAGGTGGACGTGTCGAGCAGCGTCTCGTCCGGCCAGTCCGGGTCGGTCACGAGGCGGCCGGCCCCGTCGCGCAGCAGCAGCCCCGGGTGCCGGGCGAGCCACCACGACCGCGTGCCCGGCTGCGTCTGGAACGCGTTGACGTAGCAGATCCCGTACGTGCCCGGCGCCGGAGACCCGGTCACGTCGCGGGTGACCACAGTGACCCCGGACACAGGGGTGTACGCCCCGCCGAGCTGGTAGTCGACCGCGGCATTCACCGGCGGCAGCACCACGGTGGCGGCGGACGCCGGGAGCGCCGTCGAGCACGCGAGGGCGACGACGACGGCAACGCCCGCAGCACGCACCCCACGGGACCACATGTGCTCAGGCTGCCACGGTCAGGGCGTCCAGCCCGAGACGAGGCCCTCGAGGTGGCTGGACTCGGCGAACGATCGCATCGAGGCGTTGCCGTCGTCGTACCAGGTGAGGGTGGTGATCGACGCGGGGGCGAGCTCCATGCGGTTCATCGACTGCAGGGGTGCGCCGAGGGCGCGTGCGGTGAGCGAACGGATGGAGCCCACGTGCGCGGCGACGACGATCCGCGCGCCCCTGTGCTGCTCGAGGACGCCGGCGAGAGCGGCCCCGACGCGGTCGTAGATCTGCTGCAGCGACTCGCCGCCGGGCGGGGCGACCTGCGGCGACTCCAGCCATGCCGACATCTGCGCCGGCCAGTGCGCCGTGACCTCGGCGAACGTGAGGCCGTCCCACTCGCCGAAGCGGGCCTCCTCGAAGCCGGGCACGGGCACGGGGTCCGCGCCGATACGACGCCCGATCACCTCGGCGGTCTGGCGCGTCCGCAGCATCGGCGAGCAGAGCAGGACGTCGGCACCGCCGCGACGCTCGACCTCGGCCGCCGCGGCCGCGGCCTGCGCCACCCCTTGCTCGACCAACGGCGGGTCGAACTGCCCGCCGGAGCCGGAGAACCGGCGCTCGACCGAGTGCTGGGTGACGCCGTGCCTCACGATCAGCGTGACCGTGGGAGCTCCGATGTCCGGGCCCCAGCCGACGATCGCCGGACGCGGGCCCGGCGGTACCGGGTCGGCCTCGGCCTCGGTCTCGTACGCGTCGGCGACGAGGCGGCGGATCGTCCCGGTGCGTCCGCGCTCGACGGCGTCCATGGACTCGTTGGCGAGGGCGTCGGCAGCCTTGTTCTGCTCGCGCGGAACCCAGGTGAAGCTGACGCGGTCACGCGGGATCACGTCGCGCGCCTGCAGCGCGATGCGCCGGAGCGCGTCGTTCTTGATCGCCCAGCGGCCGCTCATCTGCTCGACGACGAGCTTGGAGTCGAGCCTTGCCTCGACGTGGGCCTCGGGGTCGACCTCCATCGCTGCCCGCAGACCCTCGAGGAGGCCGGTGTACTCCGCGACGTTGTTCGTCGTGTGTCCCAGGTGGTCTGCGAGCTCGACCAGCACCTCGCCCGTCGCGGCCTCGCGGACGACCGCGCCGTACGCCGCCGGGCCCGGATTGCCGCGCGACCCGCCGTCGGCCTCGACGACGAGACGGCGGTTCACAGACCGGACTCCGGCGTGCGCACCAGGATCCGGCGGCACTCCTCGCAGCGCAGGACCTCGTCGGGCGCCGCAGCGCGGATGCGACCGAGGTCGGTCGGCGTCAGCTCCATGCGGCAACCCTGACAGCGGCGCTGGTGGAGCGGCGCCGCGCCGACGCCGTCATGGTCGGCGCGCAGCTTGGTGTAGAGCGTCAGCAGGTCGGTGGGGATCTCCGACTGCACCTTGAGGCGCTCGGAGCCCACCCAGTCCCGGTCGCGGTCGCCCTCGGCCCAGGCGATGTCGCGCTCGGCCTTCAGCCTGTCGATCTCGGAGGTGATGCCGTCGCGCTCGGCGGTGACGGTCGCGAGAGCCCCGCGAGCGTCCTCGAGCTTCTCCATCACCTCGAGCTCGGAGTCCTCGAGGTCGGACTGGCGTCGGGCGAGCGACTCGACCTCGTGCTGGAGGTTCTCCAGCTCTCTCGCCGAGGTCACCCGGCCCGAGAGCAGGAGCTCCTGATCCTTGGCGGCTCGCTGGCGCACCTGGTCGACGTCGATCTCGGCCTTGGCCATCATGCGCTGGAGATCGCTGACCTCGGTCTCGCCCGCGACCACCCGGTCGCGGACACCGGCGTACCGGGCCTCGAGCTCGGTGATCTGCGCGAGCTGCGGCAGGGTGCGGCGACGGTGCTCGATCTGGTCGAGACGGGCGTCGAGCGCCTGCAGGTCGAGCAGGCGGAGCTGGACAGCGGGCTCGGCGTTCACCGGTCTCCTCGATGTTCTGGTGTCAGTGGTGCGGTCGAGCTAGAGGCGTGCGGTCCACGGGTCGGTGACGATCTCCGAGACGCGGGCCTCCACCGTAACGCCGTCGGCCGCCAGGTCCGACACGAGCAGGGCTGCGGCCCGTGCGAGCCACGGCCACTCCGAGGCCCAGTGGGCGACATCCAGGAGCGCCGGCCCGCCTGCTGCGAGATGGTCGAGCGCGACGTGGTGCTTGAGGTCGGCCGTCAGGAACGCGTCGACGCCGGCCGCAGCAGCGGCACCCAGCGCATCCGAGCCAGAGCCGCCGCACACGGCCACGCGGCGCACCGGCTGGTGCAGGTCGCCGGCGATGCGGATGCCGTGAGCGGTGGTCGGCAGCCCTGCGAGGACCCGTTCGGCGAACGACCCGAGAGTCTCCCCCGCCGGTGCGACACCGATCCGCCCGAGCCCGGTGACGCCGTCCGCGGCGGGCACGAGCGGCACGAGGTCGGTGAGCCCGACAGCCTCAGCGAGGGCGTCGGAGACTCCGTCGAGCGCGACGTCCGCGTTGGTGTGCGCCGCGAGCAGTGCGCAGCCGGCGACGATGAGCCGGTGGACGACGGTGCCGGCGGGGGTGGTCGCCGCCACGGACGACACCGGTCGCAGCAGCAGCGGATGGTGGGTGACGAGCACGTCGGTGCCCCACGCGGAGGCCTCGGTCACGACGTCCTCGGTCGGGTCGACGGCGAAGAGCACGCGGACGACGGGCGCGGACGGGTCTCCGCAGACGAGGCCGACGGCGTCCCACGGCTCGGCGCCCGCCGGGTCGTACCGGCGGTGCACTGCGGCGACGACGTCGGCGACGGTGGCGGTGCCCTCGGTCATGCCCGGAGCCTACGAGGCTGACCACCGATGTGGCCCGAGGCACGTGCCTTGCGGAGCCATCGGTGGGAATGTGTACGCCGGGCGCCGGCGTTCTGACCGGTGAAACGTACGCACCGACCAACGACCCTGGAGAAGTCCCGTGGCATCGATCGAACTGACAGGTGACGTCTTCGACGACACCGTCACCAGCAACGACATCGTGTTCGTCGACTTCTGGGCAGAGTGGTGCGGCCCGTGCCGCAACTTCGCACCCGTCTTCGAGAAGGCGTCCGAGGCCCACCCTGACGTCGTCTTCGGCAAGGTCGACACCGAGGCAGAGCAGTCGCTCGCCAGCGCGGCCGGCATCTCCTCGATCCCCACGCTCATGGCCTTCCGGGAGGGCGTGATGCTCTACTCGCAGCCCGGCGCCCTCCGCGACGCCCAGCTCGAGCAGCTCATCAGCGCCATCAAGAACGTCGACATGACCGAGGTGCACGCGCAGATCGCCGCGCAGAAGGCCGCGGCCGGCGAGGCCTGACCCCTGTCGTACGCCGAAAGGCCCCGGTCGTCCGTGAGGACGACCGGGGCCTTCGTGCAGTGCAGGGTCAGCGGCTACGACGCCCGGCGCCGGACGAGAAGTCCGACACCGACCGGCGCGGGGCGCCACCGGTCGACGAGCCGCTGCGCGAACGCTGCGAGCCCTGACCCGACGACGTCGGCTTGGCCGAGGACGAACCACGGGACGAGCCGCCGCTGCGCTGGCCGCGACCGCCGCCACCACCACTGGCACCGCCACGAGGACCGCGCGAGCGACCGCCGGACGACGGCTCCTCGCGTCGTGCCACCGGCTCGACGTACTCGGCACGCGGGCCCGTGAGCTCGAGCAGCTCGGGCGAGCCCGGCTGCACCGAGGCGAGGTTCGGGCGGATGCCGGCCTTGCGGGTCATCTGGGTGACGTCGCCGCGCTGCGCCGAGGTCTGCAGGGTGACGACGATGCCGGAGGCACCAGCGCGCGCCGTGCGGCCCGAGCGGTGCAGGTAGGCCTTGTGCTCCGTCGGCGGGTCGACGTGGACGACGAGCGCGATGTCGTCGACGTGGATGCCGCGCGCGGCGACGTCGGTCGCGACGAGCACCTTGACCTCACCGCTGCGGAACGCCTCGAGGTTGCGGGTGCGTGCGTTCTGGGCGAGGTTCCCGTGCAGGTCGACCGCGGGGACGCCGGCGAGGGTCAGGTCGCGGGCGAGCTTGCGGGCACCGTGCTTGGTGCGCATGAACAGGACCGAGCGGCTCTCGCCGGAGGCGAGCTCGTGCACGACCCCGGGCTTGTCGCCGGCGGTCACGGTGAGCACGTGGTGCTCCATGTCGGGCTCGGTGCTCACGTCGTCGTCGACGGAGTGCGTGACCGGGTTCGACAGGTAGCGGCGCACGAGCACGTCGACGCCGTTGTCCAGCGTGGCTGAGAACAGCAGACGCTGACCGTCGGACGGCGTGGTGTCCATGATCCGGCGTACGCCGGGAAGGAAGCCGAGGTCGGCCATGTGGTCGGCCTCGTCGAGCACGGTGACCGACACGTCGTCGAGGGTCACATGGCCCTGACGCATGAGGTCCTCGAGGCGACCGGGGCACGCGACGACGATGTCGGAGCCCCGCTGCAGCGCCTTCACCTGACCGCCCTGGCCCACGCCGCCGTAGATGGTCATGGTCGAGAGGCCGGCGGCCTCGGCGAGCGGAGCGAGCGTGTCGTGCACCTGCGTCGCGAGCTCACGGGTGGGGAGCAGCACGAGGGCACGCGGGCGGCCACGAGTGGCCCTGCGACGCTCGGTCGCGAGGCGTGAGACCAGCGGCAGCGCGAAGGCGATGGTCTTGCCGCTGCCGGTGCGGCCGCGGCCGAGGACGTCGCGGCCCGACAGCGAGTCGGGCAGCGTCGCCGACTGGATCGGGAACGCCGACTCGATGCCCTGCTTGGCAAGGACGTCGACGAGGTTCTGCGGCACGCCGAGCTCGACGAAGTCCGTGCTGGCCGGGGCCTTCGCGACGGCCGACTCGGCGGGGGCGGGTGCGGGAGTGTTCGGCAGACCCGTGCTCGGGTTGGTGCCGTTGGCGCGACGGCGCGGCCTGTTGCGGCGTGCGTCGTCGCGGTTGTTCGTGGTGACGGTCATGGGACCTTCCGGGTCGTGGTGGTCACCCGCATGACAGCGCGCAGCCCGCTCGTGATGAGCGAGGGCGCAAGGGATGCGTCGTCGGTGACCGTGGTGCGTTCCCGTGCGGGTGCACCGCAACCGGTCACTGGGCCGGAGGCTCGGGGCGCTGCGCCGTAGGAGCGCGTCCCCGTCGTGAGAAGGGATTCGCCGCGGGGTCAGTGCCACCCAGAACTCGGCGAGATGTGACCAGGGTACCGGAGTCCGCGCGCATCACCGACCACGCCGCGCGCACGCGGGTGTGACATCGCCCCCGTGACGCGCCTCCCACGCGCACTCGGGGCCATCATGTGCCTCGGGGACGGGGACGGATGCGCCATGAGGTCGAACCGACCGGCACGTGCTGCACTGCGGCTCGCGGCCGGCTACTTCGCCGTCTCGGTCGCCTGGATCCTGCTCTCGGACCGGCTCGTCACCAGCCTCGCGCTCGGCAACCAGCAGACGGAGCAGTACCTGCAGTCGGTCAAGGGTCTTGGCTTCGTCACGATCACCACCGTCGGACTCTTCCTGGTCGCCCAGCGATACGTCGGTCGGGTCGACGACTCCACAGCGCGACTTCGCTCGGCGTACGACGAGACGCTCGCGGGCTGGGCGTCCGCGCTCGACATCCGCGACCGGTCCACGGCCCAGCACACCGAACGGGTGACGACGCGGACCGTCGAGCTCGCGCGCGAGTTCGGGTTCGACGGCAAGGCGCTGGACGACGTACGCCGCGGGGCAACGCTGCACGACATCGGCAAGATGGGCGTCGCCGACCACATCCTCGGCAAGCAGGGGCAGCTGACGGAGGACGAGTGGGGGCAGATGCGGCGGCACCCCGAGCTCGCTGGGCAGATGCTGGCGGGCATCGAGTACCTCCGGCCCGCCCTCGCCATCCCGCTCTGCCATCACGAGAAGTGGGACGGCAGCGGCTACCCCGCGGGGCTCGTGCGAGAGCAGATCCCGCTCGAGGCGCGACTGTTCGCCGTGGTCGACGTGTACGACGCGATCACCTCGGTGCGCCCGTACCGCCAGCCGATGTCCTCGGACGACGCACGCGCGACGATCGTGGCCGGTTCCGGGACCCACTTCGACCCTGATGCGGTCGTCGCGTTCCTGAACCTGATCGACTCCGAGAACCGGGCGGAGGCAGGGCGAGGGCCCGCCACCCCCCAGTGAGCGACGGGCCCTCGAGCGGGTGACGAGCACTGCTCGAAGGAGCAGTCCGGCTCGCAGGTCACCCGAGCCTTGACCCGGTCTGGTTCGACCGGGCAGGAGAACCATCTCCCGAGGATGTGAACAGGCCGTTTCGTCCCCGGGACGGCCACGTCAACCATTCGAGCCCACGACTTCGTGCTCAGGCCGTCGGCTCCGTCGTGGTCGGCTGGTGCGTCGTGGGCCCGTCCGGGCGCGGGTGCTTCAGGCGCCCGTAGTCGGTGGTGGTGATTCCTGACCGGACCACCTTCCCGGGGTTCCCCACCACGATGCTCCCGGCCGGGACGTCGGAGATGACGACGCTGCCTGCACCGATGATGCAGTGATCCCCGATGGTCACGCCCGGAAGGATGATCGCGCCCGCCCCGATGAAGCAGCGCGAGCCGATGGTCGTCCGTTCCTCGAAGCGGTCTCCGTGCCGCGCGGTCGAGTAGTCATGCGTGAGGATGATCGCGTCGAAGGCGACGAGCGTCTTCTCGCCGATGGTGAGGCGGCGGGGGTTCGTCTTGTCGAGGCGTGACTTGAACGAGATCCGCACGCTCGGATGGAGGTCCATCCCGTAGAACGCGCGGAAGCATCCCGTCCGGAACCAAAGCACCCCATGGCGCGCGCTTATTGCAGCGCGCACACCGCGCTCACCCATAAAGCGCAGTCGCACGCCGACTCCCCCTCATCCTGCCCATCCCCACGATGAACGGACCCTGGGTCAGTGTGACGTACGGAGCGTGACGCGTCGATGCGTCGATCGGGTGGCAGCTGCTCGAGGCGTGACCGGCTCCCGCGGGCTGTGGGCGCAAAGGGACTCGAACCCCTGACCCCCTCCTTGTAAGGGAGCACAGCCGGAAGCGCTGAGCGCCCCTCATGGAAGGGGTAGCGCAGAGCGCATAGTTATGCGGTCTGAAATCGCTCTCGAACGACCCCGCCAGGACGGACCTGACGGGGACGCGAGAGGAGCATGACATGACCACCACGACCACGGCCCAGGCGACGACTACCGGGTGCTGTACGACGCACGACGGAGGCCACGTTCACGGCTGCGACCTGCCGCGGGACGAGAGCGGCCGGACGCACGGCGGAGAGTGCCAGCGGGCGGGCGCCACTACGACGGCGCCGCGGATCACGACCCTGACCCGATACCCGTTCTGCCCGGCATGGTGCCTCGGTCACGACGACGAGGCCCCGTACCTGCTCGACGAGGACAACATCGAGCAGGGCCGATGGGTGCCGGGCACGCCCGAGGTCGAGGTCGGCGACGTGCTGTTCATCCACTGCGGCGAAAGCGCGTGCAGGCTCGGGCGGTCGGAGCTCGAGCTCCGGCGTATAGACGTCGCGCGGGGCGGGAACGTCGTCACGGGCGGCGGCACGCTCACGACCGGAGAAGTCATGGTGCTGATCCAGGGCGAGGGCGTCGCCGCGCCAGCGGTCCTCACAACCGGCGCGGCGTCGGTCCTCGCGGCAGACATCATCGCGATGGTGGACGCCCTCGAGAACCCGGAGGACCACGGCGCCTGACGCACGACGACGGCCCGGCATCCGATCGAGGGGTGTCGGGCCGTTCGCTGTTCGGTGGTCGCAGGCGCGATGTACCGTCGACTCCTCACGACCCCGCCAGCGTCTCCCCCGTCGCCTGCGGGGTCGTGGTCTGTCCTGACAGACCGCTCAATATCCGGCATTCTGACTCGCATGACGGGGACAGATGCCGCTGCGCTCGCGGCGAAGTCGTCATGAGCGTCTATGGCGCAGCACTGATTCTCGCGATCTTCGGTGCAGGGCTTGTCTCAGACTTCGCGGGTTGGCGCAGTTCTGCTGCCAGGGACATGGCCGAACGCAATGCGTCGCTCCCAGGCTTGTTGCGGACGTGGGCTGCCGGTGACAAACCACTCGAGGACGACGAGCGCCGCCAGAATCGACAGTTGGTCGGGGGCGGATGGGCCCTATTGGTGATTGCTGGGATCTTCGTGGTTGTGGGGCTCTCGCGTTAGTGCATTTTCCCTCCATGGAAGTGCCGATGCGGTGAGGGCCGAGGCGTGCAGATGTGCCGATAGCGCTCGCCTAGCGAGGTGTCAGGGCGCTTGCTGGCAGCCAGCGTTCGCGGGTGAGGTTGTAACCCTCGACGGGGACGGCGTAGCGGCACAGGGCCCTCCACGCGCCGTCCGTGCGCTGCCATGCGAGTACCCAGCCCGGGCGCTCGCCGGTGTCATCGGTGACGGTGCAGGCGACAGGGTCCACGAGGACGACGGTACGGGCGGCCCGTGACGACGACGAGGCCCCCAGGTGCCCGTGAGGGCGGTCCTGGGGGCCTCGTGTGCTGCCGGGCGGGCAGCGGGGCCGTCAGCGGCTTCTACGCCGCGTTGCCGATGAAGTGCTTGCAGCTTCCGGTCGTGTCGACGAGGGTGCCGTCGAGTCGTGCCAGGGCGCGGAAGGTGACGAGGTCGGTGGAGAACGCGAACTCATCCGAGCGCTCGAACCGGACCGGGCCCGCAGCGCGCACCCAGTACTTGGAGAGGTCACCGAACACGACCGACTTGGCCGACAGGCCCACGGCCGCCACGTTCGGGTCGGCGTAGACGGGGCGACCGAGCAGGGTGCCCGAGGCACCGGAACCGGCCGGGGCGTTGACGTCGAACAGGTAGCGGTTCTGCGAGTCCTTGAGCTTGCGGACGGCGCCGAGCGTCGCGTTACGCATGAGCCACGCTGCCGACGCCGACCGGGCATAGGGCTCGGCAACAGAGTGGTACATGTCGATCAGGTTGTCGGCGGTGAACGCACCGGCGACCGAGGCGGCACCGGTGATCCCGAGGGTGGTGTCGATGGTGATGCCGCGCGGCTGTGCGGTGCCGGTGCCGGTGATCGCGTGCGCACCGAACCCGTTGCCGATGGCCTGCCCTGCCTGCTCGGCGAGGTAGCCGAGCAGGTCGAAGTTGGCATCCTGCGCCAGCTCGGAGGACACCTGCACGATGAAGCCGTACTTGTAGGCGCCGAGGGCCGCGGTGGTCAGGGTCGGGTCGGACTCGGTGATCGTGCCGCCCTCGGTGACGATCGCAGCGGTCGACATGGCGGTCGACTTGGGAACCTTGTAGGGCTCGCCTCCGTCGGTCTGGAGCAGGGTTGCTCCGGCCGCGAGGATCGCGGACGAGTCGACCATGTGTCGCACGATCCGGTTGTGGAATGTCGTGGCGACCATTCCCGACCCGGTCGTGGTGAGCAGGTCTCGGCGCTCGATGCCGGGACGGAACCCGGACCGGATCGCCTCGGGGCGGACCTCGATCGGGCGGCGGTCGTTGTTCAGGATGGCGTTGCGGAACGCGACGTCGACGTCGGCGTCGGCGCTGGACAGGCCCCGGGACGCCGGCACGCCCACGCCCAGGGCTGCGAACGCTGCGGCCGTCTCGCGCTCGCGCTGCTCGCCACCCTCGAGGGTGGCGATGCGCTGGTCGAGCGCGTCCAGGTCGGTCATGTTCGCGTTCCATGTCGACTGCTCGACGCCGGTCAGCTCGCGCTTCTCACGCTCGGCGGTGTCGAGCACGGTCCTCGCGTCGTGCCAGATGCGCTGGCGGCGCTCGCGCAGGTCGGTGATGAGACTCATTGCGTTCCCCTTTCAGGGGGACAGCACGCCCACGGGTCGCCATGAAGGCGTGATGCCGGGACGCGCGGATGATGGATGGGCCGTCGAGTTGGGAGCGGTGGGAGGTACCGGAGCCGTGTCGCGGTCTCCGTGCGCTCGACCGAGGTCGACGTTGCAGAACTCATGCCGGTGCGGTTAGCGCTGCCGGGCCCTCCGGAGCGGTGACGTCGCGGGGTGCGTTTCGCGCTGCCCTCGTGCGACTTACTCACTGCCGGAGTCACTTACGCCTTCCATGATACTCCGTCGCGCGAATGAGCGTAACCAAATGTCAACCGAGACGACGGCCCGTCGCCGGTGGATAAGGGACGGGCCGTCGTCGGTACGTGCGCGGCGCAGGTTGTCCTTGACAGCGGCTACGGGCCCGTCTGACAACCTTCGATCCACCATCGCGCGACCCCCGGGAAGAGAGCAAAGCAGGGGCAGCAGCGGTGCCAGGTGGTGACGTTGACGCCGCACACGAGCTCAGTCCTCGCCGAAGTGCACGGCGCCACCGTCGAGGTCGTCTTGCATCGCAGCGAGCGTCGTCCGCTCCCGGTCCCGAGAGTCTGCGGCGGCGCAGGCGACGGCCGCCCAGACCGCTGCCGTCCGGGCTGCGCCAGCCGCGGCGTGGCGGTCGCGCAGCTCGGCCGCGGCAACCCCCAGGGCCGAGCGTTCTACGGCGTCGAGGTCGTCGCGGGCGGTGTCGAGGTCGTGGCGGTAAGTCATCGCTGCGCCTGCTCGTAGGACGACATACGCGCGCACGCGTCTGACGAGAGCGCGGCGACGACGTCGCGCTCGCCCGCACGGGCCGCGAGATGCCGGACCCGCAGCAGGTCGATCCGGGAAACGGAGGGCAGCGGGCTGGCCGCGAGCTCGGCCAGCGCCGTGCGCAGCGCGCCGACCGCCGACGCGAGAGCCGACGCCGTGTCGCTCCGGCTATCCACGCGCTCGGCGAGGGCGACGGCCGCGGGGGCGAGGGGGTGAGTCGCGTCGATCCCGGTCTGCGCGATCCACGCGACAACAGCGGGACGGACCTCGCCGGGCTCGGCGTCCGCGGGGTGCGTGGAAGCGTCGACGGCGTGCGGTGGGAGGCCAGCCGCGCGAGCCTTTGCAGCCTTCGCGCGATGCGGCCCCGAGCAATACAGTGCACGGGACGTCGGTGCGGTAAACGACGTTCCGCACCACGAGCAAATCCTTGTCATATCAAAGCCTTTCGGGGGTTGGGGAGAGGGTTGCGCACCGTCTCAGAGGTCGGTGAGTTTGTAGGAGCCGGCGCGGTCTCCGTTGGGGTGGTGGTGAAAAACACGGGATATAGGGCAGGAGCCCCCGCGGTCTCCGTGGGCTCCCTACGGAAAGACTCGGCGCGATCGGGGCAGTGGGGTGCGTGGTGCCGCGCGATCGAGCCGCAGGTCGAGCACGGGGTCGTGGTCACGATGCCTCCCGTCGCCGCGGACGTGCCTTGGTCCCGACGATGAGCCGACCGCCGTACACGCTCGGCCACGGCTCAGGCTTCAGCGTCTCGGCGTAGGCGTTGCACGCGCTCAGCACCGGGCAGCGGTGGCAGTAGCGCCGGATCAGGTACTCGGCGAGCTCGACGTCGGCAACGTCCACGAACTCGTACGGCGCACCGACGCACTCGGCGTCCTCTCGCCAGTCCTGCGCTGCGAGGTCCGCGAGGTCGGCGACGGCGCTCACTTCGACCACCGGGCCATGACTCCGGCGAGCGTGATGTTCGCCTGATCGTTGAACCCTGCGGGCGCGGGACGGTGGTCCCGGCAGACAGGACCAGTGACGCGCCCACCCGGAGCGACGACAACGGCGCCGCGACTGTCGCACCGGATGCACTTTCCGACGCGCCACGACGGCACGATCGGGAGCCAGGGCAGGTGGTCGCGGCACCACGGGCCTCGTGGTCTGTCGAGGAGCGCCACTGCTGGAGCAGAGCCACACCGGACGCATCTCGTCGGTGCGCCCTTGGTGTAGGGCCAGCTCATGCGACACGCGCCAGGGGCACGAACCGACCGCGGACGTTCACGAGCGCCGGGTCGGCGATTCGCAGGATCTTGATGCCCACGGAGGGGCTGGGAGTCGCGTCGCTGGTACTACCTCTATAGGGGGTGCGCGTAGGGGTGCGAAGTAGGGGTGCGTTTCGCACCCCTACTTCCGCCATGCCCTCGACGATCTCGCCCGTCTCCGGGTCGACGAGAAGGCCGTCGGCGTCGATCGCTCGGGCACGGATCACTCGGCGCACGGTGAGGTTCCCACCGCACCCCTCGCACGGACGACGGTGCCAGTACCGCGGCGGATCCCACGGCACCGAACGGTGATAGGTCTGCTGGCGCCCGTTGTGCCCTTGCTGGCAGACGATCAGCCACCCGGCATCGATCGCCCACCACGTCGCGCGCTTGACGTTGGAGCGATCCACACGGAGGCGACGAGCAAGCTCCTCGTGCGTGATCGAGTAGAGGTTGCGCGCCTTGACCACGTAGGTGCCGTCAGCGACCTCTAGGAGGAGGCGCTTTACCCGCTTAGGAATGTCAGGCCGGTATCGCACCTCATCGACCCATCCGGCGTGCGTCCGGTGGCGCGCCTTCATGCGGCACCCCCGAGGTCGCGGAGGACGCCGTGAAGGGCGTCGATTTGTTCGGAGAGGTTCGCGGCCCAACGGCTGCGGGCCTCTCCGTTTTGTGAGCGCAGTTGCGCAGATGTGAGCGCCTCGAGCGCCCTGCGGGCGGTGTCGATCTGGACGAGGGCGGCGGAGACCTTCGCGGGGATATTGGTCCGGGGCTGCGGGACGTGCGGCCCGACTGACTGTCGCTTGTACGTCTTGCCGTCCAGGCCCGTGACCTGCTTCTCGCGGCCCGGAAGGTGCCGGGCGACGCCGCCACGAGACAGGTCGTCGGCGGCCCTGGCGAGGGTGAGCGCGGCCTCGAACTCGTCCTCCGTGGCCTCGGACGACACGAGCATGAAGTCGTCCTCGGGCATGCCAGGTGTCCCGCTGCGGGACACCTGGAGATCGCGGTCGATCGTGCTCTTCGTCGTGCCGGTCGCAGCCGCGATCGCACGGACGGAGAGCCCGGACTCACGAAGATCGGCCACGACCTCACGTCGACGACCGGGGGCGAGCTGCACGCCCTCGAACTCGACGCGGCAGAGCTCAGCCCAGGACGTGTACCCCAGCGCCAGCCAGCCACGGCCCTCGAACAGCACCGCGATGTCGTCGGCGACGATGGAGACCATCTTCTTGATCCGGTCGCAGCGGTCTCGAGCGTCGTCGACACCTAGGTCGCCGGTCGAGACCATGGTGATGTTGGGCGTCATCACGACGCCCTCCCCAGGTCGCGCAGGACGCCCTCGACGAAACCCTCAGAGTCGACGAGACCGAGCCACGCCAGGTGAGCCCAGGCCGCACGGGAGGCGTCGAGATGCCCGGGCGAGATCGACCGGGTGAACCGCCACGGGTCGCGCTGGCCGTCGTGGAGCGGTTCGCAGCGGAGCGCGGCAGCTCGCCGACGACGTAGAATCGGTGCAGCCGTTGAGGTTCTAGGTGAGGGCGCTTCCTGGCGGGGGCGCCCTTCATCTATCGGTGGGGAGTCCCCGGTCTGGCCCTTGGCCTCGGCGCTCGTCTTTCGCCGGATGTCGGTGACCGCCGTGGCGGCGTAGGCGCTCACGATGCCTGCTCGATCGCATCGACCAGGGCGCGCAGCTCGGCAACCTCGACATCGCGCTCGCGTGCGTCAGCCCTCAGACGGCGTACATCGGCAGACTTGGCGGCGAGGTTCAGGAAGTGGGCGCGATGGGCGGCCGAGGCACGCTTGGCGCGCTCCTCGGAGGGGAGGACACGGTCAGGGTCGACCTGGTCCTCGAACTTGCGGAGGAACGCTTCACGGGCGGGTGCGCTGACTGCGCTGCCGCCTTCCATCGCGACGCGATGAAGCGCAGCGGCTGCGTGACGAGGGGAACGGGACTCGGGCATGACGGGCCACCTTTAACTGGTGACCGGTCGCCCAACGTCCGGGGGGCGCGACTCGCGCGCGGGCCGTACTTGCTTCGCTCAGCGTACATGCGAGCAGCGACTCAGGCCAGGCGCACCCGGGCGCGCGAGGATGACGCGGCCAATTCGATCAGCGCCCCGACGTCCACTCGGGCGACTCGCGAACAGCGGCAACGACACCCGGAGAGGTCGCCCGGTGTCCCGCTCTGCTCTATCGTCTGCACCCACTCAGCGCCTGTGAACCGTCTCGCGCCATCGTCGAGGTCGATGAAGGCAGACGACGGATTCCAGAGCACGACCCGCCCCTCGGACGTGTCGAGCACGGTCACGAGCGCGTGACCGGAACGGCACACCCCCGTAGCCACGACGCGGTGCCCACGCGCACGCTGCACGGCCTCGTACAGACCTTCCGGGGCCGTCGACAGGGGGCCGGTGAGTCGGCCGCGGTACCCGCTCACAGCCTGTCTCCCTTGAGCTCCAGCCGGTCGCGAGCATCGCGAGCGCGTTCGTCGGCGACCGCCGCGCCGTACCTGGTGAGCATCTGCCGCGACGACCACCCGGCCACGCGCATGAGGTCGCCCTCGAGCCCGCCGGAGGCGAGGTAGTCCGATGCCATGGTGTGCCGGAACTGGTGCGGGTGGACGGGCGTCGCGAGGCCCGCCTGCCCGGAGCGGCGCTTGAGCATGAGCCTCACGCCGTCCGACCCCCAGGCCCCCGGACCACGGTCAGAGAGCCATAGCGCGGTCGTCGTGGCGGCGCTCTGGTGCTCCGTTCGGCGGCGGATGTAACGGCCCAGGGCCTCGCCCGTCTTGACGCCGTAGCGGACGGTGCGAGCGCGGCGCCCCTTGCCGATGACGGTGATGGTGCGGCTGGCACGGTCGACGTCGTCGACGGTGAGCCCGATCAACTCGGCCCGTCGGATGCCGGTGTCGAGCAGCAGCCGGATTACCGCGGTGTCGCGGGCCTCGGAAAAGCCGGTGCCCTTGCACGCCTTGAGCAGCGCCATGATCGCGTCGTCGGAGATCACGGGGACGGGCTGGATCGGCACCTGAGGGATCGTGAGCCCGATCATCGGGTCGGCGTCGATCTCGTCCTCGCGGAGACACCACTTCCAGAACTGCTGCACCGACCTGAACCGCAGGGCGACCGTGGCCGCGGAGTTGCCGCGTTCCTGCTGGGCGACGATCCATCGCTCGACGTCGGATGGTCGGACCTCGCGCACCGCGCGGGAGTGCCCGGCGGCGGCGAGCGTCCGGTCGAGGTCACGGAGGCTGTCGAGGTACTTCTCGATCGTCCTCGGGGCACGGTTGGCGGCGCGCAGGGACAGCTCGAAGTCCGGCGCGGCAGTTGTCAGCGTGAGGCTCACGGGGTCTATTATGTGCTCAGAGAGCGGTGAGCGTCCACTCGCCACGCGGTGCCAAGGCTGAAACTCCGTGGGATTGTTGGGATGGTGGGCGCAAAGGGACTCGAACCCCTGACCCCCTCCTTGTAAGGGAGGTGCTCTAACCAGCTGAGCTATGCGCCCGGATGCCGGCGACGTACGCGGCTCCGACGGGCGAGGGTACCCAAGCACGGGTGCAGGAGGAAACCGTCGCGCGCTCCTGCCATGGGACAGCCGCGTCGGCGGGTTCTCGGGCCACCTCCGACGCGGCTGCCGAGACGATCCTGCGACCGATCGGGCCTTCCCGCATCTCGAGGCCTCAGGCCGGCGGGTCTCCGCCAAGCACCCGGTCGAGAGCTGCTGCGACGTCGGCCGCGAGGGCCTCGCGGCGAGACGCGTCCTGCACGTGCGCGGCGCCCGCGGCGACGATCGACGGGCCCAGGTGACCGCACGCGCGGCACGTCACCTCGCCGAGCCGCTTCACGAGCACGGTCGACCCGCACGCGGCGCACCCGTCCAGGCCATCGGTCCACCCGTCGGTCTGACAGGCCGGGCACACCAGCACCTGCTCGCCTGCCACGACCGCGCGACGCCAGGACGACGGCCCGGAGTCGGGGTCGACCTGGCGCCGTCCGCACCGCAGGCATCCCATGGCACCGATGGTGCCAGGAGCGGACGCGGAAGGGTCAGGCGGACAGTGAGGCGAGGGCGTCGCGGTAGTCCTGGGTGCGCCGCGCGTCGCCAGGGCCGTTGACGACGGACCAGCGCACGACGCCGTCCTTGTCGATGATGAAGGTGGCGCGAAGCGGGAACCCGCCCGCGTCGAAGAAGACGCCGTACAGCTGGGTGACCTCGCCGTGGGGCCAGAAGTCGCTGAGCAGCTGGAACTCGTAGCGCTCCTGCTCGGCGAAGACCTTGAGCGTGGCCGTGGTGTCGCACGAGATGCCGAGCACGACGGTGTCGTCGTCCTCGAAGAGCGACGGCTCGTCCCGGATGGCGCAGAGCTCACCGGTGCACATGATCGTGAATGCCTTGGGGTAGAAGACGATCACGACGTTCTTCGCACCGCGGAACGACGACAGCCGAACCGGCGTGCCGAACTGGTTCCGGAGCTCGAAGTCGGGGGCCTCCTGGCCCACCTCGACCGACATGCGGGAGTCCCTCCTGGTCCTGGGCCGCGCAGAGGAGCGCGCCACGGCAGGATTCGATCGTGGCACAGCTCCCCGACTCCCTCATCCCGACACCCGGCGACCGCGGGCTCGGCACCACCGACCGATCAGCGCTCGCTTCCGCGGTCGCCCGGGCATGGACGCTGTTCGCCGACATGGTCGAGCCTCTCGACCTCGAGGCGGTGACCCGCGCCAAGGGGCTGACCGCTCGCGAGGTCGTGACGCCGCTGGGAGCGTGGGACGACAACCGGCCCCTGGCACAGCTTCTCGCCGAGGCGCGGCGCGGCATCGTGGGCGATCACGACCAGGCCGGACTCGTCGACGCCGTCCGCGAAGCGCACCGTGGGGAGACGCCGGAAGCCGTGTATGCCGCCGTCCGCCGCCAGGGCGCCGAGATGACCGCGTGGCTCAAGTCGCCCGAGTCGTACGACGACGGCCAGCTGCCGGTGGCATCCATGCTCGGCACGCTGCCGCTGCTCACGTTCCTGCACGCCTCGACGTACCCGCTGGCGACCTCGGCGCTGGACCTCGAGCAGGCGGGCGCCGTCGTGCCGGACGAGCTGCTGCGGCTCGGTCTCGTGGGAGTGCTCGACACCATCGGGGCCCTGGCGTCGCGGCAGGGCCTGCATGCCTCGCTCGTCGCCGTCACCCCGACGTTCGCGGCCGGGGTCGGCGCGGTGCCGGGATCGTGGCGGACGGCCGAGCTCGATCCGGCGGCCGGAGAAGTCCTCGGGCCACGGGTCGAGGGATCGGTGCGGCTGCTGCTCGACGTCACGGCCGGCAGGGCGGACGTGCCGCGCGCGATGGCGGGCAGGCAGCTGGTGGTACATGACATACCGGGGCTCATGGCGTTGGCGCCGCTCGTCGAGCAGGTGCCCGGGATTCCTGGCGGCGCTGCTCTCAACGCCAGCATGCGGGCCGTGTCAGCCGTCGGCTCGCTGCTGCGCCGGCTCCCTTTCGCCCGCGGCTGACTAGCGGCGCGAGGCCTTCGGGGCGACGAGCCGCGTGCCCTGCCATTCGCGCGAGGCTGACACGGTGCTCGTGGCCTGCAGACCGGCGGTGGGCGCAGCATCGGAGATGTCGCTGGCCTCGACGTGGCCGTCGCGCCCCGGCTTGGGGGTGAGCAGCCAGATGACGCCCTGGTCGGCGAGGATCGCGATGGCATCCATCAGTGCGTCGACGAGGTCGCCGTCGTCCTCGCGCCACCACAGCAGCACGACATCGACCACGTCGTCGTAGTCCTCGTCCACGAGCTCGGAGCCCGTGGTCGTGGCGATCGCAGCGCGAAGGGCGTCGTCGACGTCGTCGTCGTAGCCGATCTCCTGCACGACTTGCCCGGAGGCGATCCCGAACCGAGCCATCAGGCTCTTCTGGGCCTCCGCGCCGTCCGCCGTCGCGGTCACGACGTCCCCGCTTCCTGTCAGTCACATCCCGACGGGGGCAGGTCGCGCCCCGTCGGGGGACAGTCCACCCGACCGCGCGCCACGCACGCAAGCACCGGGGCCCGGACAGCCCGGCGCGTCGCCGCTGGTGAGGGGCCCAGGAACGGCCGGCGACGGCCTCCCGGAACCGTTCGGCACGGCCGCGCTGCGGTGACTCGCGAGTAACCGGCAGGATGGTCCCTGCGTCTCCCCGCGACCCGGGGGCTCCGGCGCTGCACCGCACGGTCACCGCCCTCCCTCCACCGAGGACGGCAGCCCGACAACCCCTGGGGCAACGGCGCCCCGGCTCGCACTTCCTTGCAACCCGAGGAGATGGACTCACCCGTGGCACCTGGACGCGACCGCGAACCCCTGCTGGCCGGCGGTCTCCCCACCCAGTACGTCGACGTCGACCCCGACGAGACCGGCGAGTGGATCGACTCGTTCGACGCTCTCGTCGCGAACGCCGGCCCCTACCGCGCGCGCTACATCATGCTGTCGCTGCTGCGCCGGGCCGCCGAGCAGAACGTCGGAGTGCCGAGCCTGCGCTCGACCGACTACATCAACACGATCCCGCCCGAGCGCGAGCCCTGGTTCCCCGGTGACGAGGAGATCGAGCACCGCATCCGGCAGTACGCCCGCTGGAACGCCGCGATCATGGTGCACAGGGCCCAGCGGCCCGGCGTCGGCGTCGGCGGCCACATCTCGACGTACGCCTCGACCGCCTCGATGTACGAGGTGGGCTTCAACCACTTCTTCCGCGGCAAGGACCACCCCGGCGGCGGCGACCAGATCTTCTTCCAGGGCCACGGCTCACCCGGCATGTACGCCCGCGCCTTCCTCGAAGGCCGGCTCTCGACCGACCAGCTCGACGGCTTCCGCCAGGAGCTCTCGCACCCGTCGGGCTCGCTGTCGTCGTACCCGCACCCGCGTCTCATGCCGACGTTCTGGGAGTTCCCGACGGTGAGCATGGGCCTCGGGCCGCTCAACGCGATCTACCAGGCGCGGTTCAACAAGTACCTCCACGGCCGCGGCATCAAGGACACCAGCGACCAGCGCGTGTGGGCGTTCCTCGGCGACGGCGAGATGGACGAGCCCGAGAGCCGGGGCGCGTTGCAGATCGCGGCGCAGGAGGAGCTCGACAACCTGACCTTCGTCGTGAACTGCAACCTGCAGCGGCTCGACGGCCCGGTGCGCGGCAACGGCAAGATCATCCAGGAGCTCGAGTCGTTCTTCCGCGGTGCGGGCTGGAACGTCATCAAGGTCGTCTGGGGACGCCGGTGGGACGAGCTGCTCGCGGCCGACCGCGACGGCGCCCTCGTCAACCTCATGAACCGCACGCCGGACGGCGACTTCCAGACCTACAAGGCCGAGAACGGCGCCTACGTGCGCGAGAACTTCTTCGGCCGCGACCCGCGCACCCGCAAGCTGGTCGAGGACTGGACCGACGAGGAGATCTGGTCGCTGCGCCGCGGCGGCCACGACTACCGCAAGATGTACGCCGCCTACCGCGCCGCCACGGAGCACAAGGGTCAGCCCACGGTCATCCTCGCCAAGACCATCAAGGGGTGGACCCTCGGCAACCACTTCGAGGGCCGCAACGCGACCCACCAGATGAAGAAGCTGACCCTCGAGGACCTCAAGGGCTTCCGCGACACGCTGCAGATCCCGATCGAGGACGACCAGCTCGACGCGTACCTGCCGCCGTACTACCACCCCGGCATGGACCACGAGCACATCCAGTACATGCTCGAGCGTCGACGCGCGCTCGGCGGCGGCGTGCCCGAGCGGCGTGTCACCAACCGGCCGCTCGTCCTGCCCGGCGACAAGGTCTACGACGCCGTCAACCGCGGCTCGGGCAAGCAGTCGATCGCCACCACGATGGCGTTCGTTCGACTGCTCAAGGACCTGATGCGCGACCCGGAGATCGGTCACCGCATCGTGCCGATCATCCCGGACGAGGCCCGCACGTTCGGCATGGACTCCATGTTCCCGACGGCGAAGATCTACTCTCCCCACGGCCAGACCTACACCTCGGTCGACCGCGACCTGGTGCTGGCGTACAAGGAGTCCACGTCGGGCCAGATCCTGCACGAGGGCATCAACGAGGCCGGCTCGGTCGCGTCGTTCACCGCTGCGGGTTCGTCGTACTCCACCCACGGCGAGCCGATGATCCCGATCTACATCTTCTACTCGATGTTCGGGTTCCAGCGCACGGGCGACTCCTTCTGGGCCGCGATGGACCAGATGGCGCGCGGCTTCGTGCTCGGCGCAACCGCCGGCCGCACGACGCTCAACGGCGAGGGCCTCCAGCACGAGGACGGCCACTCCCCCGTGCTCGCGGCCACCAACCCCGCGGTCGTCGCGTACGACCCGGCGTACGGCTACGAGCTCGGGCACATCGTCAAGGACGGCCTGCGCCGGATGTACGGCGAGAGCCCCGAGGACGTCTTCTACTACCTGACGCTCTACAACGAGCCGTACATGCAGCCG
The DNA here is from genome assembly GCA_038316965.1 of Candidatus Nanopelagicales bacterium. Classification (GTDB taxonomy): domain Bacteria; phylum Actinomycetota; class Actinomycetes; order S36-B12; family CAIYMF01; genus Longivirga. Next base: position 25,597 of record JBBQAY010000026.1, read on the forward strand.
GCCGAGCCCGAGGGCGTCGACGCAGAAGGCATCGTCCGCGGCCTCTACCTGCTCTCCCCCGCCGGCGAGGGCGACGGTCCGCGTGCGCAGGTGCTCGCGTCTGGCGTCGGCGTTCCGTGGGCGCTGGAGGCACAGCGCCTGCTGCGCGACGAATGGGGCGTGCACGCCGACGTCTGGTCGGTCACGTCCTGGACCGAGCTGCGCCGCGACGGCCTCGCCGTCGACCGGCACAACCTGCTCAACCCCCAGGGCGAGCAGCGGACGGCGTACGTCACCCATCGACTCGCCGGCCGGCCGGGCCCGGTCGTGGCCGTGTCCGACTACATCCGCGAGCTCCAGGACATGATCCGCAGCTGGGTGCCGTCCGACTACGCCACGCTCGGCACCGACGGCTGGGGCATGTCCGACACCCGCGGTGCGCTGCGTCGCCACTTCCTCGTCGACGCGGAGAGCATCGTCGTACGCACGCTCGCCAGCCTCGCCGAGCGCGGCGAGTACGGCCGCGAGCAGGTGGCCGAGGCCATCGCCCGCTACAACCTCACCGACCCCAGCAAGGCCGACGCCGGCAACACCGACGGGGCCGGGTAACGGCCCTCCCTGCTCCTGGCGCCTCCATGCTCGACGGCGCTTGCTCCCCCCGTTTGTCGTATTCCGACAGTTTCGCCGCGGGGCGACGCGTCGTTCACGGGCCGGTGAGCCTAGGCTTCCGCCCGTGCCGACAGCGAGCGGGCGCCAGCGCGCCGCCACCGTGCGCCGCCTCGAGCGGGCGACCGGCACCCTCGCGACGGCGGCCTCGGCCCGCATGGAGTCCGAGCTGCCGTGGTACGCCGCCATGTCGGCGGAGGACCGCTCCTGGGTCAACCTCGTCGCGCAGGCCGGCATCGCCGCGTTCGTGCGGTGGTTCCGCGACCCCGAGGGAGCCTCGGCCATCACGGCCGACGTCTTCGGCACCGCCCCGCAGGAGCTCGTGCGGGCGGTCTCCCTGCAGCAGACCGTCGACCTGGTGCGTACGACGATCGCGGTCGTCGAGGAGCACGTCGAGGAGATCGTCGGCGCCGACGACCTGCCCTGGGTGAGGGAGGGGATGCTCCTCTACTCGCGCGAGATCGCGTTCGCAGCGGCGCAGGTCTACGCCCGCGCGGCGGAGGCACGCGGCGCCTGGGACGCCCGGCTGGAGTCGCTCGTGCTCGATGCCCTGCTGCGCGACGACCTCGCCGACGACGTCGTCTCCCGCGGTGCTGCGCTCGGGTGGGGCGCGGTCACCAGCATCTGCGTGGTGACCGGGCACGCTCCCGAGGGCGATCCCGAGACCGTGGCCGAGGGTGTGAAGCGAGCCGCTCGCCACCATCGCTACGACGCGCTCACCGGGGTCCAGGCTCAGCGGCTCGTTGTCGTCCTCGGTGGTGTGACCGATCCGATCAGGGCGGCGCGGGCCGTTCTCGCGCACTTCGCACCGGGGCCGGTCGTGGTCGGCCCGGTCGTGCCTCGGCTCGCGGACGCCGGGCGCAGCGCACGCGAGTCGCTCACCGGGCTGCGGGCGGCGATCGCGTGGCCGGACGCGCCGCGCCCGGTGCTGGCCGAGGACCTCCTCCCGGAGCGGGCGCTCGACGGCGACGACGACGCCGTCGCGCGCCTGGTCAGCGACGTCTACGACCGGCTCCTGGCCGAGGACCCCACGCTGGTGGAGACGCTGTCGGCGTACCTCGAGCGCACGGGCTCGCTCGAGGGCACCGCGCGCGAGCTCTTCGTGCACCCGAACACCGTGCGGTACCGGCTGCGACGCGTGGCTGACGTCACGGGGCTGACGCCGACCATGCCGCGCGACGCATGGTCGTTGCGGATGGCTCTGGCGCTGGGTCGGCTGAGTACCGAACACGCGGCCCCCTGACCGGTACGCTGTTGTAGGAAACCTACAAAGTTCGCGGGTTGGCTTTGGCCGGGCCGTGATCAGCGCGTGACCAACTCTGCCGGGAGGCTGAACCCGTGCTCGTCGTCGTCGCGCCCGGACAGGGCTCTCAGACCCCCGGTTTCCTCACGCCCTGGCTGGAGGTGCCCGGCTTCGCCGACCGCCTCCGCTGGCTCTCGACCGTCGCGGGGATCGACCTCGTGAAGCACGGCACCGAGAGCGACGCCGACACCATCCGCGACACCGCCGTGGCGCAGCCGCTGCTGGTGGGGGCGGGCCTGGTCACGCTGGTCAGCCTGTTCCCCCACCCCGCCGAGGCCTACGGCAAGGTCGGCGCGGGCGCCGGGCACAGCGTCGGTGAGATCACCGCCGCGGTCGGCGCCGGCGTGATCACCGCCGAGCAGGCGATGGTGTTCGTCCGTGAGCGAGGCAGGGCGATGGCGGCCGCTGCCGCGGTCACCCCCACCGGCATGACCGCTGTTCTCGGCGGCGACCGCGACGAGGTCGTCGCCGCGGCCGAGGCTCACGGGCTCACCGCAGCCAACGAGAACGGTGCCGGCCAGATCGTCGTGGCGGGCACGCTCGAGCAGCTCGAGGCCTTCGCCGCCGCGCCGCCCGAGAAGGCCCGGCTTCGCCCGCTGCAGGTCGCCGGCGCGTTCCACACCCGTCACATGGCTCCGGCGGTGGCCGAGCTCGCCAGCCTCGCCCGCAGCATCTACGTCCACGACACCCGCCTGCGACTCATCAGCAACGCCGACGGCACCGTGGTCCACAGCGGACGCGACGTGCTGACCCGGCTCGTGACCCAGGTGAGCAACCCGGTGCGCTGGGACCTCTGCATGCAGACGATGGGCGAGATCGGCGTCACCGCGCTGCTCGAGCTCACGCCGGGCGGCACGCTCACGGGCCTCGCCAAGCGTGGCCTGCCCGGCGTCGAGGCCCTCTCCCTGAGCACGCCGGACGACCTGCCCGCCGCGTGGGACCTCATCGAGCGCCATGCCACCGTCGCCCCCACGTCGCAGTCGCCCACCTGGCGGCTGCTGGTCGCTCCTGCCAAGGGCACGTTCCGTCTCGGGGTCACGTCCGAGACCGGGGACAGCCTCGTGGCAGGCGCGGCCATCGGCGCGATCGTCAACCTTCGCGACGAGCAGCCCGTGCTCGCGCCGCACGGCGGCACCGTCGTCGAGTGGCTCGTCGAGGACGGCGACCCCGTGAGCCCCGGCCAGCCGATCGTTCGCCTGCACCCCGAGGCGGGTCGCGCGTGAGCGCCCGGATCGCCTCGGCGCCCGTCCGCGCCGGCAGCCGCATCGTCTCGACCGGTTCGTACCGCCCGGCTCGCGTCGTCGACAACGCCGAGATCTGCACGTGGATCGAGTCGTCGGACGCATGGATCCGCGAGCGCTCAGGAATCATCGAGCGTCGATGGGCCGCACCCGACGAGACCGTCAGCGACATGGGTCTCGCAGCCGCTGAGAAGGCACTCGCCGCATCCGGCCTCGCCGCGACCGACCTCTCGATGGTGCTCGTCGCCACGGTGTCGCACCCGTACCAGACGCCGTCGGCCGCGGCAGAGATCGCCGACCGGATCGGCGCACCCCAGGCGGCTGCGCTCGACGTCGCCGCAGCCTGCGCGGGCTTCTGCTACGCCCTCGGCCTCGCCGACAACCTCATCCGCTCGGGCCAGTCCGAGCACGTGCTCGTGATCGGCGTGGAGAAGCTGTCGGACTTCGTCCGTCGGGACGACCGCGGATCGTCGTTCATCTTCGCCGACGGCGCGGGCGCCGTCGTGGTGAGCCCCAGCGACCACGCGGGCATCGGCCCGACTGTCTGGGGAGCCGACGGCGCCCAGAAGGACGCCATCACGATGACGCAGTCGTGGATCGAGTACCGCGACGACCAGAGCCACGGCTTCCCGGCGCTCGTCATGCAGGGCCAGCAGGTCTTCCGCTGGGCCGTGGGCGAGATGGCGAAGGTGTCGCTCGAGGCCCTGGCCGCCGCGGGCGTCACGGTGGACGACCTCGCGGCCTTCGTGCCGCACCAGGCCAACAACCGCATCACCGACGCGATCGTCCGCCAGCTCGCACTGCCCGACCACGTCGTGGTCGCGCGCGACATCATCACGACGGGCAACACCTCGGCCGCCTCGGTCCCGCTCGCCCTCGACCGCATGCTCGAGAGCGGCGACGTCGAGCACGGAGGCCTCGCCCTGCTCATCGGGTTCGGCGCGGGCCTCGCGTACGCCGCCCAGGTGGTGGAGATCCCCTAGACCCCCGCTGCCTCGGCACCGGGAGCACGACCAGCACGACGAGAACCACCCCGCACGACGCACGACCAGGAAGCACCACCCGTCCAGCACCGATCTGCAGGAGAACAACGTGTCTCAGACCCTCGAGGGCCTTGCGGCCATCGTCAACGAGGTCGCCGGTACTCCCATCGCCGACATCACCCCCGAGAAGGCCTTCGTCGACGACCTGGACATCGACTCGCTGTCGATGGTCGAGGTCGTCATGGCGTGCGAGGACAAGTTCGGCGTCAGCATTCCCGACGGTGAGGTCAAGAACCTCAAGACCGTCGGCGACGCCGTCGCGTTCATCGACGCCAACGCCGGCTGATCCAGCCCCACCCCCGCCGACGCGGCGGCGTCCCCGACCGGGACGCCGCCCGCGCGGCACCCGGCACCCGCACCGCGCACCCCACCAGGTGCCTCGCCCAGCTACGAGCCCAGGAGCAGCGTCCATGACCTCCGCACCCCGCCGCGTCGTCGTCACCGGACTCGGCGTCACGACCCCCGTCGGCGGCGACGTCGCCTCCACGTGGGAGAGCCTCCTCGCCGGCCGTTCGGGCGTACGCCTCGTGCAGGACGAGCGGTTCGCCGATCTCCCGGTGCGCTTCGCCGGCCAGGTCGCGGTCGACCCGAGCGAGGTCATGGACCGCGTCGAGGCGCGCAAGCTCGACAGATCCCAGCAGCTGGCCCTCATCGCCTCGCGGGAGGCCTGGAAGGACGCCGGTTCGCCCGAGATCGACCCGCTGCGACTCGGCGTCGCCGTAGCCACCGGCATCGGCGGCATCGTCAGCCTCCTCGACAACTACGACATCCTCAACACCCGCGGCTGGAGCCGCGTCTCGCCGATGTCGGTCCCCCAGCTGATGCCGAACGGCGCTGCCGCGTGGGTCGGGCTCGACCTCGGCGCGCAGGCCGGGATCCACACGCCCGTGAGCGCCTGCGCCTCCGGGGCCGAGGCCGTGCACACCGGCTCGGAGATGATCCGCACCGGCCGTGCCGACATCGTGATGACCGGCGGCACCGAGGCGTGCATCCACCCGATCACCGTCGCTGCCTTCGCCGCGATGCGCGCGCTCTCCACGCGCAACGACGAGCCCGAGCGGGCGAGCCGCCCCTACGACAAGGGGCGCGACGGCTTCGTCATGGGCGAGGGTGCCGGTTGCCTCGTCCTCGAGGAGTACGAGCACGCCGTGGCTCGCGGCGCCACGATCTACGCCGAGGTCGCGGGTGTCGGTCTCTCGGCCGACGGCCACCACATCGCGCAACCGGAGCCCGAGGGTCGCGGTGCGACCCGGGCGATCCGCTCCGCGCTCGAGGCGTCCGGCCTCGACGCCTCCGACATCATCCACGTGAACGCCCACGCCACCTCCACGCCGCAGGGCGACATCGCCGAGGCGATCGCGATCCGCACGGCCCTGGGCAGCGCGAGCGACGGCGTCGTCGTGAGCGGTACCAAGTCGATGACCGGCCACCTGCTCGGCGGTGCCGGCGCAGTCGAGTCCGTCGCGGCCATCCTGGCGCTGCGCGACCGCGTCGCCCCGGTCACCACCAACCTCGAGGACCCCGACGACGCGATCGGCCTCGATGTCGCGTACGGGGCACCACGCCCCCTGCGCGCGGGCGACGCCGCGGTGCTCAACAACTCGTTCGGGTTCGGCGGCCACAACGTCGCCCTCGTCTTCCGGAGCATCTGATGACTGCTGTCGCCGGCGCCGACGTCCAGGTCACCGACCTCGACCCGCGCCACCCCCTCGTCCGGCTCGAGGCGTTCCTCGACGACGGCACGATGGAGCTCATCTCCGCGGTCGACGACTGCGGCGTGATCGCCGCTCGCGGTGTCGCCCACGGCACCTCCGTGGTCGTCTTCTGCACCGACCCCACGGTGCAGGGCGGTGCCATGGGCATCCAGGGCTGCAAGGTGATCGTGCAGGCGTACGAGCAGGCCTCGGCCGCCGGCGTTCCGATCGTCGGCCTGTGGCACTCGGGCGGTGCCCGCCTTCGCGAGGGCGTCGAGAGCCTGCAGGCGGTGGGCCTGGTGTTCGCGATCATGACCCGCGTGTCGGGCCGCATCCCGCAGATCTCGGTCGTGCTCGGCCCCGCCGCCGGTGGTGCGGCGTACGGCCCGGCCCTCACCGACGTCGTGGTGCTCGGCCCTGAGGGCCGCGTGTTCGTCACCGGCCCGGACGTCGTCCGCTCGGTCACCGGCGAGGACGTCGACATGCTTCGCCTCGGCGGCCCGGAGCCGCACGGCCGCAGGTCCGGCGTCGTGCACGTCGTCTCGGACACCGAGCGTCAGGCGCTCGACGACGGTGCGCGCCTGGCCTCCCTCCTCGGCAGCCACGGCACCCTCAACGTCACGGCCGTGGCCGACGTCGACCTCGCGGCGCTCAAGCCCGAGAACCTCAAGCGCGCGTACGACGTCCACCCCGTGGTGGAGGCGATCCTCGACGAGGGAACCAGCCTCGAGCTGCACCCCCGCTGGGCGCCCAACATCGTCACGGCTCTCGGCCGTTTCGGTGGACGCGCCGTCGGCGTGATCGCCAACAACCCGATCCGCCTCGGTGGCTGCCTCGACGCGACGAGCGCCGAGAAGGCCGCCCGGTTCGTGCGCATGTGCGACGCGTTCGGCGTTCCTCTCGTCGTCGTCGTCGACGTGCCGGGCTACCTCCCGGGAGTCGGCCAGGAGTGGGACGGCGTCGTCCGGCGCGGGGCGAAGCTGCTCCACGCCTTCGCCGAGGCCGAGGTGCCGCGCGTCACCGTCGTGACGCGCAAGGCGTTCGGCGGCGCGTACATCGCGATGAACGCTCGCGCGCTCGGCGCCACCAAGGTCTTCGCCTGGCCGGACGCCCAGGTGGCCGTCATGGGTGCCGTCGCAGCGGTGCGGATCCTGCACCGACGCAAGCTCGCCGAGGTGCCGGCCGATGCCCGCACCCAGGTCGAGAACGAGCTGGCCGAGGAGCACACCCGCATCGCGGGCGGCGTCGAGAAGGCCGTCGCGATCGGCGTCGTCGACGAGGTCGTGACGCCGCAGACCACGCGCGGCGCCCTGGCCCGAGCCCTGGCCGACGCGCTCGCGGCGGACCCGGACATCCGCGGGCACCACGGCAACATCCCGCTGTAGAGGGCGGCCCCGACACCGGGGGCGCAGCGCTTCGGTGCTGGACCGCCGCGCCCTCGGCACGTGCATGCGAAGGACCCCCCGACCGCGAGGTTCGGGGGGTCCTTCGTTCTTCCCTCAGGGAGGAGGGAGGTGCAGGGGTCGTCGCTCAGACGACCTGGTGCAGCCAGCGGACGGGGGTGCCCTCACCCGCGGTCCGGAACGGCTCGAGCTCGACGTCCCAGGGCCCGCCGAGCAGGATCTCGATCTCGTCCTGCACAGGCTCGCCGATCTCCAGCGCCCGCGCGACGGCCGCGCGAAGGCGGTTCTCGCTCACCATGACGTCGCCGGTGGGGCCGATCGCAGCGCGGTGCACCCCGAGGACCGGCGTGCCCGAGTAGCGCTCGCCCTCGGTGCCGGCTGTGGGCTCCTCGGTCACCTCGAAGCGCAGCTTGCGCCACCCCTGCAGCGCTGACGCGATCCGGGCGGCCGTGCCGACGGGGCCGGTCCAGCTGATGTCGGCGCGCACGGTGCCGCCCTGCACCGGCTGGGGTGACCAGTCGAGGTCGACCCGCGTCCCCAGGATGTCCGCCAGCGCCCACTCGACGTGGGTCGCCACCGCGCGGGGGCAGGAATGCACAAACACGACGCCACGGGTGACCCGTGCGCCGCGGGGCTCGAAGGAGCCCGGGGTGCCTCTGCGTTCGGCCATCGCCAGCTCTCTCTCGTGTCAGGGACGCCTTCCCCAGCGGCCTCACGAGAATCACGAGCACAAGCACGAACGCACGGCAACGATAACCCCCTGCGCCACGTACGCACCACCCGCCACGCACACATATGGCTTTCCGTAGTCAACGCAGTACTCTGCGTAATCTCAGCGCGGCACAGGTCGCCCGTCACCCATTCGGAGCAACTCAGCACCCGGGCTTGGGTCGCCGCAGGCGTTCTGCCGAAGGTCTGGAGGACGGCACCGCTCCCGCGGGGCCGCGGGGGGTGTGTCGGCGTACGCCGGCGCAAGCAGAGGGGAGGACGTCGACATGTCGGACAGCGAGATCTTCATGACCGAGATGTACGACGAGGGCGTGGTCACCGAGGTGATCCGGCCCGCCGCCATCGTGCCCGAGGAGTCCGCACGTGCGATCCTCGTAGAACTGGCCCTGCAGGACGTGCAGTACGGCGGACTGTGGCTGTCCGACCCCTCGCGCTGGGCCCTGTACGACACACCGTGGGCCGCCGCCGGTCAACCGGCCGGCTCTCAGCTCATCGGCTCGATCCAGGTCGCCTACGGAACGCCGACCCGCTACGAGATCACGATCTACCGCGCGACCGTCACGCGTCGCGGCACCGACTTGGGGTGGACGGTGTCGTCCCTGTGCGACAAGGCGCTCGCCTACGGCTCGCTCGACCTCGCGACGTGCCCGCGGGCGTCACTGACCGCGCCGCCCAAGCCCTTCCACTTCTGAGCCTCTCGGGCGCGCCTCGGGCACCGGCAGGGGCCTCGGCCCCTAGAACCAAGTGGCGCCGAGGAAGACGGCTCCGAGCATCGAGCCGAGCACGAGCACGCTCACGCCTACGACGACCCAGCGGGACCCGACGCGGCTGATCATGACGCGACCCTAGGCGACTCTCGTCCAGACCGCTCGCAGGCGGGCCGGTGGACCGCTGGACCGGTGTGAGGCTCCCCTGCTCGATCACAGGCCGCTCTCATACACAGGGCAGCGGCACTCTCACAGGTTCCTCACAGGAACGACCGACATCGTTCCTGTCATGAGCAGCGCCACAGCCTTCCAGCGTGGTGCCCCGTCGTCGGTCTCCCCCGTCCGTCGCACCCGTCGCACCCGCCGTGCAGGCGACGTCGCAGCTGCCCTCGCGGGCGTCGGGCTGGGATTCGTCGTCGGGATCCAGCTCGCGACCAGCACCGGCGCCAGCGGCCCTGGCGGGCTGCTCATCGAGCTCTCCCGCTGGGCCGGGCTGGTCGGCACCTACCTCGCCCTGCTCGTGGTCTTCCTGGTGGCGCGGGTGCCGGTGATCGAGCGGGCCGTCGGCATGGACCGGATGATCTCGTGGCACCGCAAGCTAGGCCCGATCTCCCTCGTGCTCATCGCGGCCCACGTCGTGCTCGTGATCACCGGGTACGCCGCGTCCTCGGCCACGTCGTTCCTCGGCCAGTCCTGGACCTTCCTCTCGGCCTACCCCTGGGTGCTGCCCGCGTTCGCGGGCTTCGTCCTCATGCTGGTCGCCGGCATCACGTCGTGGCGGGTGGCTCGGCGGCAGATGAAGTACGAGACCTGGTGGGTCACCCACCTCTACTTCTACCTGGCGATCGCCCTGGCCTACCTGCACCAGATCACCCTCGGCCAGCCGTTCGCGACCCACACCTGGGCGCGCTGGGCCTGGATCGGCCTCTACGTCATCACGTTCGTCCCCCTGGTGCTCTTCCGGGTGGCCCTCCCCCTGTGGCGCTCGACCCGGCACGGCCTCCGGGTGCACGCCGTCGTCCGCGAGAGCGCCGACACCCTCAGCATCTGGGTCAGCGGCCGCAACCTCGCGGCCCTCGACGTCCAGGGCGGGCAGTTCTTCGGCTGGCGCTTCCTCACGCGGCACCGCTGGTGGCAGTCGCACCCCTACTCGCTCTCGCTCGGGCAGGACTCCCGCTACCTGCGCATCACGGTCAAGGACCTCGGCGACCACAGCCGCGGCCTCGCGAGCCTGAAGCCGGGCACCCGCGTCGTGGCCGAAGGCCCGTACGGCATCTTCACGGCCGAGGAGCGCCGCACCGACCGAGTCGTGCTCATCGCCGGCGGGGTCGGCGTCGCCCCGATCCGCTCGCTGCTCGACGACCTCCCCTCGCACGTGGCCGTCGACATCCTGTTCCGCGCCAGCAGGCCCGAGGGGCTCGTCCTGCGCGACGAGCTCGAGGCGATCGCGCGGTCCCGCCAGGGCGTGCGGCTGCGCTACCTCGTCGGCAGCCGCCGCGACTACCCCATGAACGCGCGCACGCTGCTGCACCTCGTGCCCGACGTCCGCAGCCGTGACCTCTACACCTGCGGCCCCGATGCCCTCGTCGAGTCGGTCCGCGCGGCGGCAGAGGTGCTGAAGATGCCCGCCGACCAGATCCACGACGACTCGTTCTCCTTCCACTCGCCCGACTACTACTCGCTCACCACGAAGAAGGAGGCCCTGCGATGAAGCGCGCCTTCCTCGTCGGCGGCGGCACCCTCGCGGGTGTCGCGGCCGTCCTCGCCCTCAACCCGGACGCCGCCAGCACCTCCACCGCCTCGGCCGCGACCTCGGTGTCCTCGGGCGCCAAGGCCGGATCGTCCTCGGGGGGTAAGACCCCGGGATCCACGGCCGCTCCCTCGGCGCCGGCGTCGGCCGGCTCGACGGCGACCGACGGCACCTACCCCGGTGACTCGGTCGACGTCGGCCGCGGCTACGGCACCGTGCAGGTCGAGATCACCGTCACCGGCGGCCGCATCGTCGACGTCCAGGCGCTCGCCGTGCCGCAGAACGATCCCCGCAGCGCCCAGATCAGCAACGTCGCCGTGCCCTACCTCGTCGACCAGGCACTGCAGGCGCAGAGCTCGAGCATCGCCGGGGTCAGCGGGGCCTCCTACACCTCGTCGGGCTTCGCGGAGTCGCTCAAGACCGCCCTCGTCGCGGCGGGCCTCGCGTGACCAGCGCGCTGGTGCCCGGCACCGTCCGCACCCGCCTCGAGCACGTCTGGGGCACCGTCGTCACGCTCGACGTCCGCGACGAGCACGCCACCGACGCCGGTGTCGACGCGGCGTGGGAGTCGGTCCGGGCCGAGCTCCACCGTGTCGACCGCGTGTTCTCGACGTACCGCGACGACAGCGTCGTCTCCCGGCTGCGTCAGGGCGGCCAGCAGGTCGTGGCCGACGACGTCGGCGAGGTCATCGACCGCTGCCTCGAGGCCCGCCGCCTCACCGAGGGCGCCTTCGACCCGTGGGCCGCACCGGGCGGGTTCGACCCGAGCGGCCTGGTCAAGGGGTGGGCCGCAGACCGCTGCGCCGACATCGTGCGCCAGCACGGGTTCCGGTCGTTCACCCTGGACGCCGCCGGCGACCTGACCTGCCGCGGTTCGCTGCCGGGCTCGTCGTACCTCGGCTGGCCCATCGGCATCGGGCACCCGGACTACCCGCTGGCGATCGCCGCGGTGGCCGACGTCCGCGACGCGGCGATCGCGACCTCGGGGGTGAGCCAGCGCGGCCAGCACGTGCTCGACCCGCGCACGGGCGAGCCCGCTCGCGGCGCACGCCAGGCCAGCGTGGTCGGCACCGACGGCGCCCTCACCGACGCGCTCGCGACGGCGCTGCTCGTGTCTGGACGCGAAGGTGCACGCTGGTTCTCGGCGATGCCAGGATGGTCGGCGTACGTCGTCGACGGCGACACCACGACTGCGTGGGGTCCGGCGTTCACGACGTCCAACCCCGCTGAGGGGGGCGAGGAGCGATGACGATGACGCGAACCGAGGACGCCGACCTGCCGCAGAGCTATCTGCGTGCTGCCGACGGCGTGCCACCAGTGCGCGTGCTCGTGGTCGACGACGAGCCCGACCTCGCCGACCTCGTCTCGACGGCTCTGCGCTTCGACGGCTGCCGCACAGCGACCGCCGGGGACGCCGACGAGGCGATGCGCGTGGCTCGTGACCTGCGCCCGGACATCGCGGTGCTCGACATGATGCTTCCGGGCGACGACGGCGTGACCCTGCTGGGCCGCCTCCGCGCCGAGCACCCCGACCTGCCGGCGGTCTTCCTCACTGCGCGCGGCGACACCCGCGACCGCATCGCCGGCCTGCGTGCCGGCGCGGACGACTACATCGCCAAGCCGTTCAGCCTCGAGGAGCTCCTCGCTCGGCTCCAGGCCGTGCTCCGGCGTACGGGCCGGCTCGACGAGCGCGGTGCCGTGCTCACCGTGGCCGACCTCACCCTCGACGAGCTGACCCGAGAGGTCCGCCGCGGCGGCGACCTCGTCGACCTCACCCCCACCGAGTTCGACCTGCTGCGCTTCCTCATGCAGAACGCGCGCACCGTCGTGAGCAAGTCGCAGATCCTCGACCGCGTGTGGCACTACGACTTCGCCGGCCGGAGCAACATCGTCGAGCAGTACATCGGCTACCTGCGCAAGAAGGTCGACGCCGACAAGGAGCCGCTGATCCACACCGTGCGCGGCGTCGGCTACGTCCTGCGCGCACCCCGGGCCGGCGACTGACCATGTCCGTCCAGACCGGTGCCGGCCACTCGCGCTGGGGCTCGATGACGCTCTCGCGCCGCCTCGTCATCGGCCTCGTCGCCGTGACCGCTGCGACCCTGGTCGTGGTGGCCGGTGCCACGTTCCTCGCCTTGCGCGCGTGGATGTTCCAGCAGATCGACAGCGGCCTCATCCAGCCGAAGGCGGCGGTGTACTCCGGCGTCGGCCGCGACCGTGACGGCGACGCCGGAGGCGCCGTCATCCAGTGGACGTCGAACGGCGCGACCGTGCTCGTGCTGACCGGTGACGGTGTCGCCACGCCGATCCGCTCCAACTACCCCGGCGCACCCGTCGCGGACCCGTGGTCGGCAACTGACTCCGCAGTCCTCGCCACAGTCCCTACCGATGCGAACGCCGGGCCGGTCACCATCGACACCGAGGCCTTCGGCGAGGTTCGTGCGGTTGCGATCACGGCCTATGCCCGTGACGGCTCAGCGGTCACGCTCGTCGCAGTGTCGCCGCTTTCGCAGGCCTCGCGCGTCGCCGGACGGCTGATCCTCGTCGAGATCGTGGCGATCTCGGTGGCCGTGCTGCTCGTCGCGATCGTCGGCACGTGGTTCGTGCGTCGTGAGCTGCGGCCGCTGCGCCGCGTGGCCGACACCGCGAGCGAGGTGGCCTCGCTGCCCCTCGGGCGCGGCGACGTCGTCATCCCCGGCCGGGTCGAGGAAGCCAACGCCACGACCGAGGTCGGTCAGGTCGGGCTGGCGGTCAACGCCATGCTCGACCACGTCGAGACCTCGCTGCGCACCCGCGCAGAGAGCGAGGACCGGCTGCGCCGCTTCGTGTCCGACGCCGGCCACGAGCTGCGCACGCCGCTCGCCTCCGTTCGCGGCTACGCCGAGCTCATGCGTCGCGGTGCCGCAGACGATCCCGAGGCAGCAGCGCAGGCGGCAGCGCGCATCGAAGCGGCAGCCTCGCGCATGGGTCTGCTGGTGGAGGACCTGCTCCTGCTCGCCTCGCTCGACGAGGAGCGCCCGCTCTCGCAGGACCGCCTCGAGCTGGGCCCGCTCGTCACCGACGCCGTCGCAGAGGTCAGCGCCACGGCCACCGACCGCGTGTGGGCGGCCGACGTCCCCGTCGGGGGCCCACCGGTGGCCGTCATCGGCGACCCGAGCCGCCTGCACCAGGCCGTGTCGAACCTGCTCGCCAACGCCCGCGCCCACACCCCGCCCGGCACGTCCGTCACCGCGGTCGTGGGCCGCGGGTCCACACCCGCTGGCGACGTCGCCTGGATCGAGGTGCGCGACGACGGCCCCGGGTTCCCCGAGGACCTCATCCCCAGGGCCACCGAGCGGTTCGCCCGCGGCGACTACAGCCGCTCGCGCGCCACCGGCGGCAGCGGCCTGGGCCTCGCGATCGTCAAGGCCGTCGCGGAGGCCCACGGCGGCACGCTCACCGTGGCCAACGCCGCCGAGGGTCACGGAGCCGTCGTCCGCCTGACCCTGCCGGCCGCCCCCGCGGGCACCGTCGAGGTCGTCCCGCCCCTCTCGGAGACCCCAGCCACCGTCTGACCCCCTTCGCTCACACTGATCAATCCGTCGTTTCCCGTGCTGGGAAGCGACGGATTGATCAGTGGGACGGGCCTGTGGACGGATTCCGCGCGAGGCATGCAGGGACGGGCACCGTGGTCGCCATGCCAGCGATCCAACGTCCCCACGACACCGCGCGCCGCCTTGCCACACGCTTCGGTCAGTCCGCAGTCCCTGTAGGCCTCGCCCTCGCGTCGGGATTCACCGAGGGTGAGCTCCGCGCCGCGCTCCGGCGCGGGGTGATCGTGAGGCCTCGGCACGGTCTCGTACAGCTTGCCGCTGACGGGCCCCCGGACGATCCGCGACCAGCATGGGTGGCCATGCGCCAGGAGCACCTCGAGGCCGTGCGTGCCGCGCTCACCGCCGTCGGGCCAGGTGCGTTCGCCACGTACGACTCCGCTGCGCTGGTGGTCGACTGCCCCCGACCTGCCACGTCCCCACCCGGCTTCGTCAGCCTCTGCATCCCAGGGGCGAGGGACTACACCGGTCCCGGGCTCGTGGTGCGCGGTTCACCTATCGGCGACCGGTTCGTGACCGTGGTCGACGGTATCCCCACGACCGACCTACGGCGCACGGCGATCGATCTCGCTCGCTCGCGCTCGCTCTGGTCGGCGCTCATCCCGTTGGACGCCGCGATGCGTGCGATGGTGGGCCGCCAGTCGGGCGCTGAGGGGAACGACCTGCGACAGGTCGTCCGTGACCCTGCCCAGGCGCATGCTGCCCGTGCCGAGCTCGAGTACGCGCTCGGAGCAATCACCGGATGGCAAGGCGTCGTAGCGGCACGCCGTGCCCTCCGATACGCCAGCCCAGCCGCGGAATCGCCTACCGAATCCCGTAGTCGAGGGTGGTTCCTCGCCGCAGGTATCACGACGCTCGAGGTCGGCGTGCCGATCGCCGTCGGGCGCCGCACCTACTGGGCCGACTTCTGCGATGAGAAGCGCAAGGTGATCGGCGAGGCCGACGGCTGGATCAAGTACGGAGACGACCTGGAGTCGATCAAGCGGTCGATCAGCGCAGAGAAGGTGCGCCAGTCCGACCTCGAGAGCGAGGGATGGCGTTTCGTGCGCTGGATGAGCGACGACCCCCGCCGCGATGTGGTCGCACGGATGACCGCCGCCCTCCGCTCAACCTGATCAATCCGTCGTTACCTGCCTC
>JBBQAY010000027.1:0-40578 GCA_038316965.1 Candidatus Nanopelagicales bacterium
CCACACACCCCAGCACCCCGATCGAGCAGCCCCCGTTCTGACGCGCGGTGCCGCGTGATGCGTTGATACCCAAGCGATCGCGATCGGCACATCTGCGCGCCGCGAAGCGGCACGTTGGTCCGCGTCGCGTTCCGGCGGCTCTGGCGAGAACCCGAACCGGCTGGTCTACGTCGTGGGGTCGACGACGTGTCCGACGAAGACCGGCGTCTGGGTGGGTTCGTGGACGACGGCCCAGACGAAGGGCCGGTCCACTCGCATGCTCGTGGCCGGTGGGAGCTGAGCAGACGTCAAGACGGCGATGCCAGTGACGGCGGCTGCTTCGGATCCCTCCTCGTCCACGGTGATGTTCGCGCGATGGATCGCTTGGCTGACGGACACACCTGGCGCGATGCCTGACAGATCGCCCCCGTCGGTGAAGCCCATCGCACCTAGCGGGCCGAGCAGCTCCAGGTCGGTGGCTGTGTCCCAACGCGGCAGGACCAACTGCACTCGCTGCTTCTCGTCCGCCGTGACGGGCGAGGTGGCCATGTCCAGGAGTGAGGTCAACGTGGGAACATCGCTCGCGACCTTGCGGGGCAGCACGACGCGCATCACGAGCTCGCCTCCGACGTAGGGCAAGGTGATGCGCTGCCACTGGTCGTTCTCCGAGTACGGCACCAGGTCCGTGGACTGGCTCATCAGTCGGGCCTGCACCGTCGAGCCCGATGCGGTCGTGAAGGGCGCTGTCTCCGTTGCGAAGCGCCTGAACTGATTCATCCAGGTGGCCTTGAGGTACACGGCGTTGGCCAGCACCATCACCGTGGCGGGGTCGAGGCCGTCGAACAGCTTCTTGATCCGGCCACGGGTCTGCTCGACCACCCAGTCGTTGATCGCCTGCGTGGCCGACGACGAGCTGAAGTCCACAGTTTCCGGGTGAGCGCCGTACTGCGCGGCCAGCAGGTCGACGAAGGGCAGCTGGACCGACGGGCCGAAGCCGTCGTCGACGAACAGCGCATTGGCGATCGCGACCACCGGTGCAGGCGCGGGCCTGCTGCCCTTGAGTGGTGGCGGGGTCACCAGCGCCGCCGCCAGCACGTTCAGCGCTTCGTGCGGTGAACCCTCGGCGCGGCTGCTCTGCGGGAACCCGAACACCGCGTCCAGCTGACGTGCGGTCGCCCCGCGACTTCCGGCGCGCAGCATCCCGAACGCCACCGCGATCGACAACGGCGACATGGTGAAGTTTGCCGTCGGCGTGGCGGCAACGGAATGCAGGTGCGCGGCGAGCGCATCCATCCCGCCCACCGTCTCGGTCAAGTTCGGCACAGCGGACGGCGAGACGTCGACACGGCTGACGTTGGACACCCTGACCGGCCCAGCCGGTCCACCCGTGCGCGGGCCTGCCGATCCACCCTCGCCCGAAGCCTGCGGTTCTGAGCACGCGGCCAAGGCGGGTCCCCCGACCGCGAGCAGACCCAGGATCTTGATCATCGTCCGACGCGAAGGCATCTCACCCGAGCGACCAACCGGCTGCACCATCGAGCCCACCCTCCCCGTTTTTCACACCTACGACGACCGCGTGACCTCGCGCGTTCCGCCTCGTCGCATGTACTCCTCGACCCTAGATCCAGTGACGGCTCTGGTCTGGGCTGCGAGTCAGAAAGGCACCTCCGTCGCACTCTTGGGCGTGCGTTCACCGGAGTCGTACCGCGTGGGCAACGGGCCTGGGCTGAAGCGAATCGGCCTAGGCGGGATGGTTGGTCAGCACGATCTTGCCGACGACGTCGCCGGAGGCGAGGCGCTCGAACGCCGCGCGCGCGTCGCGCAGGTCGAACGTGGCGTCGATCGTGGGTCGCAGGCCGGTCTCGACGCACAGCGCCACCAGCGCCTCGAGCTCCTCGCGCGTGCCCATCGTGGAGCCGACGACGTTGAGCTGCAGGAAGAAGACGCGGGCGAGGTCGGCCGGAGGGTTGGGCCCGCTCGTCGAGCCGGACACGACGACGGTCCCGCCGGGTCGCAGGGATCGGAGCGAGTGGCCCCAGGTGGCTTCACCGACCGTCTCGATGACGGCGTCGACCTTGCCGGGCAGTCGTGCGCCGCTCTCGAAGGCCTCGGCCGCGCCGAGCTCGACCGCGCGCACCCGCTTGGCCTCGTCGCGGCTCGTGGCCCAGACCCGGTAGCCGAGCGCCGCACCCAGTGCGATCGCAGCAGTGGCCACTCCGCCGCCCGCACCCTGCACGAGCACGGTGTCGCCGGGGCGGAGGCCCGACTTCGTGACGAGCATGCGGTACGCCGTCAGCCAGGCGGTCGGGAGGCACGCGGCTTCCTCGAACGTGAGGGCGTCGGGCTTGGGCACGACGTTGCGTGCGGGCACGGCGACGGTCTCGGCGAGCGTGCCGGGGTGCTTCTCCGACAGCAGCGAGCGCTTGGGGTCGAGGGTCTCGTCGCCGCCGCCCGCCGCCGGGTCGCCGAGCACCTCGTGCACGATCACGGGCGTGCCGTCGTCCAGCACGCCCGACGCGTCGCCGCCGAGGATCATCGGCAGCTGCTCCTCGCGCAGGCCGACTCCCTTGAGGCTCCACAGGTCGTGGTGGTTGAGGCTCGCGGCGCGCACATGGACGCGCACCCAGCCCTCGGGGACGACCGTGTCGGGGACCTCGCCGAGCGTGAGGCCCGACAGCGGGTCGGTGGAGCTGAACGAGGTGGCGGTGACGGCGAACATGGGCCGAAGGTACCCGGCCCGGTTCCCACGCGCCGCCGCGACGTCGGGCATCCTCTTCCCATGAGCGAGCAGCCCAGCACCGGCCCGACGACCGACGACTCGGCACCCGACACCGGACGAGGTGCGCCCCACCGCGGCCGCGCCAGGATCGTCGTGCTCCTCGGCGGGTTCGTCGGCACGGTCGGCGGTCTGGTGTCGATCGCGCTCGTCGTGAGCTTCGCCTTCTCCGGCAGCTCCAGCTGGGGGCTCGCCTCGCTGCTGGCGCTTATCCTCAGCGTGGTGGGTGGTGGGATCGTCGCAGCTCTCGGGTTCCGCGGGCTGGGCGTGCGCCCCGGGGTCCGCTCGGCCCTGCTCGGCGCGTTCGTGGGCGTGGTCGGCTTCCTCGGCCCGTGGCTGACCGCCGCACTCCTTGCCCGCCGCTGACCTCGGTCAGGCGCGCTCGAACCGGTAGTGCGTCACGGCGTCGGACGCCTCGCGCTCGGCCAGCGCGTAGCCGCTCGGCCAGACACCGTCGGCGTCCCAGAGCCGCTCGCCCGCGCCGAGCAGCGTGGGCACGACCGCCGCGTGGATCTCGTCGACGAGGCCGGCCGCCAGCGCGGCGCGGATGGTCGCGGCACCGCCACCGATCCGCACGTCCCGGCCACCGGCGGCCTCGGTCGCCCGGTCGAGGGCCGCCTCAAGACCCTCGGTCACGAAGTGGAAGACGGTGCCGCCCTCCATCACCAGCGAGGGTCGCGCGTGGTGGGTCAGCACGAAGACGTCGTGGTGGTACGGCGGGTTCGGGCCCCACCAGCCACGCCACTCGAAGTCCGGCCACGGGCCACGCACCGGCCCGAACATGTTGCGGCCCATGACGTGCGCGCCGATGCCGACGTCGCCGCGGCGCAGCCAGGCGTCATCGATCCCCGTCGTGCCGCCGGTCTTGCCCATCATCGCGTGGCCGTACTCCGTCGCGAAGATCCACTCGGTGAGCCGCTGCCCGCCGACGCCGAGCGGGTTGTCGGCGTCCTGGTCGGGACCGGCTGCGAAGCCGTCGAGCGAGGTGAAGATGGAGTGGACCCGGATGCGCGCCATGCGCCGACGCTAGGCGTCGCGCACGACGCCGTCCACCCTTGCGGCGGCGGCGACGGCGGTCGAAACCGCGCTCGCGAGACGGGGGTCGAACGGGTCGGGAACGATCCGCTCAGGGCCGAGATCGCCGGCCACGAGCCCTGCGATCGCCTGCGCCGCAGCGAGCTTCATGCCCTCGGTGATGCGGGTGGCGCCCACGTCGAGGGCACCGCGGAAGATGCCGGGGAACGCGAGCACGTTGTTGATCTGGTTCGGGAAGTCGCTGCGCCCGGTCGCGACCACCGCAGCACCCGCGGCGTGGGCGACGTCGGGGTGAATCTCCGGCAAGGGGTTCGCGAGCGAGAACACGATCGCCGACGGCGCCATCGACGCGACCACATCCTGGGCGACCGTGCCGCCCGAGACGCCGATGAACACGTCCGCGCCGCGCAGCGCTTCGGCGAGGGTGCCCGAGAGCCCTGCCTTGTTGGTCCAGCCGGCGACCGCTGCCTTCACGTCGGTGAGGTCCGTGCGGCCTGGCTCTACGACACCGACGCGGTCGCACACAGCCAGGTCACCGACGCCCGCGGCGATCAGCATCTTCGCGATGGCCACGCCCGCAGCGCCCGCGCCGGAGATGACGACGCGCAGGTCGCCGAGCGGGCGCCCGACAACGCGGGCCGCGTTGGTGAGAGCGGCCGTGACCACCACGGCGGTTCCGTGCTGGTCGTCGTGGAACACCGGGATGTCGAGGCGCTCCTGCAGCCGCCGCTCGATCTCGAAGCAGCGCGGCGCGCTGATGTCCTCGAGGTTGATGCCGCCGTACGCCGGCGCGATGCGTACGACCGTGTCGACGATCTCGTCGACGTCGGTCGTGTCGAGGCAGATGGGGACGCAGTCGATGCCGCCGAACTCCTTGAACAGCAGCGACTTGCCCTCCATCACCGGCAGCGCCGCCACGGGCCCGATGTCGCCCAGGCCGAGGACCGCGGTGCCGTCGGTGACGATGAGGATGGCGTTGGACTTCCACGTGTGCGTCCACGCCAGGGCCGGGTTCTCGGCGATGGCCTGCGACACCCGGCCGACGCCCGGCGTGTAGGCCAGCGCGAGGCCGGCGTTGTCGCGCACCCGCACGGTCGGCCGCACCTCGATCTTCCCGTGCAGGTGCAGCGGGAAGGCGGGGTCGTGGTCGTAGGGGGCCGAGTAGTCGGGCTCGGGATGGGCGTCGTCGGGGACGGTGGTGCTCACGATGGGTCCTTCAGCAGGCGGCGAGAGGTGCGCGAGAGCGGTCGGGCCCGGGGCGTCAGGGTGCGGAGCAGTCTCGGGTCTGGCAGCCGTACGGGGATCACCCGCAGGCCTCGAGCATGCCACGACACCGCCCCCGAGGCCCGTCGTGGGGCTGCCGCCGACAGGTGCGGGCGACGTCGCCCGCCTCTCCCTGGGTCAGACCCGGCGGGGCAGCGGCAGGTAGCACACGAAGGCGCGTGCCACGAGGCAGTCGTCCGGCACGATGCCGAACACCCTCGAGTCGTCACTGGCTCCGGCGTTGTCGCCCTCGAGCCACCAGCCCTTGCTCTCGCGGCGTACGACCCGCTTCACCACGAGCAGCTCAGGGCGATCCGGACGCCGGGCCACGACGACGTCGCCCGCCTCGATCCGGTCGGTCGAGGACAGGAACCGGCACAGCAGCCAGTCGCCGTCCGACAGGGTCGGCTCCATCGACGAGCCGGCCACGACGACCCGCAGCAGAGGCCATCGACGCGACGACGTCCGCACCGTGCCCATCACCGCCCTCCTGCCGGATGCCGACCGGACGGCTGCACCTGCCTGGTGCCGCGCGCGGTCTCCGGGGGTAGTGTCGCTGATCAGGCAGGACCCGTTCCCCGGAGTCCCCCGATGACCCGAGAGGCAGAACATGCTGCGTACCGTCCGACGTCTTCTTGCCCCCACCATCACCGTGCACGCGCACTGCGACCTCCCCTGCGGCGTTTACGACCCCGCGCAGGCGAAGATCGAGGCGCAGTCGGTGAAGGCGTGCATCGAGAAGTACCACGCGAGCGACGACCCGGTCTTCCAGGGCCGCGCCGTCGCCATCAAGGAGGAGCGCTCCGACCTCGTGAAGCACCACCTCTGGGTGCTGTGGACCGACTACTTCAAGGCGCCCCACTTCGAGAAGTACCCCAACCTCAACGGCCTGTTCAACGAGGCCACCAAGCTCGCCGGTGCCGGCGGCACCAAGGGCTCGCTCGACGTCGCCGTGGCCGACCAGCTGCTCGCGAAGATCGACGAGATCGCCGACATCTTCTGGGAGACCAAGAAGGCCTGATCGCCCGCACGACGACGAGGCCCGCACCGGTTCGCCGGCGCGGGCCTCGTGCCGTGCGGCCACGGGTCGTTCTCAACCCCGGATTGGTGCGCGCCTGGCCGATGCGGTTGGGTGCCGCCATGAGCTCAGACACCGTCACCGGCCGCATCCGACCGGCGACCCCCGAGGACGTGCCCGAGATCCTCGCGATGATCCGCGAGCTCGCCGAGTACGAGCGGGCCGCGCACGAGGTGGAGAGCACCGAGGAGCAGCTCACCGCTCTGCTGTTCGGCGGCATCGCGGACGGCGTGGCCGCGACGACGCCGAGCGGCGCGCCGGCGGCGTACGCGCACGTGGTCGATCACCCGGACGCCGAGGCCGGCACCCGGCTCGGTGCCTTCGCCCTCTGGTTCCTCAACACCTCGACCTGGACGGGCACCCACGGCGTCTACCTCGAAGACCTGTACGTGCGTCCGGCCCTGCGCGGCACGGGCTACGGCAAGCGGCTGCTCTCGACGCTCGCACAGGTGTGCCTCGAGCGCGGCTACCGCAGGCTCGAGTGGTGGGTGCTCGACTGGAACGAGCCCGCGCTCGGCTTCTACCGCTCGATCAGTGCGGAGCCGATGGACGAGTGGACCGTGCATCGGGTCACCGGCACGGCCCTCGACGACCTCGCCCGCGGCTGACCGAGCGGGTCCGAGGTCGAGCGGTTCAGAGGTCGAGCGCCTCGCCGGTGCGCGGCACGAAGGCGCACACGAGCCCGACCACCGCGAGCACCAGGACGGCCCAGCCGATCAGGTGCGTGCTGTCGCCGTCGCCCTGGACCAGGGTCCAGCCGGTGACGATCGCGAAGAGCTGGATCACGACGAACGGCGTGCGCGCCCAGCGGCGGCGCTGCCACAGGCCCTTGACCACGAGCACGACGCCGACGGCGAAGGTGAGGTAGATCAGCGCCTCGATCGCGGGCGCCGCGACCGACCCGGGGTTCTGGGTGCCCGACAGCGCGATGCCCGCGGTGTAGGCCAGGATCGCCAGCGCCTCGAGCCCCGCGATGGCGATCGCGGCCAGCAGCGTGGGCGGGCGACTGCCCGCCGGCGCCGGGGGCTCAGCGGGGACGGCGTCGGAAGGGACGGGGTCGGTCACGGCGTCCACCCTGCCAGACGAAACGACGTAGGCTCGGGAGGTGCGCGCCCTCCTCGTCGTCAACCCCCAGGCGACCAGGACGAGCCCTCGCGCGCGCGGGGTGATCGTCCACGCACTGGCCAGCGCGGTCGACCTCGACGTCGCCGACACGCTGCGGCGCGGCCACGCGCAGGACCTCGCGCGCCAGGCCCGGCGGGACGGCGTCGACCACGTGCTGGTGCTCGGCGGCGACGGCACGGTCAACGAGGTCGTCAACGGACTGCTCGCCGACGGCCCGGGCCATGACGTGCCGGTGCTCGGTGCGATCCCTGGCGGATCGGCCAACGTCTTCGCCCGAGGCGTCGGGCTGCCCGACGACCCCATCGAGGCGACGGGTGCCGTCATCGAGGCCATCGAGCACAAGCGCACGCGCACGCTCGGGCTCGGCGTCGCCGACTGGGACGGCGGGTCGCGCTGGTTCCTCTGCAACGCCGGCCTCGGCGTCGACGCCGAGATCATCGACGACATGGAGAGCCAACGGGCTCGCGGCCACGATGCGACGCCCGGCAGATACTTCCAGACCGCGGTGGCCCACCTCCTGGTCAAGACCGAGCGCCGCGAGCCCGCCCTCACCGTCCGCCGTTCCGGGGTGCCGGACGTGCCGGGCGTCTTCCTCGCCATCGTGCAGAACTCCTCGCCGTGGACCTACCTCGGGCCGCTGCCGGTCGACCCGTGCCCGCGGGCGTCGTACGACACCGGCCTCGACCTGTTCGCGCCGCGGAGTCTCGCGATCGTGCACACCCTCGGCTACGTGCGCCGGATGCTGTCGCGGCGGCGCGGGGGCTATCCGTTCGGCGGCGTCCTCAGCCTCCACGACCAGTCGCGGCTCACGGTGACCGCCTCACGGCCCACGCAGCTCCAGGTGGACGGCGATTCCGCGGGCCTGACCACCGAGGTCACGTTCCGTGCAGTCCCGAAAGCCCTGTCCGTGCTCGTGTGACCGATCTGCAATCGGTTACGGGTGACGCAGTGTGACCGACGTGATAACGATTACGTCTCACGGATCGGGACGAATCCTTTACACCCCCCGAGACGGTGTGTGAGGGTTGAGGCCTGTCGGTTCGCCCCCTGTGCGAACGACGGCCCTGTATGGAACCGTTGCCGCGCAAGCGGCAGGACGGCCACGTCCGGGGACTTCGTGACGGCGTTCACAAGGCGCCGGCACGGATGACCAGAACACCGACGGTGCATCAGCGCCGCCTACTGGAGGAGACGCATGGACTGGCGCCACGAGGCGGCCTGCCGTGACGAGGACCCCGAGCTCTTCTTCCCGATCGGCAACACCGGCCCCGCCCTCATGCAGATAGAAGAGGCGAAGGCCGTCTGTCGTCGTTGCCCGGTCGTCGACACCTGTCTCACCTGGGCCTTGGAGTCCGGGCAGGACGCCGGTGTCTGGGGCGGGCTCTCCGAGGACGAGCGTCGCGCGCTCAAGCGCCGCAACGCCCGCGCCCGCGCCGCCCGCGCCGGCCTGTAAGGGATCGGACGTAGCCGAACAGCTCAGCAGTCGTCAGTGTGGGGCCGGTCCTTCGGGACCGGCCCCACATCGCTGTTCCGAGCCCTTCAGGGGCGCACGGCCAGGCCGTCGATGCTGACGCCCGTGGTGCCGGCCGACTCGACCCTCAGCTTCACCGTCGCGCCCGCGAGCGTGGCGGAGGAGACGGTCACGAGCACGCGATCCTTGGCCTTGCCCGCCGTGCTGACGAGCGCCACGCGCTTGCTGCCGATGTAGACGCCGACCTTGCCGCCGCCGGCCTTCGTGCGGATGACCAGAACGAGGCCGTGGCCGCGCACTCCCGTGAGCGTGAGGGTGTCCCCCACCCGCTTGGACGTGGTGATCGTGTTGCGGTACGTCGTGCCCGAGTAGACCTTCGTCCACGCGTTCCGGGCTCCCTTGGTGAGCGACACCTCGTCCACCGGCGTGGTCGTGCATCGGACCGACGCCGTCGACCGGCCGCCGACCGCGTCGAACGCGACGACCTCGGCGCAGGTCGAGACGCCGGCCTTGAAGGGCGTGGTCCACGCGCGGACTGTCGGGGCGATGGCCTTGGCCGTGCCGTAGGCGCCGTAGCCCGAGCGTGCGGTGGCGGTACGGGCGCGGACGGCGAAGCCGCTGAGGCCGGTCGCGTCCGCGGCGGTCCAGGTGAGGGCCGGTGCCGACAGCGTGATCTTGGCCGGCGTCGACACCGAGAGCGTCGGCACCGGGTCACAGTGGCCGAAGCGCAGGTTGTCGACGAACCAGCCGTAGTCGCCGATCGAGGAGTCCGACCCGACGACGAAGGCGAGGCGGACGTTCGCCGTGCCGACCGCGCCGAAGCCGACGCGCGAGGTCTGGTAGCCGCTGCTCGTCCCGACGTACGCCGGACGCGCCGTGATCCCGCCGCCCTGGTTGTTCAGCGGGTTCGACCCGTCGCCGACGTTGATGCTGCCGTTGTAGCCGTTGCCGGTGATGAGCGACCCGGCGTCCTGCCACGTGCCGCCCTCGTTGGTGCTGTAGAGCAGCACACCGCCGTCGAACTGCTCGCCGTCGAACTGGTCGAACGAGAACGCGTGGTCGAACTGCAGGTAGGACGACGCGGTCACCGGGAACGACGACGACATGGCGATCGTGCCGGTGCCGGCGCTGCCGGGGTCGTCACCCCAGAGGTTGTTGCCGCCGTCGGTCGGGTAGACGGGGTTGATCCCGTAGGGGTTCTCGCTCGCCCAGTACCAGCTCTGCTGGCCCAAGGTCGACGAGCGGTTCCAGCCACCGGCCGACCGGCTCTCGAACGAGTCGCGACGGTCGACCACGGGGGTGGTGCCCGCAGGACACGCGGCAGTGGTCTTCGGCGGGGCCGCCGCGGGCGGGGTGTCCATCGAGACCGCTGCGATGCCCTCGTTCACCGAGGTGCAGTCGGACGCCGTGACGGTGCCCGCGGTCGCGAGCGAGGAGCATGCCTGACGGAGAGCGGTCGCGAGGCCGCGGTAGTCCGTGGCCGGCGTGAGCAGCTGCGTGGCCGCATAGATGACCTGAGCCGCCTTGTTGATGCCCAGGCCGCGCACGGTGTGGCCGCGGAAGGTGTCGCCGTCGGTGAGCAGGTAGGCGAACTTGTTGCCCACGCCGCTGTTGTAGTGGACGCCGCCGCCGTCGACGACGTAGCCGTGCTGGGGGTCGCGACCATCGAAGTAGTTGGTGCTCTGCGTCGAGTCCGGGTCGCCGAACAGCGTCGGGTCCTTCATGTTGCGGATGGCACCGATGACCGGGAGGTCCTCGCCGAGCTGCCAGCGGACGCCGGCGCTGTCGTTGCCGACGCCGTCGGTGAGGTCGACGTACTCGCCGAAGATGTCCGAGAGCGACTCGTTGATCGCACCGCTCTGGAAGAAGTAGAAGAGGCCCGACGTCCGCTCGGTCACGCCGTGGGTGAGCTCGTGCGCGACGACGTCGTCGGCCGAGGCGAAGCCCGCGCCGTACACCATCTGCGAGCCGTCCCAGAAAGCGTTGTCGTAGGGGCAGCTCGACAGCGGGTCGGGGTCGCAGTAGTTGACCGTCGAGACCAGGGTCATGCCCTGGCCGTCGATCGAGTCGCGGCCGAACATCGTCCGGTAGAAGTCGTACGTCGCTCCGGCGAACTCGTAGGCCTTCTCGACCTCGGCATTGCCGGGCGCGCCGCCCTCGGTGCGCACCGGAGCGGAGCAGGGAACGCCGGCACCACGGACGCCGCCGGCGTCGCAGACGGTGCGGTTCTTGGCGTGGTCGATCAGGTCGAAGGTGAGCGCGATGGTGCCGCGCTGCGCGTCGACGAGCACGAGGCGGCGGACCGCGACGTCGACCGAGGAGGTCACCTCGGTGCGCCACACGAGCCGGGCGCCGCTCGGGCCGGGGGCGCCGAGGATGGCGGGGTCGTAGACCGTGAGCGTGGGCGCAGCGGCGTCCAGCGAGGAGGCGGGCTGCTTCACGTCGCGCGCGATGAGGGCGCGGGCGGCGGCAGCAGCGGCAGCAGCGGTGATCGACGGCGTCGTGGCGGGCGCGGTGCCCGGCAGGGTCTCGCTCAGCGCTCCGCGCACCACGCCAGCGGCGCTCACGTCGACGACGACCTCGCCGCCCAGCACGGGCACGCCGCCGATCGTCTGCGGGAAGCGGACGACAGAGCCACCGGCGACCGAGCGCGCGGTGGTGGAGGCGCCGAGCCCGCCGCGGATCCCCAGCGAGCGGGCGTTCTGGACGGCGAAGGCGCGGGCCACGACCGCGTGCGACGAACCGGCCGCGACGGCGGGCGTGCCGAGGGCTCGGGCCTGCGACGCCGAGATGGCGTGGGTGCTGCCGTCGAGGGCCGTGCCGGCGCCCGAGGAGGGGACGGCGACCGGAGCCTGGCCGCCCGATGGGGTAACGGCCGATGCGGGCAGAGAGCCTGCGGCCAGTGCCGCTGCAGCCGCCACCACGATCACGATGGTCGATCCACGTCGTACGTGCTTGGCCTTGGCCACTGCCCCACCCTCGAGTCGACGGGGCGCGCGCTCGTGCGATCCCCCCGGGAGAGGGTAAGCCCGCGGGGGGCGTGAAGCGTCATCCGCTGGGCCGACTCCACCAGGAGTTCACCCAACCGGTATCCGGCACGCCTCCGGCGCCGGGCCGCTCAGCCGGGCAGGGGCAGCGTGATCCGCGCGGAGGTGCCGACGCCGTCCTCGCCGGGGCCGAGCTCGAGCTCGCCCGCGAGCTCCTCGGTGATGAGCGTGCGCACGATCTGGAGCCCGAGGCGGCCGGTGCCGAAGGGGTCGACGTCGGCCGCGATCCCGGGCCCGGAGTCGACGACGGAGACCACGAGGCGCTTGTCCTCGCGCCGAGGCAGCAGCCGGACGTCGGCACCGCCACCGTGCTCGACGGCGTTCTGCAGCAGCTCCGACAGCGCCATCGCCAGCGGCGTGACGATGTCGGCCGACAGGATTCCGAACGTGCCGACCCGCACCACCGACACCTCACGCGACGACAGCGACATGTCGCGCACGAGAGCGATCACCTTGTCGGCTACCTCGTCGACGTCGACCTTCTCGCCGGGCGTGTGCGCCAGGGTCTC
The DNA here is from genome assembly GCA_038316965.1 of Candidatus Nanopelagicales bacterium. Lineage (GTDB taxonomy): Bacteria > Actinomycetota > Actinomycetes > S36-B12 > CAIYMF01 > Longivirga. Next base: position 12,284 of record JBBQAY010000027.1, read on the forward strand.
GTGGACGACGGCGATCGCGCCGACCCGGCGTACGGCTTCCTCGAGGGCGACCCGCGCCTCGGGTACGTCGATGCGACGCGCCTGGAGCCGCAGCAGCGCCGCAACGGTCTGCAGGTTGTTCTTCACGCGGTGGTGGATCTCGCGGATCGTGGCGTCCTTGCTCATGATCGCGCGATCGCGGCGGCGGATCTCGGTGGCGTCGCGGATCAGCACCACCGCGCCCGCACTGACACCGCCGCGACGTAGCGGGACGCCGCGCAGGGTCACCACAGCAGAGGAGTTCTCGACCTCCGCGCCTCCGGCCGCGCGACCAGAGGCGACGACGGCGAGAGCCTCGTCGACCGGCCCGGGGCGACGGGCGAGCTTGGCCGCCGTGCGGGCGAGCTCGACCCCGACCAGGTCGGTGGCCAGACCGAGACGGTGGAACGCCGAGCGAGCGTTCGGCGACGCGAACACCACGACACCGGCGGCGTCGAGCCGCACGAAGCCGTCACCGGCGCGAGGCGGCGAGCCGGTGCGGGCGAGCGGCTGGGCGGGCGGGAACGTGCCCTCCACGATCATCGCCGCGAGGTCGTCGGCTGCCTCGAGATAGGCGCGCTCGAGCGGCCCCACCGCTCGGTCGTTGAGCGCGTAGTGGCGTTCGATGACGCCCAGCACCCGCCCGGCGCGGATCACCGGGATCGCCTCGACGGGCGCAGGCCCGGCGATGCCTCGATCGGCCACGACCGTGCGCGACGCGACCGCACGGTCGAGCATGGGGCGGCGGCCGCGCGGAGCGAACTGCCCGACGATGTCGTCGAGAAGGCTCGTGGGGCCGGTGGTCGGGCGCACCTGCTCGGCCGCGACGAACCCGCCGCCGTGCCACGTGGGCAGCCACAGCACCAGGTCGGCGAACGCGAGGTCGGCGAGGAGGGTCCAGTCGCCGACGAGTGCGCGCAGATGGTCGAGATCGGGTTCGGACAGGTCGGTGCGCTCGGAGGCGACGTCCTCGAGCCTGGCCACGCGGCAACGCTAGTGCTTACGCGCTCGACGTCGGCGCACCGGCTCGGCAGGCTGGACCCATGCGCGTCGCGAGGCCCGAGGATGCGGCCGAGTTCCTGGAGCGGACTGCCGCGCTGCGGGCCGCGGACCCTGTGCGCACCAACGTGCTGGGCTCGGTCGCTCTCGGCGTGCTGCAGGGGCGCGCGTACGACGAGGAGCACTGGTTCGTGGTCGAGGGCGACGACGGCGTCGCGGTCGGTGCCGCGATCTGGACCGTGCCGTACCGCCTCCTGCTCGCCCCCATGCCCGCGGCCGCAGTCGACACCCTGGCGCAGCACGTCGCCGCGCTGCCCGCTCGCCCACCCGGCCTGATCGGCCCGATCGAGGTGGCGTCGAGGCTCGCTGCGACGGCGGGATGGACGGTCGAGCAGCACATGCTCGAGAAGCTGCTGGTGCTGGGCGACTTCACGCCTGCCGCCGGTGTGCCCGGCTCGGCCCGTGAGCTCACCGAGGCCGACGTCGACCTTGCGACGAGCTGGATGCGTCAGTTCTCGATCGACTCCGGCGCCCTCATCACCGATCCGCGCGAGGCAGTTCTCGGCCGCATGCCCCACCACCGCTTCTGGGTCGTCGACGGCGAGCCGGTGGCGTTCGCGAGCCACGCCCCGCTGGTGCCCTCGCCCGACGGCACGGTCGGCCGCATCGGGCCGGTGTTCACACCGGTCGAGCACCGGCGTCGCGGCTACGGCAGCGCCGTCACCTCGGCCGTCGTCGAGTCGCTGCTGCCGCAGACGACCACGGTGATGCTCTTCACCGACGCCGCCAACCCGACGAGCAACGCCGTCTACGAGCGTCTCGGCTTCCGGGTCGTGGCCGAGGTCGTCGACCTCGAGCTGCGCTGACGCCGGAGCCGCCACCCAGGTGCGCGGACCTGCTCCGCCCCGACGTTACCGGCGGGTAGGTTGTCGGCCATGACCGACCACGACGACACCCCCACGCTCAACGCCCACGGCGGCACCCACGCCGTCCTGGCTGCTGCGGCCCACGGCGTCGAGACGATGTTCACGCTGTCGGGCGCCCACGTCTTCCCCATGTACGACGCCGCCGTCGGCGGCAAGGCCGGGGCCGACGGCCAGGCGCCCGCGCCGATGCGCCTGGTCGACGTACGGCACGAGCAGACCGCTGTGTTCGCCGCGGAGGCGACCGCGAAGCTCACGCGCACACCGGGCCTCGCCGTCGTGACGGCCGGCCCCGGCGTGACCAATGCCGTCAGCGGCATCACCACCGCTCACTTCAACGGCAGCCCGCTGCTCGTGATCGGCGGACGCTCCCCCGACAGCCGCTGGGGTTCAGGCGCGCTGCAGGAGCTCGACCAGCCCCCGCTGCTCGCCCCGGTGACCAAGCACGCCGCGACGGTCCACGAGACCGGCGCCATCGGCTCAGCCGTGTCGCAGGCCCTCACGACGGCGACGTCACCGCACCGCGGTCCCGTCTTCCTCGACGTACCCATGGACGTGCTCTTCTCCTGGGCCGACGTACCGGTGGCTTCGCCCGCGCTCGTGACTCCGCAGGTGCCCGATCCCGACGACGTCGACGAGGTCGCGCGGCTGCTCGGAGAGGCCGTGCACCCCGTCCTCGTGCTGGGCGGCGACGTCTGGGCCGGCGGCGCCGAGGCCGAGGCGCTGCACCTCGCGGAGTCGCTCGGGGTGCCCGTCATCGCCAACGGCATGGGCCGCGGCGTACTCCCCGCCGGCCATCCGCTGCTGGTCACGAAGGCGAGGGGCGCCGCGTTCGGCGGTGCCGACCTCGTGATCGTCGTCGGCACGCCCCTGGACTTCCGCCTCGGGTACGGCGTCTTCGGCGGCAAGGACGGCACCACGCCGGCCGCGGTCGTGCACGTCGTGGACTCCCCCGAGCAGCTCTCGCGCACGGCCGACGTCGCTGCGCGCGTCGTCGGCGACCTGCGGCACTCGCTCGACGCCGTGCTCGCGGCCGTCGGCCTGCTGCTGCGTCGTCCGGCGTACGACGACTGGGCGGGCAGGCTGCGCGAGATCGCCTCTGCGAACGGAGCGCGCGACGCCGCTGACCTCGCGAGCGACCGCGACCCGATCCACCCCGCGCGGATCTACGGCGAGCTGCTGCCGCGCCTCGGAGAGGACGCCGTGGTGATCGGCGACGGCGGCGACTTCGTGTCGTACGCCGGCAAGTACGTCGAGCCGTCGCGCCCGGGCGGGTGGCTCGACCCGGGCCCGTACGGCTGCCTCGGCACCGGCCTGGGCTACGCCATCGCAGCGCGGGTCGCGCGGCCGTCGTCCCAGGTGGTGCTGCTGCTCGGCGACGGGGCCGCCGGCTTCTCGCTCATGGACGTCGACACCCTCGTGCGGCACAACCTGCCGGTCGTGATGGTCGTGGGCAACAACGGCATCTGGGGGCTCGAGAAGCACCCGATGCAGTTCCTGTACCAGTACGACGTCGCCGCCGAGCTTCGCCCTGGCACGCGCTACGACGAGGTCGTGAAGGGCCTCGGCGCCGACGGCGAGACCGTGACAAGCCCCGACCAGATCGGCGCTGCGCTCGACCGCGCCTTCGCCGCGAACGCGCCTTACCTCGTCAACGTGCTCACCGACCCCGCGATCGCCTACCCCCGCACCACCACGGGCGTCTGACGAGAGCTGCTACCAGCAGAGGGACTTGAGCAGCGGGTACGGGTCGACGGCTGCGGACTCGCCGCCCGAGGCCCAGTACTCGAAGTGCAGGTGCACCGAGCCACGGCTGCCGGTGTCGCCCATGTAGCCGATGACCTGGCCGCGCGACACGCGCGAGCCGGAGCCGACGGTGATGGAGTCCATGTGGCCGTAGAAGTACTTCGACCCGCTGGCACCCTGCTGCACGATGCGGATCGCACCGTTGCTCTGGACGCCGGCCCGCACGATGTAGCCCGACTCGACCGCGAGGATCGGAGTGCCGCGGCGGGCGACGAGGTCGACGCCCTGGTGCAGGTGCCCGGAGCGCTGGGCGCCCCAGCCGGATCCGAAGGCCGCACCCGGCGCGGGGCAGACCTTGCCGGAGGTGACGGGCGCCCGGACGACGCTGCGCGACGGGCCGGACGTGCGGCTCGGAGCGGGTGCGGCGGCGCTGGCCACCGGCTTGGCCTTGGTGAGGATCGCGCGCCACGTGAGCGCTCCGACGTAGCCCTTGGCCGGGAGGCCGCGGCTCTCCTGGTAGGCCTTGACGGCCTCGAGGGTCATCGGGCCGTACCAGCCGGTCTTCTTGGTCTGCAGCTTGAACTGCAGGAACGCGACGGCGTCGCCCTCGGCCCCGGGCTCGAGCACCGGGAGCCGCTCCCACAGGGGACCGGTGCCCGGCTTCAGCGCGAGCTTCTTGGCGGGCGCCGCCTTGGCCGGCGCGGCCTTCGCGGACGCCGGCTGGGCCAGCTTCGCGGGCGCGGCCGACGGTACGACGGCGGCGGTGCCGAGGTCGGAGGACGAAGCGAAGAAGCGGGTCTGGGCCGCGAGGCTGCGCTGGAGCGAGGAGCTCGACCGCGCAATCGGGGCGTCGCCGGCGTCCTCGGCGTCGGACGCCTGGAACGGGCTGGGCGTACCGGCCCATCCGCTGGACGCGGCATCGCTGCCGACGGCGGGGACCATCGCCAGACCTGCCACGACGAGGGCCGCAGCGCTGGCGCTGGCGACCCCTGCGGTGAAGCGCATGCGCGCCGACACCTGAGAGTGCATGGAACAACCTCCGGCCGCGCCTGTGGGGTCAGCTGTCGGGTTCGGCCGTCGGAGTTGGCCGGTCGCGGGTCGGAGGTGGTGCTACCTTCGCGCGACTTCACCCCAAGGTCGTGACCGTGAGGTCGCGACCGGAATTGGGTCCCCCACTCCTGCCCTGAGCGGATGCTCGGTGTGAGACGCGGGCCGGGGCAGAACTCGGCGTCGGACCCGCGTCGACCAGCCAGGTCACCGGTTGGTCACGAAGACCCTAACAAGAGCCAGGCCCGCCCGTGAACGGACGAGGAAGAGAGGGCGGACGGTGGCCTTGATCATCCGCGACCTGCGCGAGCACGAGCACGGCGACGTCGCGGCCCTGCTGAGCACGGCGTACGGCTCGGTCGGACATTTCGACGCGAATCCGGCGTACGAGGCGACCGTGGTCGACGTCACAGGCCGAGCGGCCCACCAACGGGTGCGGGTGGCCGACCGGGACGGCGTCCTGGTGGGCACCTACACCCTGGCCGAGGCCGGCTCCGAGCACGCCGAGGTGGCGCAGGACGGCGAGGTCGAGCTGCGCTACCTCGCGGTCGCACCGGAGGCGCAGGGCTCGGGCGTGGCCAAGGCCCTCGTGGCCGACGCCGAGGAGGTCGCCCGTGCGGGCGGGGCACGCGGCCTGGTCATCAGCGTGATCAGCTGGAACGAGCCCGCGCACGCGCTCTACCGCGGCCTGGGCTTCGTGCGGGACGACGTACGCACCTGGAAGCCGGTGCCCGCGGTCGAGCTCGTGGTGAGCACCAAGGCCCTGTGAGACGACGCTAGAGGCGGGAGAGGAACTTCTCCCGGTCGAGGACGACCCGCGTCACGCGGCCGGTCGCGACCACGCGGGCCCCGCCGTCGGCGTCGACCTGCTCGGCCGCCACCTCGAAGCGCAGCAGCCGGCCGTCGACGTACGCCAGCGACGCGCGCGCGACCACGGTCGCCCCGATCGCGCTGGCGGAGGAGTGCTCGACCTCGACCCGCGTGCCGACGCTCGTCGCGCCGGGCTCGAGCGCAGGCGCGAGCGCCTCGACGGTCGCGGCCTCGAGCCACGCCAGCAGCCGAGGCGTCGCGAGGACGGGGACGTCCCCGCTGCCGAGCGCGAGCGCCGTGTCGTCCTCGTCCACGACGAACGACAGAGCAGCCGACAGCCCGACCTCGATGGCACCCATGACCCGACCCTAAGCCGACAGCGCGCAGAGGCAGCCACAGCAACAACACGTTCGACCCGCGCTACCCCGCGCCGCCGGCAAACGCAGCAGCAACACGTTCGACCCGCACTACCCCGCGCCGCCGGGTTCGCGGGTCGACGACGTCCCCGACGAAGGAGGGGGCGAGAGGAGACCCGCCCGGCGCGGGGTGCCCGACGGGAGGAGCGACGAAGGAGCGACGAGCTTGGAGGGCCGGAAACACGCGCCCGGCGCGGGGTGCGCCGACGCGGAGGCGACGAAGGAGCCGGAGCTTGGAGGCGCCGACTAGATCGCGATCAAGCCGAGGCGGCGGAGCTCGACGGTGAGGTCGTGGGGGCTCGTCGAGGCGGCCATCGCGGCGTCGAGGGAGACGACGCCGTCGCGGAACAGCTCGGTGAGGTGCTGGTCGAAGGTCTGCATGCCGTAGAAGCCGCCCTCGCCCACGAGCTGGTGGATGGTCATCGTCTTCTCGGGATCGATGATGGCGTCCGCGACGCGGCCGGTGTTGATGCAGACCTCCATCGCCACGCAGCGGCCGAGGCCGTCCGCGCGGGGCACGAGACGCTGGCAGATGATGCCCTGGAGGCTGCCGGCGAGCGCGATGCGGATCTGCGCCTGCTCGTGCGGCGGGAAGAAGTCGATGACGCGCGTGATGGTCTCCTGCGCGTCGGTGGTGTGCAGGGTCGACATGACGAAGTGGCCGGTCTCGGCGGCGGCGAGCGCAGCCTTGACCGTCTCCTGGTCGCGCATCTCGCCGACGAGGATCACGTCCGGGTCCTGGCGCATCGCGGCGCGCAGGGCGATCGCGAAGTCCTTGGTGTCGACGCGGACCTCGCGCTGGTTGATCATGCTGCGCTTGTCGTGGTGCAGGATCTCGATCGGGTCCTCGATCGTGACGACGTGGACCTCGCGGTTCTGATTGATGTTGTCGACCATGCCGGCGAGCGTCGTGGTCTTGCCCGAGCCGGTCGGGCCGGTGACCAGCACGAGCCCACGGGGCTCGAGCGAGAGCGGTCCCAGCACGGGCGGGAGGCCGAGGTCGCTGAGCGGGATGGCTCCGATCGCGACCCGGCGGAACACGAGCCCGGCACTGCCACGCTGGCGGAAGGCGTTGACCCGGAAGCGGCCGACGCCGTCGATGCCGTAGGCGAAGTCGGCCTCGTTCGTGCGTGCGTACTCCGCGATGAGGTCGCCTCGCAGCACCTCGGCCACCATGCGCTCGGTGTCGTCCTGGGTCAGGTCAGGCACCTGCAGGCGGCGCAGGATGCCGTCCACGCGGATGCGCGGCGGCGAGCCGACCTTGCAGTGCAGGTCGGAGCCACCGGTGTCGACCAGGGCACGCAGGAACGGGATGACCGACACGGACTCGCGCACGACCACGGGGTGACCTGCGGCGGGAGTGCGCGGCTCTGAGGGCTCCGAGGACGACGGCACGGGCGTCGGCACCGACGCGGCCACGGTGGGCGCGAAGGTCGGCAGCGGGATGGGCTCGTGCTCGGGCTCGGCTGCCGCCACCGGTGCGGGCTCCGGCTTCGGCGCAGGCACGACGACGGGGGCAGCGACCGCAGGTGCCGGCACTGGCGCGGGCGCCGCGGCCGCAGGTGCAGGCACAGGCGCGGGCGCAGCGGCCACAGGTGCCGACACGGGCGCGGGCGGTGAGACCGAAGGCGCGGGCGCCGAGGCGGGCGCAGGCGCCACGGGCGCGGCCGTGAACAGCGGCACCGCAGGCGGAGTCACCGGGGCCGGCTCGCCAGAGGCGGGCTCGGCTGCCGGGACCTGGTTCAGGGTGGAGTCGGCAAACTGCGTCACGGTGGGTGTTTCGACCGTGCCGGTCCACGCCTTGAGCGGGCGCAGAGGGTGGAAACGGGCCCGCTCGGGCCGGGACGGCCCTGAGGGTGCGTCAGGCGAGGACGACGAGCACGTCGCCCTCCTGGACGACGTCGCCCTCGCGCACCTTGATCTCCGCCACGGTGCCGCCGACCTCGGCGAGCACGGGGATCTCCATCTTCATCGACTCGAGCACGAGGAGGGTGTCGCCGGGTGCCACCACGTCGGCCTCGCTCACGACGAGCTGAATGACGTTCGCCACCATCTCGGCGCACACCTCGGCCACGGATCCTCCAGGAGAGTCGGTCGTACGGCGCTCATCCTGGCAGGTAGCCGAGGGGTGACCAAGCCGCACCGGCGAGGACGTGGCCGCTCAGTGTCCGGGGAAGGTGAACACGCTCTCGCGCTCGATGATGTCCACGAGGGTGTCGACCACCTCGGGATCGAACTCGCGGTCGGTGCCGAGGGAGAGACGTTCGAGCGCCTGCAGCTTGCGGTCGCTCTCCATCGAGGCACCGACGAGGTCGTCGTAGGCGTTGACCGCCTTGATGATCCGGCTCTCGAGGGGCAGCTCGGTGTCGAGCTGTCCCCGGTGCGGGCGATAGGGGTCGGACTGCCGCTCGACGATGTCGGCGACCTTGTCCAGCACACCTGCCTGCCGGATGATCCCGCCGCCGAGCTCGGCGATCTGGCGCTGGTCCAGCGGGCTGGCCATGGTGGTCGCGCCACCTGGGATCGGGTCCGTGAGCGAGAGCTGGCCGATGTCGTGCATGAGGGCGGCGTACTCGAGGTCGTCGAGGTCACGCTGGCTCATGCCCATCTCGCGGCCCACGGTGACGGCCAGACGGCTCACCCGACGCGAGTGGCCGGTCTCGGTGTAGCCCCCGACCTCGGTGACCTTGGACAGCGACCGGATGGTCTGCAGGTACGTCGCCTGGATCGTGGCGTAGCGGCGGAACGAGAACTGGGTGAGCAGCAGCGGCACCGCGAAGATCGGCAGCGCCCAGAGATACATGATCGGGTAGGACAGCGCGATCAACACACCGGTAGCGGCAATGGCCGAGGCGATACCGACGAGGGCGCGAGCCTCGTCGAGCACAGCCGTGCCGAACGGCACGCGGTCGCTGGCCGAGCGGAGCCCCGCAGCCAGGAGCGCGTCGACGACAGAGGCGACGATGGCCGCCAACGCCATGGCCGCCGCCGTCCACTTCGGATCGATCAGGCCTGCCGGCGTCCCGTCGCCGAGCGTTTCTGGCCTCAGGAAGCTGTTGTCCTCGAGCAGGACCTGCATGGCGTGGAACAGGAACGCGGCGACCAGGGTGACGATCACCCGGCGCGCGAGCTCCTCGACCAGGACGCTGCGGCGCGCGAACGCCCGCGGCACGGATCCGACGATCGAACCCACGGTCACGACGGTGACGGCAAGCGCCAACGGCACGCCTGGATTCGCTTGGGGGCCTCCCCACTCGGGAAGGAGCGCGAACGCGAGCGCCCCGGCGGAGGCGAGCGGCGCCGACTGCCGGCCACCGGGCAGGGTCAGGCGCATCACCTCACCGATCGCGATGAACAGGGCGAAGGCCGCGCAGTACAGCAGCACGTCGTGGGTGAGGTTGTCGGTGACGGTGCGTGTGAGGCCGACGATCACCACGAGGCCGGCCAGCAGCACGACCGGCCCGGAGGCGCGCACGTCGGCGTCGCGGCTCATGAGCCCTCCCCGGAAGTCTCGTTGATGCCGTCGAGCTCGGAGGCGTCGTCCGGCACGTGCAGCGCGAGCCTTGCCCGGGCGGTCGGGTCGTCGTCGTCCGAGCCCAGCGAGGGCATGGAGGTCTCCGAGGGCTGCGGGGCGGTCTCGGCGAGGGTGTCGGTGACGTCCCAGCCGTGCACCTCGATCGCCTCGATGAGCGCCTCGACCATGACCGGGTCGAACTGGCTGCCCTTGCAGCGGCGCAGCTCGATCACGGCGTCCTCGATGGATCGGGCACCGCGGTACGAACGCGTGGTGGTCATGGAGTCGAACGCGTCGGCGACGGCGATGATCCGGGCGAACTCCGGGATCTCCTCACCCTTGAGACCCATCGGGTAGCCGCGGCCGTCGATGCGCTCGTGGTGGAAGTGGATGCCCTCGATCGCCTCGCCGAGGAACTCGAGCTCGCGGGTGATCTCGCGGCCACGCGCGGGGTGCTGCTGGATCGCCTCGTACTCCTCGTCGGTGAGCTTGCCCGCCTTCTGCAGCACGCGGGTGGGCACACCGAGCTTGCCGACGTCGTGCAGCGTGCCGGCGTACCGCAGCGTGGTGACGCGGTCCTCGCGCATGCCTGAGCTGCGTCCGATGAGCACCGAGGCGCGCGAGACGCGCTCGGAGTGGCCGCGCGTGTAGAGGTCCTTGGTCTCGACGGCCTTGATGAGCGAGCGCATGGTGGCCTCGTACGCCGCCTGCCGCGCCGCGAACTGCGCGAACACCCAGCGGGCGACCATGAGCGGCGCGAGCACCAGCACCGCGCTGATCCAGCCGGCGAACGACCACACCACGGCGAGCAGCAGACCGAAGATCGAGTAGATGAAGAGCGGGAAGGCCGACTCGCCCATCGTGCCGAACCAGACGCGCAGGGGCGAGACCCGCTCGGTGAGGGAGATGACCGTGACCATGAGGAGGCCGTTGACGATCTCCATGGTGGCGATGACGGCCAGCATGGCGAGCATCGGCTTCACACCGAACTCGAACTGGTCGTCGATCAGGGTCTGGCCGAGCAGCCCGGTGTAGACGAGCCCGGCGAGGAACGCCTGGATGGCGCCCATGCCGCCGTTGAAGGCTCGCTTGAACCAGGGCAGCTGGCGGTCGTTGGAGGCGCTGCCCGGCGCGAAGCTCATGACGGCCATGACGATCGGAGCACCGAACGGGCCGAGCAGCAGGACCGAGGCGATGCCCACCGGCATGTCGATGCCGATGTCGATCCGCTGGTCCTTCGCCACGCTCTGGCGCAGGGGGCTGATGATGAGGTTCGACAGCAGCACGAGCAGCGACAGGACGATGACGGCCGTCCACTGCTCGCCGGTCAGGGCCTCCCTGCCCACCATCCCTGCGCTCACCAGAAGGCTGAACGTCACGATGACGGCGCCGATGGCCGTGACGGCACCGACGTACAGGCGCGCGAGGACAGGCAGATCCTGCATCGCTGCCCGCCTCCTCACCCGTGCGTCGGTAGACCGATCGATAGATGTCGGCAGGATCGGGATCGGCAGCAGAGGCCCGAACTTGAACCTCACAGGCGTTGAATCTGGCTGACGGGGCCCTCAGGCCCGGTCAGTTCAGCCCCAGCGCCAGCCGGCCTCGGTGCCGAGCATGCGCTCGACGACCGAAACGATCTTCTTCATACGGATCACTCCTCGCGATGGGTGTCACAGGCACCGCTCGTGGCCTGCGCGCACTCCGCTCCGCTCGCGAATTGCTGGAGTTGTGAAGCCGAGATTCTCTGCCCGTCACGTCGAGGCGCCGAGGGTGCCTCGCCGAGCCGAGCAGCCGTCCCTCTCCCTCGGCTGCCGATCCCGTTCCTGCCGCTGTTCAGATGTCGGTCGTCGTCGCTCTGCGTGTCCGTTCTGCCCCGATATCGGAGAGGCTCCGACCAGGCGTGCGCACCCGATCGCTGCTGGCGAGCGACCTGGTCCCTGTCACTGTTGCAGTAGGTGACCCTGGTGCGTCAAGTGTCTTGTGTCCGTTTTCTCCCTTCCGTGACCTCCAGGTGGGCGTGACGAGGGTCGCAGCCGCGATCGGCGGCGTCGCTCGGCCGATCGGGTGGTGACTCTCCGCCGCCGCATACCCCGAACGGCGGATCGCGGCGTGGGAGCGGTGACGGCGGGTAGCACTCTGACTAGATTCCTGCACAGCGCGGCTTCGCGCGCGAGCAGAGGCGGTGAGTGGCGTGTCAGATCCCGAGGTGTCCGGTCCCTCCTGGGCCCCGCTCGTGACCGCGCTCGTCGCGACCCGTACCGACCACGCCACCGCCCGGTTCGACGAGGTGCTCGCCGAGGCAGAGGCAGCGGGCCTCATCGACGGCCCGACGGCGCGCACGCTGCGTTGGTGGCAGCGCGAGAGCGTGCGTGCGGTCTCCGAGCACATCACCGACGTCCTGCCCGACACGATCGCGCGCATGGCCGCCTCCGACGCGGCAGCCCGCGAGTCGGTGGCTACCAGCGCGCGGGCCTGGAACGCCGTCAGCCCACCCGTCGCGGCACCGGCGGTCGCTCCGGCCGTGGGCGACGACCGTGGTCACCTCGGTTCCTCGCCGGAGGTCGCCGACCCCGGCCACGACCGACCGCTGGGCACCGTGACCACGCTGCCCACCCGCGCACCCGCCGGGCCGCCGAGCACACCCGACTCGCCCGACTCCCACGAGCCGCCGCACCGGCCCGGCCCCGGCTTCACCAGCTCGCTGTTCACCGAAGGCTCGAGCACACCTCCGAGTGACAACGGCGCGCCCCAAGCCCGCCTGCTCGCAGGCGGGCTTACCGTGCTCGGTGACGGCTACAAGGGGTCGGTCACCTGAGCGCCCCCTCGCTCGCCACGCGCACCGCCCACGTACGCCCGAGCGACACGGACGTCGCATCCACGGAGGACTGATGACCGCGTTCCACTTCTTCCCCGAGTTCGAGGACGGCCTGCGCCGTATCCCGGGGATCCTGAGGGTGCGCGTCGTCACCACGGCAGACGGTCGCCCGATCGAGATCCACGCGATCACGGACATGTCCAAGGCGCCCAAGGACTTCGTCCGCGACGTCCAGGCCGTCGCGATGGCCGACTACGACCTCGACATCGACTACCGCATCGTGAGCATCGTCCAGATGGCGCCCGAGAGCGTCGAGGTCGGCGACCCGACTCCCGCCTCCGACTCTCCCGAGGCGTCGGCAGCACCCGAGACCCGGCCCGCCCTGACCAGCATCAGCGTGAGCCGCGCCGGCGGCGACGCCGTCGTCACCGTCTCCCTGGGCATCGGCGAGTCGGTCTTCACCGGCCAGTCGGCCGGCCCGAGCTCGCAGATCCACCGTGCCCGCATCGTGGCCCAGGCCACGCTGGCAGCCCTCGACGAGCTGCTCGGCATCGCCGCCAGCATCGAGAGCTCGCAGATCCTCGAGGTCGGGCTGCGCGAGGTGGCGATCACCACGCTCACCGTGCAGATCCCCAAGCTCGGCGAGCAGGTCCTGTGCGGCAGCGCGCTCGTGCGGGGCGACGCCGAGGACGCCGTGGCGCGTTCTGTGCTCGCGGCCGTCAACCGTCGCCTCTCCGGCTGAGCAGTCGCCTCGTGCCTGGATTCGGACCTCCGAGCAGGGTGTGGGAGGATCCGGGGAGTTTCGATCGACCTCAGGAGTTCTGATGAGCAAGCGCGCACGCAAGCGCCGCACCCGCAAGAAGAGCGGTGCCAACCACGGCAACCGTCCGAACGCCTGAGCAGTCTCAAGCGACCTAGGACGTGAGAAAGGCCCGACCCCGATGGGGTCGGGCCTTTCTGCTGCCAGTGGACCGCCTCAGGCGGGGGGCTCGGTCGGGATCGTCGTGGTCACCGTGGTGGTGATGGTGACCGACCGGATGCTGGCCAGGACCTTGATGCGCACGTCGTCCGGGCACGGGTCGCCGCCGCAGGAGCGGCCGATGAGGAGCTTGACCTCCTGGTAGACGCCGGCCTCCTGCAAGCAGGGGGCGCACTCGTCGAAGTGCTGGGCGAACTTCGCGTGGTCGTGCTCGGTGACCTCGCCGTCGAGGTACGCCGAGACGTACTCGAGCACCTCGCTGCACGGAGTGTCGTGGTGGTTGCCGCAGCTCATGACTGCAGACCTCCTTCGTCGCCGACGACGGCGGGCACGAGACCCCGCTCGCGGGCATAGTCCTGGAGCAGGTCGCGCAACTGCTTGCGCCCCCGGTGCAGACGCGACATCACTGTGCCGATCGGCGTGCCCATGATCTCGGCGATCTCCTTGTACGCGAAGCCTTCGACGTCGGCGAGGTACACCGCGATGCGGAAGTCCTCCGGGATCGCCTGGAGGGCGTCCTTGACGTCGGAGTCCGGCAGCCGGTCGAGCGCCTCGGCCTCGGCCGAGCGCAGGCCGGTGGAGGTGTGCGCCTCCGCCCGCGCCATCTGCCAGTCCTCGACGTCGTCGCTGTTGGACTGCAGGGGCTCCCGCTGCTTCTTGCGGTAGCCGTTGATGAACGTGTTGGTGAGGATGCGGTAGAGCCAGGCCTTGAGGTTGGTGCCGTCCTGGTACTGGTGGAAGGCGGAGAAGGCACGGACGAAGGTCTCCTGCAGGAGGTCCTCGGCGTCCGAGGGGTTGCGGGTCATCCGCATGGCACCGGCGTACAGCTGGTCGAGGTACGGGAGCGCGTCGCGCTCGAAGCGCGCAGTGCGCTCCTCCGCGGTCTCCTCGGGGGCGGCCACGCCTGTCTCGGCGGGACCGGCGTCGAGCTCGTTGTCCTGGGTCATCACCATCGAGGGTAGTGGCCCGGAGGCACCGCCGGGCTGCACGGGCAGCTCGAGACGATCCTCGGGCACGGTGAGAACGAGCACGCGTCCACCTCCCACGAATGGTCGTCGCGGTCCGACGAGCGTCCGACCACGGGTTGGAACACCTCGACCACTGCGCCCATTCCCCTGCCGTTCACCCGCGGTCGCGGGTCGTCGTCAGCGGGTGACGAGCCCGACCGCAGTAAGGGCCGCCGCGAGCAGCTCGGACGCCGGATCCGGGCCGTTGCGGGCGACGGTGAGTGAGTGGTCGGCACCCGGTACGGCCACCAGGTGGGCCGAGGCGCCCAGGATCGGGACGCCGTCCGAACCGGTGAAGGGGAGGACGTCGGCGAGGTCGGCCACGGTGCCGAACGCGTCACGGTCTCCTTGGGCCAGCACCAGGGGTAGTCCGGCGCGCCAGGGGACGCCGAGCTCACCTGCGCGCACCGCTCGCGCTCTCGCCCGGCGTACGGGGTCGTGCCGGGCCGCGGGCGGGACGAGGGGGAAGGCGAGCAGCAGCACGGCATCAGCGCCGACCTCGACCGCCGTGCGGCAGGCCACGCGGGCCCCGGCCGAACGACCACCGACCACGAGAGGTACTCGGCGGGTGACGCGCGCTGCCTTGCGGGCGTGCGTGAGAGCCGCCACCCAAGCGAGGTCGAGCTGCGCCGGCACCGCCGCCACCCTGCGCCCTGCCAGCACCCAGGGCTGGTCGACGAGCACGACCGTCACGCCCTCGCCCGGAAGGCCGTGCGCAAGGCCCTGCAGGTCGGCCGTGTCGACGCCGCGGCCGGCACCGTGCCCGAGAACCACGAGGGCGCGCGCGTCCGCTGCCCGATGGACGTAGAGCCGCGCCGGCCCGACAGGGGTGCCGACGTCGATCGCGCGCGCCCTCGGTGCACCCATCGCCGTCAGCGCATCGCCGTCAGAACAGCGACGACTGGTCGCCGTCGGAGTCCCGGCCGTCGGAGTCGAGGCCGTCGGTGAGGGCGTCGTCGAGCGGCAGCGGCTCGACGAGCTCGGGACCGTTGTGGCGCACGTCGTTGACGAGGGTCGAGACGGGGTAGGCGTCGAGGCGGCCCGGCGCTGCGGGCACGAGGAGGCCGCGCGGGTCGCCCGTCTCGCCCGTGACGGCCGGGTCGAGCCACTCGGCCCACCGCTCGCGCTCGACCAGCAGCGGCATCCGGTCGTGGATGCGACCGATCGAGTCCTCCGCCGTGGTGGTGAGCACGGTGCAGGTCATGCGCCAGGCCTTCGGGTCGTCGTCCTCGCGGGTCGGGTCTCGCCACAGCTCGTACAGGCCCGCCATCGCGAGGCTGCTGCCGTCGGACGGGCGGATGAAGAACGGCTGCTTCAACGGCTTGCCGCCCTTGCCCTTCGGCCCGTCGAGCGGGGTGTACCACTCGTAGTAGCCGTCGGCGGGGATGATGCAGCGGCGCCGGGCGAAGGCACGCTTGTACGCCGGCTTCTCCGCAACGGTCTCCACCCGCGCATTGATCATGCGGTTGCCGATGCTCGGATCCTTGGCCCACGACGGCACGAGGCCCCAGGACACGACCGCGAGCTCACGCCGCGGCGGCGCCTCCTTGCGGTCGCGGGGCGCCCGCATGACGACGGCGTACACGTCCTTGGTGGGGGCGACGTTCCAGTCGGGCTTCAGCTCCTTCTCGGGCCGCGCCTCGATCTCGAACTCCTCCACGAGGTCATCCGGGTTCTTGCTCGCCGCATACCGCCCGCACATCCCCCCATTGTTCGCGATGAAGGCGACCTTCATCCAATAGAGCCGAACAATCCTTCCCATCATCACGCCGTTATGGATGAAGGTCGCCTTCATCCATAACGGCGTGGGACTCGTACGACGGGCTCGATAGGCTGCGGTCGTGGCATCCGACGAACATCCGTGGCCGGCACCGCTGGCCGACGCGCCTGTGACGGCGGTCGTCGCGGTGCCGGGATCGAAGTCGATGACCAACCGCGCGCTGCTGCTCGCCGCCATCGCCGACGGCCCCTCGACCATCACGGGGGCCCTGCGTGCACGAGACACCGTCCTCATGGGCAAGGCCCTCACCTCCCTGGGCGTGCGCATCGACGGCCTGACGGCGGGCTCCGAGATCCGGGTCACGCCGGCGCCGCTCGTCGGCCCGGCGCACGTCGACTGCGGGCTCGCCGGCACGGTGATGCGCTTCGTGCCGCCCGTCGCGGCCCTGGCCCGCGGCGACGTCCGGTTCGACGGCGACCCGCGCGCACGCGTACGACCGATGGGCGGCGTGATCGAGGCGCTGGAGTCGCTCGGCGTCGAGATCGACGACGACGGGCGCCGCACCCTGCCGTTCACGGTCAAGGGCACCGGCGCGGTGCGCGGCGGCGAGGTCACGCTCGACGCGTCAGCCTCGAGCCAGTTCGTCTCGGCGCTGCTGCTCTCGGCTGCACGGTTCGACGACGGGGTCCTCATCCGCCACCGCGGCGCACCTGTCCCGTCGATGCCGCACATCGAGATGAGCGTCCAGCTCCTGCGCGAGCACGGCGTGACCGTCGAGGTCGACGCCGTCGACCCCACCAACGCCACGTGGCGGGTCGAGCCGGGCGTACTCCATGCGCTCGACCGCACGGTCGAGCCCGACCTCTCCAACGCAGCCCCGTTCCTCGCCGCAGCGGTCGTCACCGGCGGCTCGGTGACGATCCCTGGCTGGCCCACGCGCACGACCCAGGCGGGCGACGCCCTCCGTGAGCTCCTCGCCCGCATGGGCGCCGAGGTCACCCTCGACGCTCGAGGACTGACCGTTCGCGGCACCGGGAGCCTCGACGGCCTCGACGCCGACCTCGGCGACGTCGGTGAGCTCACACCGGTCCTCGCGGTCGTCTGCGCAGTCGCGGCAACGCCGTCGCGACTGCGCGGGATCGCGCACCTGCGCGGCCACGAGACCGATCGTCTCGCCGCTCTCGCACGCGAGATCACCCGCCTCGGAGGCAGCGTCGAGGAGACCGACGACGGTCTGCGCATCACCCCGAAGCCCCTGCACGGCGGCGTCTTCGAGACGTACGACGACCATCGCATGGCCACGGCCGGCGCCGTCCTCGGCCTCGTCGTCCCCGGGGTCGAGGTGGCCGACGTCGCCACCACGGGCAAGACGCTTCCGGACTTCGTCGGCATGTGGGCCGCCATGCTCGCCGGGGGTTCCGCCGCGTGAGCAAGCGCCGCGAGCTCGACGAGGACGACGTCCGCGTGCGTCCGGGTCGAGGCAAGTCGCGGCCCCGCAGCAAGGAGCGGCCCAAGCACGAGGACGCCGTCCCCGCCTTCGTCACCGCGGTCGACCGTGGCCGGTTCACCGCCGTCCTCGGCGACGTCGACGAGCCCGGCACCGAGGTGTACGCCGTCAAGGCGCGGGAGGTCGGCCGCAAGGGGGTGGTGGTCGGTGACCGCGTCGCGCTCGTCGGCGACGTCAGCGGCAAGCCCGACACCTTGGCCCGGGTCGTGCGGGTCGAGCCGCGCGTCACCATGCTGCGCCGCAGCGCCGACGACGACGACCCCATCGAGCGCGCGCTGGTCGCCAACGCCGACCAGCTCGTGATCGTCACCGCCCTCGCCGACCCGGAGCCCCGGCCACGCATGATCGACCGCTGCCTGGTCGCTGCGTACGACGCCGGGCTCGAGCCGGTGCTCCTGCTGACCAAGAGCGACCTCGCCTCACCCGACACCCTGCTCGCGCTGTACGGCGCCCTCGACGTGCAGTACCTCGTGACGCAGCAGGAGGGCACCGACCCGATCGACGTCGAGCTCCTGCACGACCTCCTGCGTGGCCACGTCTCGGTCCTGATCGGGCACAGCGGCGTCGGCAAGTCCACTCTCGTCAATGCCCTCGTCCCAGCCGCCGAGCGCGCCATCGGCGTGGTGAACACCGTGACGGGGCGAGGACGCCACACCTCGACGTCCGCGGTCGCGCTCGCCCTGCCCGACGGCGGCTGGGTGATCGACACCCCCGGCGTGCGCTCGTTCGGTCTCGCGCACGTCGATCCGCAGCGTGTCTTCCGCGCCTTCCCCGACCTCGAGGCGGGCACCGACGACTGCCCCCGGTCGTGCTCGCACGACGAGGCAGACTGCGCGCTCGACGCCTGGGTCACTGCCGGCCATGCAGGCTCGGGCGGCCCGATGCGCCTCGAGTCGTTGCGACGCCTGCTGCGCAGCCGTGCCGGCGGCGACGACGTCGCCCCGGGCGAGGACGTGCCGCCTGATCCCGGCGCGTAGCAGCCCGGCTACCGCACGCAGTCTCGGGATTCTCTGTCGCACAGGCGATCGTGGGGTACGGCGAGCACGTGCTGACCTAGCCGAACGGACGCCAGCTCGACTGGATGGTGCTCGGGTTCTCACCGCGCAAGGCCGCCACGACCATCTACCTCAACGGCGCGACGACCGAGTACGCCGACATCCTCGAGCGGCTCGGCAAGCACACGGCCAAGGGCGGCTGCCTCTACATCAAGAAGATGGCCGACGTCGACGAGAAGGTGCTCGAGGAGCTGCTCGCGAAGTCCTACGCCAAGCAGTAGAGGTCAGCCCGGCTCGGGCACCGACCCGACCGTGGTGTTGTCGACGATGGGCTTCCACACGGCCGTCGCACCGGAGTGCCCCGCGAGGACGGCGAGGGTCAGGCTGCCGGCAGCGGCGACGACGACGAGGACGGCGATCACCTTCGTGAGCGTGGTCCGCCCGGCGACCTGCGAGCGGTCGAACCACCACAGGGCGGCCAGCAGGACGAACAGGAAGAACGCGGCGATCGGGATCTTCTCGCCCCACTCGATGTGGTCCTCCGGCCAGCCCACCCGGGAGGCGAGCTTCTCCCCGCTCTCCTTGGCCACGAACGACGAGCCCATGGCGACGAAGGCGCACCCCAGGACCAGCCACCCGTAGGAGCGGTTCCAGGACGGTCGGGCCGCCACGAGCACGGCGCCGAGGCACGCGAGCGGCAGCAGCACGATCACGGCGTGCACGACGAGCGGATGGAGCGGGATCCCCGCGATGGTGTCGAACATGTCCCGACCGTACGTCGGCTCCGCGGGGTCGCGCGGGCCTTGACGAAGATCGGCCGGACCCGCCAGGCAGCGAGGGGCCGCAGTGCCGTCGCCCGGTAGCGTCTGCGCCGTGACCTCGACCTCGCAGCCGTACGCCGACGACCTCGCCCTCGCTCAACGCCTCGCGGACGCTGCCGACGCGATCACGATGGACCGGTTCAACGCCCGCGATCTCGTGGTCGAGACCAAGCCCGACCTGACTCCGGTGAGCGACGCCGACAAGGCGGTGGAGCGGATGGTCCGCGAGGCGGTTGCCGCCGTCCGCCCCGGCGACGGAGTCCTCGGCGAGGAAGAGGTCGAGCTGGTCGGCACGAGCGGTCGGCGCTGGATCGTCGACCCGGTCGACGGCACGAAGAACTTCGTACGCGGGGTGCCGGTGTGGTCGACGGTGATCGGCCTGCAGGACGCCGACGGCCAGATGGTGGTGGGCCTCGTGTCGGCCCCGGCACTCGCCCGACGCTGGTGGGCCACGCTCGGCGGTGGCGCCTTCGTCTCCGAGCCCGGTTCGACCGAGCCGCGGCAGATCCACGTGTCGAAGGTGCACGAATTGGCCGACGCGAGCCTCGGCTACTCCGAGGTGCTGTGGGCACCGGCCGACGACCAGCACAAGTGGGACACCCTGCTGCGCACGGTGTGGCGGGTGCGCGGCTACGGCGACTTCTACAGCCACGTCCTCGTCGCCGAGGGTGCCGTCGACATCGCCTGCGAACCCGAGCTCAACCTGTACGACGTCGCCGGGGTGTCACTGGTGGTCACGGAGGCCGGCGGTCGCTTCACCGGCGTCGACGGTGTCGACGGGCCTGACCGCGGCAGCGGCATCGCCACGAACGGTCTGCTGCACGACGCCGTCCTCGCCGCGCTCGCCTAGCACCGGCTCCGCCGCCGTACGCCGTCCGCGCCAGGAGTACCACCGGTCGAGGATGGCAGGCGCGAGCAGGACGGCGTAGAGGTCGAACCAGCCGTAGCCGCCCGCGGCGATGCTGGGCGGGTTGCCCTGCGCCACCCAGCCCATGATCGTGTCGCGCGGCATCCACGCCCACACGCCCCACGCCGTGCCGAGGATCTCGAGATAGCTGACCATCACGAAGGCGCCGACGTAGAGCAGCGTCGAACGCCCCCACCGCAGGAACGCGAGCAGGCAGAGGTACCAGAAGAAGCCGAGCACGTCCTGTCGCGGCGAGAGCAGCAGGCCCCACAGGGCCCAGGCTCCGGCGAGCACGACGGTGAGCTGGATCGCGAGCCGTCTGTTCCGCACCACGACGGGCAGGCGCGCGAACGTGAGAGCCGCCAGATAGATGAGGCCGTGGCCGGGGAAGACGTAGGCCGGCACGTGCTCGAGGCGGTAGACGTAGACGCCGAGCCAGCCCGAGAACACGAGCTCGATGGCGGCGGCGATCACGACCACGACGCCCGTCTGCACCCGCACGAGCGGTGTCTCGTGAACCAGCCACCACAGCAGGAGGACCCAGGTAAGGGCACCCAGGGCGAGCTGGCCGGTGAGGTCGGCGTAGCGGTCCAGCCAGAGAACCGACGGGATCCACAGCACCGCGAGGAGCAGCGCGCGCGGGTCGGTCCAGCCTCGAGTCACCGCACCAGTGTCGCCGACGCGGGGTGACTTCGTTCGTGCGCTTGTGATCGGCACCCCCGTACTGGGAGGCTCGGAGCCTGCGCACGCCGACCACAGGAGGCCGACATGCACGTCGACGACACCACCACGGTGGACGCCGCGATGACACCTGAGGTCCTCACGGTCGGGCCTGGTCACACGCTGCGTCAGTGCGCACAGGCCATGCGCAGCCGCAAGGTGGGTGCCGCCGTCGTGTCCGACCCCGACGGCCCCGGCCTCGGCATCATCACCGAGCGCGACATCCTCGACGCCGTCGCCGCGGGTGAAGACCTCGACGCCGAGACGGCGCACGACCACCAGACCACCGACGTCGTGTTCGCGACGCCGGTGTGGACCTTGAACGAGGCCGCGCAGGCGATGATGCGCGGCGGCTTCCGTCACCTCGTGGTGCTCGACGGCAACGAGATCGCCGGGATGCTCAGCGTGCGCGACATCGTCCGCCGCTGGTCCAGCACCGCCTGAGCTACCTCCGTCGACGCAGCCGCAGCGGGAGGCCGCCTTCGGGGCGGACGGTCACGAGCGGTACGGCGCGAGGGGCGTCACCCACGGCGTGGAAGGTGACCTCGCGCGCGAGCGAGGCGAGCACGAGAGTGCCCTCGAGCAGCGCCATGTCGCGCCCGATGCACAGGCGCGGCCCGGCGCCGAACGGGAGGTACGCCGGGCTGGCGACCACGTCGCGGCGTCGCCCCCCGGAGCCGTCCAGGAACCGGGTCGGATCGAACTCCTCGGGGCGGTCCCACACCGAGGCGTTCCGGTGCACCAGCCACGGACTGATGATCACGAGGGCATTCGCCGCCACCGGAACCCCGCCGAGGACGTCGTCCTCCAGCGCGCGGCGCGTGATGACCCACGCAGGCGGATAGAGGCGCAGCGTCTCGTCCATGACTGCGGCGGTGTACGGGAGGCGGGCGAGGTCGTCGAACGTCGGACTGCCCGGGAGCGCGGATGCCTCTGCGCGCACCCCGTCTGCGGCCTCGGGATGCGATGCGAGCAGCGACCATGCCCAGGTGAGCGCGCTCGCCACGGTCTCGTGCCCGGCGACGATGAACGTGACGACCTGGTCGCGCACCTCGCGCGAGGAGAGAGTGCGCCCGTCGTCGTCGCGGGTCGCGAGGAGGAGGTCGAGCATGTCGCGTGCGGGCTCGCCGTCGGCGAGCGGCCGGGTCGCCCTCTCGGCGAGCATGGAGTCGACCGCGTCGTCGAGGTGCCGGACCGCGCGACGCAGGACGATGTTCGACGGCGTGGGCACCGACAGCGGGACGGCCAGCGGGTTGCGCGCCTTCTTCACGACCACGTCGAGCGCCTCGAGCGTGGCGCCGGCGAGGCGTCGGGCATCAGCGCTGAGGTCTGAGCCGAACAGCGATGCCCCGACCACCTCGAGCGCAAGGCACATCATCGCCTCGTCGACGTCGACGACCTGCCCGTCCTTCGACGACCACGACGCCAGCAGTCGGTCCACTGCCTCGGCCACGTGGGTGCCGACCAGCGCGAGGGCGTCGCGGTGGAACGCCGGCTGCACCAACCGCCGCGCCGGACGCCACGCCTCGGTGTCGGCGGTGAGCAGGCCGTCGCCGGTGACCAGCGACAGCGTCGTGTACTGCAACGTGCGCTTGCCGTACGCACGCGCGTTCGTCACGAGCACCCGGCGTACGGCCTCGGGGTCGGTGACGAGGTAGGTCGGGGGGTCGGGGATGGGCAGCTGCAGCACGTCGCCGTACGTCGCCCGCATGCGGGTGAGGAACGCGATCGGGTCGTGTCGGATCTCGCGGATCGAGCGCAGCATCTCGCCACCGGGCGGCCCAGGTGCCGTCATCGGAGCGGGACGCTTGAGTGCCACGTCCCGATCCTGTCAGCCGACGTGCCTCAGAGGCGCGCGAGGTCGCGCACGTCGTCCTCGAACCTCGCGCGCACCCCCTCGGTGACCGACGGCTTGGCGACGGCGAGCGCACTCAGGTAGTCGGCGGTGGTGGGGCCTTCGCCGTCGGACCCGGCATAGACCGCACGCTCGAACGACGACTGCGACGCCGCGCGGGCGACGTGCTCGATCTCCGCCGGCGTCATCGATCCGCTGTCGGCGACGAGTGCGTCGACGTCGACGACGTCGCTGTCGGCGTACCTCGACCAGATCGCGGCTCGCGCGACGTCGTCGGGTGTGCCGATCGGGATGACGTAGTCGATGCGACCGGGGCGCGTGAACGCCGGGTCCAGCGCCCGGAGGTCGTTCGTGGCACAGACGAGGAGCCGCTGGTCGTGCTGACGGAACGCGGGCACGACCTTGAGCAGCTCGTTGGTGAGCCCGTGGATCGGGCTGGTCGGCCGGTCGCCTCGGACTGCGGCGATCTCCTCGACCTCGTCGATGAACACGAGCACCTTCTCCAGGCGCCGGATGAGGTCGAACTGCGCGCGCAGCGCGGCGGCCGGGCCGGCGGGGTCGGCCAGGAGCGCGCTCGGCAGCACCTCGACGAACGGCCAGCCGAGACGGCTCGCGATCGCGCGCGCGAACGACGTCTTCCCGGTGCCGGGCGGACCGAACAGCACGATCGCGCGCGGCGGCTGCACCCCGTGCCGGCTCGCGGTCTCGGGCTGGTCGAGCGGAGCGACGACGCGGCGCTCGATGAGGTCCTTCTCGCGGTGCATGCCTGCGAGCTGGTCCCACAGCCGCCCCGGCAGCACCTGGCCGCCGAGCTCTGCGAGCACGTCGGCCTTGTCACGTTCGAGCGACACGACCTTGTCGAAGTACGCGACCGCGGGGCGTCGCGTGAACCCGGCGTTCGCCAGGCCGTCTGCGAGCTGCTCCTCCTCGGGCAGCACGTACGACAGCAAGCGAACTCGCACATCGACGAGGGCCCGCTCGAGCCCGAGCAGGAGGGAGCTCGCCATCCCCTGGCCACGCCACTCCTCGGCGATCGCGAGGCGGGCGACCCACGCGCGGTCGCCCGAGATCGTGCTGACCACGACGCCGACGACCTCGTCGTGCAGCTGCGCGACGACCGCGGGCTGATCGTCGCGCAGGGCGGCGATCACCTCCGAGAGGCCGAAGACGCTGCCCTGGTGGGCCTGGGTGACGTCGAGGAGCCGCACGACGGCCTCGAGGTCGTCGTCGTGGTAGTCACGGATGAACCAGCGCATGCCCCACAGTGGCGCCCGGGAGCGCGCCGATGCCACTCCGATGCGGCCCTTGCGCGGGATGCGCTTCGCCCGACGGGCGATTGCAGGTGGGCGACAACACGTCGCTCAACGGGAATCCGGCTGCCGGACTCCCTAGCCTGTCGAGCGTGACGGCAACGAGGGAGCCGCGTTCCACGCGCGAGCCGCAGCCGATCGATGCGATCGGCGCGCTGCAGTGGGACCGCGGCGCCGACGCTTCCTACTGGTCACCGGAGGCTCGGGCGATCCTCGGGGTCAGCGCGGACGCACCCTCGACCACCGAGTTCTTCCTGTCGCACATCCACCCGGACGACGTGCAGAGCGTGCTCGACCTCATGATCGGGCTGCCGGTCGACGCCGCCGCGTTCCTGCTGCCGTTCCGCGTCGTACGCGCCGACGGCAGCGTCCGGCAGATCTACACGACCTGGTCGGCGACGGACCCGCACTCCCACGGACCGCACACCTACGCCGGCACGATGGTCGACTGGACGGCCGAGAGCGCAGTCGCACGCCAGCTCGACGAGTCGCGACAGCTGCTCCGGGCGACGATCGACCACGCGATCGACCCGCTCGTGCAAGCACGGGGCGGCTTCGTGGAGGGGGTCCTCACCGACCTGCTCATCGTGGATGCGAATCCTGCGGCGCTGGACTACATGCATCTCGACCTCGACCAGATCGTGGGAGTCAGCCTCTTCACCCTCTTCGGGGATGCCCTCGACGCTGTGACCCGGGAGCGCTACCTCGACACCCTGCGCACCGGTGAACCCGTGCTGCTCGACGACCTGGAGTACCTCGGTGGCTCGTCCACCACGCCGCGATGGTTCGACATCAGGGTCTACCGCGCCAGCGATGTGGTCACGGTGTCCTGGCGCGACGTCACCGACCGGCAGAGGGAGCAGGCGGCGCTCGCGACCTCCGAACGACTCTTCCGATCCACCGTCATGGGCGCAGCCATCGGCATGGCGCTGGCCGAGCTCGACGGGACCTTCCGCATGGTCAACCCGGCGCTCGCTCGGCTGCTCGGTCGGGACGAGAAGTGGTTCGTCGGCCAGCCCCTGCAGCTCATCGTGCATCCTGACGATCGTGCGTGGATGCAGGCCGAGGGCGACCAGGCCCTGAGTGCCGGCGTCGACTCGGTCGTGACCGAGGTGGCGCTCGTGGATGCCGACGGCGGCCGTGTCCCCGTGCGCGGGGTCAGCGTCGTGGTACGGGACGCCTCGGGCGCACCGGACTTCCTGCTGCTGCAGATCGAGGACCTCACCGCGCACCACGAGGCACTGCGCGAGCTGGAGTACCGCGCCTTCCACGACCCGCTCACCGGTCTGCGCAACCGAACCTGGGTGCACGACATCCTCGAGGTGGACCTGGTCGCAGCCCGCCTGGCGTCGTCGTGCCTCGCCGTTCTCTACCTCGATCTCGACCGGTTCAACGTGGTCAACGACTCCCTGGGGCACACCGCGGGCGACCTGCTGCTCGCCGTGGTCGCCGAGCGGCTCACCGGCTGCCTGAGGGCAGGCGACCGCCTCGGACGAGTCGGCGGCGACGAGTTCGTCGTGGTGCTCAACGGCATCGCCGACTCCGACGAGGCCGAGGAGATCGCCGAGCAGATAGCCGCAACCATCACGCGGCAGGTCGCTGTCCACACCACGGTCGAGGGGCACCGCGTGCTGCCGACGATGTCAGTGGGCATCGCGGTGTCGGACGGCGACTCCACCGGCACGAGCCTGCTGCGCGATGCCGACGCCGCTCTCGTGCGCGCGAAGCAGGAAGGACGCAACCGCTGGGCGTTCGCCGACACCCACCAGCACGAACGCGCTATCGCCCGCCTCACCCTCGAGGACTCGCTGCGGCTCGCGATCGAGAGGCACGAGTTCGTCACCTACTACCAGCCCATCGTGCAACTCGGCTCGGGCGAGGTCGTGGGTCACGAGGCCCTCGTGCGCTGGGCGCACCCGGAGCGCGGCCTCCTGCTGCCGGGCGAGTTCATGGAGGTCGCCGAGGCCTCGGGCCTCGTCGGCGAGATCGACCTGGCTGTGCTCGACGGCGCCTGCGCGGCCCTCGCTTCTGGCCTGATGCCGGGGACGGTGAGCGTCAACGTCTCCGCCGTCGACCTCGCACGGTCGACGTGGTTCGACGACGTGCTGTCGGCCCTCCAGCGGCACGGCGCCGAGCCGGCCAGGCTCGTGCTGGAGATCACCGAGACCGCGGCGCTCGAGCTGCCCGAGCACACGCGCTGGAGCCTCGACCGGCTGCGCAACCTCGGCGTGGGCCTCCTTGTCGACGACTTCGGCACAGGCTTCTCCTCGATCTCGCTCCTGCAGGACCTTCCGGTGACGGGCCTGAAGCTCGACATCCGCTTCGTGCGGGCGCTGACGCCGCACGAGTAGTCGTCGGCGAATGCGCTGGCGGCGGGCCTCGCCGGTCTCGCAGCCGGCCTCGGGCTCGTCGGCGTGGCCGAGGGGGTCGAGACCGAGGAGCAGGCGCACGTGCTGCGCGCGCAGGGGTGGGCGCACGGGCAGGGATGGCTCTACGGCCGGCCGGCACCTCTCCCCTGAGCTCCGCGCTGTCGCCTTGGGGCAGGATCGACGTCGTGCCCTCCGTCCACCCGTTGACGCCCGACGGACTCGTCGACGCGCTGGCTCTGCGGGCGGACGAGCTCGACGGCGTACGCCGGATCTGCATCGACGGCGCACCGGCCACGGATCCGCACGGCCTCGGCGCCCAGGTCGTCGCCTCGCTCGCGGGACGTCGCCCCGCGGTGCACGTGCGCGCCGATCATTTCTGGCGCCCGGCCGGACAGCGGCTCGAGTACGGCAAGAACGACGTCCAGGCCTATCGCGACACGTGGCTCGACGTCGATGCGCTGCGCCGCGAGGTGCTCGACTCCGTCGAGACGCGCGGCACGGTGCTTGCCGGCCTGCGCGACCCGCTCACCGACCGGTCGCTGCGCCTTGCCCCCGTCGAGCTCGGCGACGACCCGGTCGTGGTGGTGTCGGGCAGCACCCTGCTCGGACGCGGGCTCGCGTTCGAGCTCACCGTGCACCTGCGCATGTCGCCCGCGGCGCTCGCACGTCGTACGCCGGAGTCCGAGTCATGGATGCTCGAGGCTTTCGCGCAGTACGCAGCCGACGTGCGGCCCGAGTCGCACGCCGACCTGGTCGTGCGCTGCGACGACCCCGTGCATCCCGCCCTCGTCGTCCCCTGACGCGCGCAGCATTCGGCTACGGTCGCCGCATGAGAGACCTCGACGACGCCACCTTGATCGCCGCGCTCGACGGCCAGCGTCGGGCGGTGCTCGGCAAGGTCGCCGGGATCGACCGTGCGACCGCAGAGGCACGGCGTACGGCGTCGGGCACGACCATCGTCGGCGTGCTGCACCACCTCGTGGTGGTCGAGCGCGACTGGTTCGGCCACCTCTTCGCGGGCGGCTCCGACCTCTACGGCGACCTCGCGGACGAGTTCGCAGTGCCAGCCGGGGTGAGCCTCGACCACCTCCAGCGCGACTACCGCGCGGCGTGCCAGGAGTCGGCGGCCATCGTCGCCGCGGCACCGTCGTTCGACGCCGCGAGTGCACTGCCGCACCCGTTCTTCGGCCACGTGACCCTGAGGTGGCTGCACATGCACATGCTGCGCGAGACAGCCCGGCACGCCGGCCATCTCGACATCCTGCGCGAGGAGACCGACGGCCAGGTCGGCGACGACGCCGCCCCCGACACGATCTGACCCCGCTCAGCCCGACCGCATGCGCCCACCGTCGCGCTGCTGCACGACGGTCCAGCCGACCGCGACGAGCAGCACCGCTAGCGCAGCGACGGCGCTGCCGACCGTGATGGCCTTGAACACCGCGCGCCGCACGTTCAGCGCCTCCTCACCCACGAGGTACGGGCTGCTCGCGTAGGCCGCGCCCGCGAGGCCCGTCGCCGTCACGGACGCGAGGACGCCCCAGCGGGCCGCGCCGGAGACCCCTTCGGTCGGCGCGGTGTCGCGGGCCGGCGTCGTACGCCACCAGTGCGCGACCCACCAGACGAGGATCGCCATGCCCGCGACGCTGCTCGCGTACTGCACCCACCGGTACGCCGCGAGGTCTCCCGGCAGCCACGTGACGGTGCGCAGGAACGCGGGCACGCGCTCGACGACCCATCCGTCGTTGTGCGTGAACGCGTCCCACACCACGTGCGTCCCCGCGCCGACGACAAGGGCGAAGTAGACGAGGGAGGCAGAC
>JBBQAY010000028.1:0-39132 GCA_038316965.1 Candidatus Nanopelagicales bacterium
GACGGCATCCACGAGAGGCTCGGCGACCGCCCGAGGCGCGGCCGCCGCCCAGGTGGGACGGCGGCCCTTGCGGGTGTCGGCGTACACCGTGAACTGGCTGACGACGATGATCGGCAGGCCGAACTCGGACGCCGAGAACTCGCCTCGACCCTCCGGCGCAGCACCAGACCCGTGGCTTGCGTCGAAGATGCGCAGGTCGTGGATCTTCGCGGCCATTCGGGCTGCTCGGGCAATGGTGTCATCGTGGGTGACGCCCACGAGCACGAGAAGACCTGGCCCGTCGAACTGCGACACGACGTCGCCGTCGACGGTCACCGATGCGCCTCTGGCGCGTTGCACGACGGCTCTCACGCCGTGATCGTGCCAGGGCTCGGGCTCGCGCGTTGACCGGGTCTCGGGTCAGCGCCCGAAGAACCCCTTCTTCTTCTTGGCCTTGGTGTCGGTGGCCTGCACGGGACGCGTGACGGTCTGGCCCTGCTGCCCGCCGGCACCCACCGGCGACATTCCTGCGACGCCGGGGCGAGTCGTCACGCCCTCGGAATCACCGGAACCGCTGTTGAGGCTCGACAGCTCGCGCAGCAGAGCGGCCATGTCCGCTCCCTCGGACGCACCTGGCTGGGCGATCTCGGGCGAGACGACGAAGCCGCCGCTGTAGTCAGGGTTCGAGCGCGGCGCCTCGGGCACGGTGACGGGCTCCGGGATGGTGACGGGCTCCGGTGCTGTCGCCTCGAGGTCGTGCTCGGCGGCGAGGTCGCCGAACGTGGTCGACCCGGCGAGGTCGGAGCCTCCGTACACGTCGGCGAACGACACCGATGCCGCAGGCGCGAGGTCCTCGTCCGGGTGGTACGCCGGCGGCGCGTCGGCGGCGACCGACATGCCCCACGGGCTCTGCTCGAGAGTGGGGACAGGCTCGGCAAAGCCACGGCCGAGGACGATCTCGGTCTGCTCGCGGTCGTACGCGGCCTGGGCCTCAGCCTCGGCGGTCGCGCGGGCGGCCTCCTCGGCAGCCCACCGGGCCATCTCGTCCCGTGCGAGCTGCTCGGCGGCTTCGCGCTCGGCCTCGTTCTCGGCGGCCAGGCGCTCTGCTTCGAGGCGCTCTGCTTCGAGGCGCTCTGCCTCAACGCGCTCTGCTTCCAGACGCTCGGCTTCGAGGCGCTCGGCTTCGAGGCGTTCTGCTTCGACGCGCTCGGCTTCGAGGCGCTCGGCTTCGACGCGTGCGGCTTCTTCCTCGGCGGCGATGCGCTCTGCCTCAAGGCGCTCGGCCTCAACGCGCTCTGCTTCGACGCGTGCGGCTTCTTCCTCGGCGGCGATGCGCTCTGCTTCGATGCGCTCCGCTTCCAGGCGCTCGGCCTCAAGGCGCTCTGCCTCGACGCGCTCTGCCTCGACGCGTGCGGCTTCTTCCTCGGCGGCGAGGCGCTCGGCTTCGAGGCGCTCGGCTTCGAGGCGCTCTGCTTCGAGGCGTTCTGCTTCGACGCGCTCGGCTTCGACGCGGGCTGCTTCGTCCTCGGCCCGCCCGGCCTCGATCCGCTCGACCTCATCGCGTGCTTCGCGCTCGGCGTCGAGGGAGACAACCTCGGCCAGCTGCGTCATCGGTGCGCTGGAGAAGGGAGAGGTCCGCTCGGGCTGGTGCGTGGTGCGTGATCCGCGCAGGGGTGCCGCGGTGAAAGGTGACGCCGCGGCCGGCATGCCCATGTCCGTGAGCGCGGCCGTGACCTTGGCGACCGAGGCTGCGACGTCGGCGTCCGAGGGGTTGTCCTCGTTCCACCACGGCGTGCTCGGCTCCTCCGCCTCGCCGCCGTCGATCTGGACGAGTCCGGCCTCGAGCAGGCCGACCACGACCATGCCCGCCTCGAAGACGGTGAAGCCGCAGTCGTCGGCCAGGTCGGCAACCGTGCGGTTGCCATCCACCTTGCACAGCAGGGCCCAGTCGTACGGCCCGAGGACGACATCGGGTGCGGCGGGTGCGGCGGTCGACAGGACGGGGACGGCGTCCGCGCCGCCGATGAACGGCACGATCGAGGCCCACTGCTCGTCGCGGCGACGTGCGGAACCGAGGAGCTCGGTGACCTCCATCGGGGGTGCGACGTCCTGGCGGGTGCGCTTGCCGTTGCGGAACTTCTTCTCCGCGACCTGCCAGTGCAGGAGGTCGGCGACCTGGTCGCGCACCTGCTCGCAGACGAACGACTCGACCACGACACGGTCGACGAAGCCGAGGTGGACGAGGAGCTCGCCGAGGCGCCAGCCCTGCAGCTCCGTGCGCTGCACCTCGAGCGCCTCTGCGAGCGCTTCGGGAGTGAGGACGCCGGAGGACATGAGGCGTACGCCGAGCAGCGGACGTCGCCCGGGGACCGACACCGCGTAGACGTACCCGTCCCGGAACCACACCGTCGACTGCTCGCCCTGGGGCTCGGTCACGATGAGGCAGCCGGTGGCCTCCTGCGAGGCCAGCTCGAGCAGGAGGCTGTCCACGCGGGCCGAGAAGCCGCCGTCAGGCACGCCTGACCTCCTCCATCGTTCGCCCGCCGCCCGTCCGGGCGCTCTAGTGCTCTTCGGCCGACAACCGCGTGGGATTGAGCGCTGAGGGCCGACTCGTCGTCGCGTGCGGCGTCGAACGTGCCACGATGTGCGTCGTGCCCGCCGAGACGCTCATCACCGTGGCCCCGACGGGGGCCGAAACCGACAAATCGGACGCACCGGCCCTGCCCGTCACGCTGGACGAGCTCGTCGCGACCGCGAAGGCCTGTGAGGCCGCCGGAGCCGGGCTGATCCACGTCCACATCCGTGACGCCGACGCCAGGCCCACGCTCGACCTCGGCCGGCTCACCGACACGGTGGCGGCTCTGCGCGCGGGCACCGACCTGGTCGTGCAGCTGAGCACCGGCGGGGCGGTGACCGACCCCTACGAGCACCGCCTCCGCGTGCTGGACGCCGCCCCGGACTCCTGCTCGCTCACCTGCGGCACGGTCAACTTCGGGTCCGACGTGTTCCTGAACCCGTGGGACTTCATCGTCGAGCTCTACCGCAAGACCCAGGCTCTCGAGGTCGTGCCCGAGTTCGAGCTCTTCGACCTCGGTCAGGTCGCCACGCTCAACCGCCTGCTCGACAAGGAGGGCCTCCCGTACGGCGGGAGGATCCACTGCGACCTCGTGCTCGGGGTCCCGGGCGGAGCCCCCGGCACGGCGGAGTCCGTCGTCACGATGGCGAGGATGCTTCCCCCAGGTGCGACGTGGTCGGCCACCGGCGTGGGACGCTCGACCATGCCGGTCGCCCTGGCGGCGCTCTCGGCCGGCGGTCACCTCCGCGTCGGCATGGAGGACACGCTGACGTTCGCGCCGGGCCGTCCGGTGCGTGACAACGCAGAACTTGTAGAAAGAGCCGCAGAGCTCTCAAGGTTGGCCCTGCGCGTGCCGATGACCGGTGTCGGGGCGCGTGCGATGCTCAACATCAAGGACCGAAGGACTGGGGTGGCCGCATGACCAAGCCGATGCAGGGTGGACGACGTCGCGTCGACCGCGTGCTCGACCCCGAGTTCGTCGAGGGCGTCGAGGAGCTGACCATGCCCGAGGTGCGCGAGCGCCGGGCCGACGCGGACCAGGAGGAGACCGACCTCTCCCACAACCGGTCCAAGCTCATCGCGCGCATCGACCTCCTGAGGGCCGAGCAGGCGCGTCGGGACGGCACCATGGAGGGCTCGATCATCGACGCCCTTCCGCAGATCCTTGCCGGCCCCGGCCAGCGCAGCACCCACGGCAGCGGCAGGCACATGCACACCGAGCCGAGCCGCCTCGACGAGCACCGACGCAGGGAGGAGGCGATCATCGCCGACACCGAGCTCTCGGACGTCTCGCACCTCAGCGACGACGAGCTCACGGCCGGCATCCAGGCCCTGCTCGACACCGAGCACGAGGTATCCGAGGTCAGGCGCGACGTCCAGCACGTGGTGGACTTCTTCCAGGCCGAGATCGGCAGGCGCTACCGCGAGGGTCTGGCCAGCGTCGACGACCTGCTCACCGCGCCCCCCGGTGCGTGAGCGCCCCTCTGTCGTCCTCGCCGAGGTAGTCCGCAGCGGCTTCGTCGAGGGCGTGCACCGAGGGTCCTTGGTCGTCCTCGACTCCGGCGGCTCGGTGCTGCACGCGCTCGGCGACGTCACGTCGCCGGTCTTCCCGCGCTCGTCCAACAAGCCGATGCAGGCCGCGGGAATGGTCGAGCTCGGGTACGCCGGTCGAGACGAGCACCTCGCCATCGCCGCGGCGTCCCACTGGGGCGAGCCGCACCACCTCGTCGCAGTCCGCGAGATCCTCTCTGCCGCAGGCCTTTCCGAGGACGATCTGAGAACTCCGGTCGACTGGCCGCTGGGTGATCAGGCGCGGGACGGTCTCGTCCGCACAGGCGGGCACGCAGCTCCGATCCTCATGAACTGCTCGGGCAAGCACGCGGCGATGCTCGCCACCTGCGTCGCGCAGGGCTGGCCGCTCGACGACTACCGCGACGCCGAGCACCCGCTGCAGCGCCACCTCACGGCCACCATCGAGCGCCTGTCGGGCGAGCGCGCCGAGGTCGTCGGCGTCGACGGCTGTGGTGCACCCGTGGTCTCGATGTCGCTGACGGCGCTCGCGCGTGCCTTCTCGCGGTGCGTCACCGCCGAGCAGGGAACGCCCGAGCGGCTCGTCGCGGACGCGATGCGCGCGCACCCGGCGTACGTCGGCGGCCACGGCCACGACGCGACCGCGTTCATGGCCGGCGTGCCGGGGCTGCTGGTGAAGGACGGCGCCGAGGGCGTGTACGCCGCCGCCCTCGCCGACGGCCGCGCCGTGGCGCTCAAGGTGGACGACGGCTCGAGCCGCGCCCGACCGCTCCTGCTCGCCGAGGCCCTGCGCACGCTGGGGGTCGAGGCACCTGTGCTCGACGTCTTCTCCGAGGTGACGCTCCTGGGCGGCGGCGAGCCCGTGGGTGCGGTGCGGGTGGCGTCGCACCTCTTCGCCTGACAGTCGGCAGCGCCGGAGAACCGGGAAGCCCCCGGGCCCCGCGCAGCGAGCGAGCCGTCAGCCGCAGTCGGTGTCGGGTCGGTCCAGATGCAGGGCCGAGCGCAGACGTGCTGCTCGGGTCGATGTGCTCGCGGAGCGGGCGCACACAGCCCGGGCGGCCAGCCGCGAGGCGCACGCGGCGTCGCGCAGCTCGTGGACGTGGGCGTGCGCTGCGGCTGAGGTGAGGTCGTACGGGTTCATGGCGACTCCTTCAGTGGTGTGGGGACTCGGGCGCGCGGGGCGCCTCAGCAGCAGGCGGGGGCATCGACGGCCTCGGCGTCGGCATCGGGGGCGCAGCAGCCGGCCTCGGCCGACGTGCTGACGTCGTCGGCGAAGAAGGTCTGGCTGTCTGCCAGCACGGTGTAGATCTCCCATCGCTCGCCGTCGGGCGACCCCTCGACCCAGAACTTGTCCTGCTGGGCGTAGCAGCAGGTGGTGCCGCGCTCGTCGACCGAGGCGAGCCCTGCCTGGGCCAGGCGCGTCTGCTCGGCGTCGACGAGGTCGACTGAGCCGACCTCGACGCCGAGGTGGTTGAGCGTGCCGCCCTGGCCCTTGTTCTCGAGCAGCACGAGCTTGAGGGGCGGGTTGGCGATGGCGAAGTTGGCATAGCCGGGCCGGGTCTTGGCGGGCTCGACGCCGAAGAGCGTGGAGTAGAAGGCCGTGGCCGCGACGACGTCGTCGACGTTGAGCGCAAGCTGCACTCGGGTGGGGGTGGTCAGGTTCATGTCGTCCTCCGACGGTACATCGATGGTCATCAATATCTATGTGGGTCGATGTTGCACCGAAGCATCGACTCATGTCAATATTCATGCATGTCGAAGAATGACGTGATTGCGGCCAGCCCGCTGCTGGAGCTGCCGGTGCTCGACCTCGCCGACTGCTGCGCTCCGATCCGACGCGAGACGATCGACGCAGAGGGCGCCGTCACGCTGGCCGAGGCGTTCAAGGCGCTCGCCGACCCCGTGCGCCTGCAGCTGCTGAACCTCATCGCCACGGCCGACACCGGAGAGGCCTGCGCCTGCGACCTGGTCGAGCCCGTCGGCAAGAGCCAGCCGACCGTGAGCCACCACCTCAAGGTGCTGCGCGAGGCCGGCCTCATCTCGGGGGAGAAGCGCGGCACGTGGGTCTGGTACTCCGTCGTCCCCTCGCGGCTCGACGAGCTCCAGCGCGTCCTCGGCCGTCGCTGACCTTCACCGTTCCACCAGCTGTCCCCTCGATCATCGGAGAGACCATGTCCGACAAGCCGTCCGTCCTGTTCGTCTGCGTGCACAACGCAGGCCGTTCCCAGATGGCTGCGGCGTTCCTGACGCACCTCGCCGGCGACCGCATCGAGGTGCGGTCGGCGGGCTCCGCGCCCGCCGACTCGGTCAACCAGTCGGTCGTCGAGGCGCTGCTCGAGGAGGGCATCGACATCTCGGCCGAGACGCCGAAGGTGCTCACCACCGAAGCCGTGCAGGCGTCCGACTACGTCATCACCATGGGCTGCGGCGACGCCTGCCCGTTCTTCCCCGGGAAGACCTACCTCGACTGGGTGCTCGAGGATCCGGCCGGTCAGGGTGTCGCCTCGGTGCGCCCCATCCGTGACGAGATCCGCGGCCGGATCGAGGGGCTCATCGCCGAGATCGACGCGGCTGCCGCCTCCTCGGCGTCGTGACGCCGCTGCCCCTGCCCCGGCGGCTGCTCGCCGAGGGCCTCGGCACGCTGCTGCTCGTGGCGACCGTCGTCGGATCCGGTATCGCCGCCGCGTCCCTCTCACCGGGCAACGTCGGGCTGCAGCTCCTCGAGAACGCGATCGCCACGGGTGCTGTCCTCTTCGTGCTGATCGCCACGCTCGGGCCGGTGTCGGGCGCGCACTTCAACCCCGTGGTCACCGGCGTCGACGCCTGGCTCGGCGGGCTCCCCAAGGGCGACGTGCTGCCCTACGTCGTGGTCCAGGTCGTGGGCGCCGGTCTCGGCGCGATCCTCGCCAACCTCATGTTCGGGCTGTCGGCGGTCAGCGTGTCGACGCACGATCGCACCGGGTCCGGTCTGTGGCTGTCCGAGGTCGTCGCCACCTTCGGGCTGCTCTTCGTCATCCTCGGCCTCGTCCGTGCCGGGAGATCGTCGTGGATCCCCGCCGCGGTCGCGTCGTACATCGTCGGTGCCTACTGGTTCACGGCCTCGACGTCGTTCGCGAACCCCGCGGTCACGATCGGCCGCACGCTCTCGGACACGTTCGCCGGCATCGCGCCGGGCAGCGTGCCCGGATTCGTCGTCGCGCAGATCCTCGGCGCCGTGCTCGCCACGGTCGTCGTCCTCGTGATCTGGCCGCGGCACTCGACCTCGGTCGCGGTCGCGATCGACGTCCAGGAGGAGTCGCGCTGAGGCGCACGTACTGAGCGCGCGACCCCGGTGTCGCGCGGACGAGACTGGGGCTGGGTGCCGTCGAGGCACCCGCGGAGGTGTCATGAGCGACGGACTGCTCGACGACGAGACCGCGGTGATCGGCAGGCTCTCCCGCCTCGATCGCTTCCTTCCGATCTGGATCCTGCTCGCGATGGCGGCGGGGCTGGCCCTCGGTCGCCTGCTGCCCGGCGTCCAGGGTGCGCTCGACGCCGTGAAGATCGGCCAGACGTCGTTGCCGATCGCGATCGGCCTCCTGCTGATGATGTATCCGGTGCTGGCGAAGGTCCGATACGAGGACATGGGCCACGTCACAGGCGATCGGAAGCTGTTGTGGCTCTCGTTGCTGCTCAACTGGGTGATCGGGCCTGCGCTCATGTTCACGCTCGCCTGGATCTTCCTGGCGGATCAGCCGGAGTTCCGCACCGGACTCATCGTGATCGGTCTCGCACGCTGCATCGCGATGGTGCTCATCTGGAACGACCTCGCATGCGGAGACCGCGAGGCGGCTGCGCTGCTCGTGGCCATCAACTCGGTCTTCCAGATCGTCGCCTACGCGCTGCTCGGCACCTTCTACCTCACGATCCTGCCCGGCTGGCTGGGGCTCGACACGCAGGACGTGCAGTTCTCCACGTGGGACATCACCAAGGCGGTGCTGATCTTCCTCGGCATCCCGCTGCTGCTGGGCTATCTCACCCGTCGGGTGGGCGTCGCGCGCCGAGGTCGGGAGTGGTACGAGCAGGTGTTCCTGCCGCGCATCGGCCCCTGGGCGCTGTACGGCCTGCTCTTCACGATCGTGGTGATGTTCGCCCTGCAGGGTGAGGCCATCACGTCCGATCCGCTCGCGGTCGTGAGCATCGCCGTACCGCTGCTCGCATACTTCGCCATCATGTGGGGCGTCTCGTTCCTGGTCGGTTCACGTTCAGGGATGTCGTACCCGAAGACCGCGACCCTGGCCTTCACGGCCGCCGGCAACAACTTCGAGCTCGCGATCGCAGTGTCGATCGGCGTCTGGGGGGTCACCTCGGGGCAGGCCCTCGCCGGTGTCATGGGCCCGCTCATCGAGGTGCCTGCCCTCGTGGCTCTGGTCTACGTGAGTCTCCTGCTGCGTCGCCGCTGGCCGCGCGGGTCGTCGCTGCCTGCCGGCGCTTCGACCTGATCTGCCTCGGCCGAGGCCTCCGGACGGCGCTGGCACGATGGGGGCATGACGTCGGACGCCCGCCCCGAGCTGACGCGTCGGCTCGGGCTCACAGGCGCGGTCGCCATCGGGCTCGGCGCCATGCTCGGCACCGGGGTGTTCGCCGCATGGACCCCGGCGTACAGGCTCGCGGGCTCCCTCCTGCTCGCGTCGCTGGCCATCGCCGCCATGGTTGCGGGCCTCAACGCGTGGTCGACCGCCGCGCTCGCGCGAGTTCACCCCGAGGCGGGTGGCGCCTACGCCTACGGCCGTGCCCGGCTCGGTCGTGCGGCGGGTGCGACTGCGGGATGGGCGTTCGTGATCGGCAAGGTCGCGTCGGCCGGTGCCGCTGCCCTCACGATCGGGGCGTACGTCGCCCCGACGCAGCAACGGCTCGTCGGCCTCGTGGCGATCGCCCTCGTTCTTCTGCTCGACCTGCGCGGCGTCACCAAGACCGCGGCCGCGTCGGCGGTGATCTCGGGCATCGTGATCGCGGTGCTGCTGTGGCTCGCCCTCGCGTCCCTGGTCGGACGGGCAGCACCGGGCGCTGAGTCGGTGATGCTGATCGCGCGGGCGGGCGGGGCCGGTGGTGTGCTCGGCGCTGCGGGCCTGCTGTTCGTGGCCTTCGCCGGGTACGCGCGGATCGCGACGCTCGGTGAGGAGGTGCGCGACCCGCAGCGCATCCTGCCCCGCGCCATCGCGATCTCGTTCGCCGTCGTGCTGGCGGTCTACGTGCTCGTCGCCGTGGCAGTGCTCACGCTGCTCCCGTCGTTGCCGCTGGACGAGTGGACCTCCGCGCCGCTCGAGACGCTCGCCCGGTTCGCGGGCGACGGCCCGCTCACGCCGGCGGTCCGGGTGGCCGCCGTCCTGGCCGCGGGCGGGGCTCTGCTGTCGCTGCTGGCCGGTGTCGGGCGGACGCTGTTCGCGATGGGTCGCGGAGGCGACGCGCCGGCCGCGCTTGCGACGATCAGCGGGCACGGCGTACCTCGCCGGGCCCAGCTTGTGGCTGCTGCGGGGGCCTGCGCCGTCGTGCTCCTGGGCGGGATCGGCTTCGCGCTCGCGCTGTCGGCCGTCTCGATCCTGACGTACTACGGGGTGGCCCACCTGGCCGCGCTGCGGCTCGCGGGCGACGAGGGCCGCCCGCCGTGGATCGTCCCCGTTCTCGGCCTCGCCGGGTGTGCCGGGATCGCGCTGAGCCTCGTGCTACTGATCGGTAACCCGGCGTAGAGCAAGCACTCACGCAGCGTTTTGTGAGGGAGCACACCCCCCAAGTGCTTGCTCCCCGCTTGCCACAGCAAGCACCCAGGGTGCATGGTTGAGCCATGGCCGCCATCGACGTACGCAGTCTCGGGGAGTACATCCGCGAGCAGCGCACATCGGCCGAGGTCTCGCTGCGACAGCTGGCCAAGAGTGCCGGGGTCTCCAACCCCTACCTCTCCCAGGTGGAGCGAGGGCTGAAGAAGCCCAGTGCCGAGATCCTCGGACAGATCGCAGGTGCCCTGCGCATCTCCGCCGAGACGCTCTATGTCCGGGCGGGGCTGCTCGAACCCCGCGAGGGTGACGCCGTCGTCACCGACGCGATCCATGCAGACCAGACGCTCTCCGAGCGTCAACGTCAGGTCCTCCTCGAGATCTACGCCGCCTTTCAGAACGAGAACGCCGTGATCCGCGAGGCCACCACCACAAGCCCCGACGACGCCGACACCATCACCGTGGACGCCGCCGACGTCACGACCAGCTGAAGGAAGTACCGACATGACTGACAACACCACTCCCGAGGTCGTCGAGACCGTGACCGACAAGGCCACCGCCGCGAAGAAGACGGCCGCGAAGAAGACCACTGCCGCCAAGAAGACGGCTGCGCAGAAGACCACTGCCGCGAAGAAGACGGCTGCGCAGAAGACCACCGCCGCGAAGAAGACGGCTGCGCAGAAGACCACCGCCGCGAAGAAGACGGTGACCAAGAAGACCACCGCCGCCAAGAAGAAGATCGTCGTCAACGCCGACGCCATGGCCGCCAAGGTCGCTCCGAAGACCGAGCACCACAGCCCCATGGACGAGGCCGCGAAGATCTTCGAGACCCAGGTCGCCAAGGTGCGCGCTCTTCTCGAGCGTCCCGAGGTCGTCGAGGTCAAGAGCCGCGTCGAGGGTCAGGTTGCCGTCGCCGGCAAGACCGTCGAGCCCTATGTCACCGACGTGACCGAGAGGGTCACCGAGGGCTACAAGGCCGCGGAGAAGGCTGCCGAGCCGTACGTCACCGAGGCCACCGAGAAGCTCGCCGAGGGCTACAAGGCCGTCGCGCCGTTCCTCGCGATCGTCACCAGCACGGCCAAGGCCGCCGAGGAGACCGTGAAGCCGTACGTCGAGACCGTGCGCAACCAGGCCGAGGAGGCCGTCGCCGCCGCCGAGCGCGTCGTCGTCGACCTGCGCGCCCGCGCCGACGCCCGCACCGCGTTCGCGACCGACGCCGTCAAGCCCGTCACCGACGAGCTGAAGACCCGCACCGACGAGGTCGTCGCCCGCGTCCGCAAGGTCGCCGGTCTCTGACCCACCTGCCGCTGAACCTGGCGGCATGCACCACGCTCACGAGCCCTTCGCAGTGATCCTGCGGGGGGCTCGTGTCATGTCGGCTCCACGCACATGCGGCGACCGAGCCAGGGGTCGCGTGCCGTTCCGCCTCTGGTGAACGTCGGAACAGGACGGGCACGCGGGGCGTCTGTGCTGGTGGGAGCCTCGTCCAGGGGCCCGCGAGACGGCAGCGTCGGGCGGGCCGGTGTACCTTCGAGGGACCGTGGACGCTCGTCGGGAAGCCCGTCGCGCGTGCTCGGAACCCCATGTCAGCCCGTCAGCCGTCAGCAGCCAGCAAGCACAGTCAGGAGGGACGGGGCCGTGAGGCCCCCAGCCCATGGACATCAGGCGTCTCTTCCGCGGTCCCTTCGTGTGGATCGCCTTCGCAGTGCTGCTCGTCGTGGTGGCCAGCAGTCTGCTGACCAACGTCGGCGCCCCCAAGGACGTCGACACCTCGGTGATCGTCTCGGCGATCGAGGACGGCAAGGTCGTCAAGGGCCTGATCGTCGACCGTGAGCAGCGCGTCGAGATCACGTACGCCGACGGCACGACCGTGCGCTCGGAGTACGTCGACGGGCAGGGCGTGAGGCTGCAGGAGGCGATGCAGGCCCAGGTCAAGGCCGGCACGATGACCGACGGCTACAAGGTCGACGTCCCGAAGGACAGCATCCTGCTCTCGCTGCTGTTCACGCTTCTGCCCATCGTGCTCATCGTCGGCCTGTTCATCTTCCTCATGGGGCAGATGAACGGCGGTGGCAACCGCATCATGAACTTCGGCAAGTCCAAGGCGAAGATCGTCTCCAAGGACATGCCCAAGACGACCTTCGCCGACGTCGCCGGCGCCGACGAGGCGGTCGAGGAGCTCCAGGAGATCAAGGACTTCCTCCAGGAGCCGGCGAAGTTCCAAGCCGTCGGGGCCAAG
Source organism: Candidatus Nanopelagicales bacterium (assembly GCA_038316965.1). Lineage (GTDB taxonomy): Bacteria > Actinomycetota > Actinomycetes > S36-B12 > CAIYMF01 > Longivirga. The sequence goes on from JBBQAY010000028.1 coordinate 12,074, forward strand.
ATTCCCAAGGGCGTCCTGCTCTACGGCCAGCCCGGTACGGGTAAGACGCTGCTGGCGCGCGCCGTCGCTGGAGAGGCCGGCGTCCCCTTCTTCTCGATCTCCGGCTCGGACTTCGTCGAGATGTTCGTCGGCGTCGGCGCCAGCCGGGTCCGCGACCTCTTCGAGCAGGCCAAGGCCAACGCGCCGGCCATCGTGTTCGTCGACGAGATCGACGCCGTGGGCCGCCATCGTGGCGCAGGCATGGGCGGTGGCCACGACGAGCGCGAGCAGACCCTCAACCAGCTGCTCGTCGAGATGGACGGCTTCGACGTCTCCGGTGGGGTCATCCTGATCGCGGCCACCAACCGCCCCGACATCCTCGACCCCGCACTGCTCCGCCCGGGTCGCTTCGACCGTCAGATCGCGGTGTCTGCACCCGACATGGCCGGCCGCGCGCAGATCCTGACCGTCCACGCCAAGGGCAAGCCGCTGGCGCCGGACGTCGACCTCGACGCCGTCGCCCGTCGTACTCCGGGCTTCACCGGAGCCGACCTGGCCAACGTCCTCAACGAGGCGGCACTGCTCACCGCCCGACTGGGCGGCAAGCTCGTCGACAACGCGATGCTGGACGAGGCGATCGACCGCGTCATCGCCGGCCCGCAGCGACGCACGCGCCTCATGAGCGACCACGAGAAGAAGATCACGGCGTACCACGAGGGTGGACACGCGCTGGTCGCTGCCGCCCTGCCGCACACCGACCCCGTGCACAAGATCACGATCCTCCCGCGCGGCCGTGCGCTCGGCTACACGATGGTGCTGCCGGACGCCGACAAGTACTCCACCACTCGCGCGGAGATGCTCGACCAGCTGGCCTACATGCTCGGTGGTCGCGCCGCGGAGGAGCTCGTCTTCCACGACCCCACCACCGGTGCGAGCAACGACATCGAGAAGGCCACATCCGTGGCGCGCGCGATGGTCACGCAGTACGGCATGACCGAGCGGCTCGGTGCGATCCGGTACGGCCAGGAGCAGGGCGAAGTCTTCATGGGCCGCGACTTCGGCCACACCCGCGACTACTCCGAGGACGTCGCGGCCGCGATCGACCAGGAGGTACGCGGTTTCATCGACGCGGCCCACCACGAGGCGTTCGAGATCCTGGTCGAGAACCGCGACATCCTCGACGCCCTGGTCATCGAGCTCCTCGAGAAGGAGACGCTCGACAAGGACCAGGTCGCACGCATCTTCGAGCCGCTGCACCGACGCCCCGAGCGGCCCGCCTGGACCGGCTCGTCGCGGCGTTCGCCGTCCGAGCGCGGCCCGGTGTCGACGCCGGCCGAGATCGCTGCGGCCAACGGTGCGGTCAACGGCTCTGTCAACGGCTCCGCCAACGGTTCGGCCAACGGGCACGCGGGCGTCGACGACGCCGACGGCAAGGATGTCGAGGCGTCGGCCGGAGCGACCGAGTCGGGCGAGTGAGCGGCATCGATCCGGTGCACGTCCCGGAGACCGCTGCTCACGAGTTCGACCAGGCCAGGGCCGAGGCAGCGGTCCGCGAGCTGCTCATCGCGATCGGGGAGAACCCCGACCGCGACGGGCTCCTCGACACCCCTGCACGGGTGGCACGGGCGTACGGCGAGATGTTCGCTGGACTGCGTCAGACGCCGGAGGAGGTCCTGGCGACCACGTTCGACCTCGGGCACGACGAGATGGTCCTGGTCAAGGACATCGAGCTCTACTCGACGTGCGAGCACCACCTCGTGCCGTTCCACGGAGTCGCGCACGTCGGCTACATCCCCGGTGAGGACGGCCGTATCACCGGGCTGTCCAAGCTCGCGCGCCTCGTCGACGTGTACGCCAAGCGCCCCCAGGTGCAGGAGCGGCTCACCACCCAGGTGGCCGACGCACTCGTGCGGATCCTCGAGCCACGTGGAGTCATCGTGGTGATGGAGTGCGAGCACCTCTGCATGTCGATGCGCGGAATCCGCAAGCCGGGTGCCAAGACCATCACCAGCGCCGTGCGGGGCCAGCTTCGCGACCCTGCCACCCGTGCCGAGGCGATGAGCCTCATCGTCGGCTAGCGACGCCGTGCCGCCCCGGCGCCCCACGGGCCTCCCGTCCTCGCTCGCCTCGATCGAGCGATGCCTCGTCATGGGCGTCCTCAACGTCACGCCCGACTCGTTCTCCGACGGAGGGCTGTTCCTCGAGGCGAGGCACGCGATCGAGCACGGTCGCGCGATGGTGGCGGCTGGTGCCGACCTCGTCGACGTCGGCGGCGAGTCGACCCGCCCGGGCGCCGAGCGCATCACGCCCGAGGAGGAGGTCGGCCGCATCCTGCCCGTGGTCCGGGCGCTGGCGGCGGACGGCATCGCTGTCAGCATCGACACCATGCGGGCCGCGACGGCAGCCGCTGCGGTCGAGGTCGGCGCCTGCGTCGTCAACGACGTGAGCGGAGGGCTCGCCGACCCCGAGATGCTCGGCGTCGTGGCAGCGTTGCGCGTGCCCTTCATCGCGATGCACTGGCGCGGCCACAGCACGCGCATGAACGACCTCGCGGTCTACTCCGACGTCGTGGGCGAGGTGCTCGCCGAGCTCGGCGCCCGGGCGAACGATGCGGTGGCGGCCGGGATCGACCCCGAGATGATCGTGCTGGACCCCGGCCTGGGCTTCGCCAAGGAGGCCGACCACAACTGGGCGCTGCTCCGCGACCTCGACCGGTTGGTCGCGCTGGGGCATCCCGTGCTGGTCGGCGCCTCACGCAAGCGGTTCCTCGGGTCGCTCCTCGCCGTCGACGGCGAGGACCGTCCCCTTGGCGGGCGCGACGACGCGACCGACGCCATCAGCGCCCTCGCAGCCGTGGCCGGCGCCTGGTGCGTGCGGGTGCACGACGTCCGCGGGAGCCGCGACGCCGTGCAGGTGGCGGCGGCCTGGGCCCGTGGGCGAGGGTGATCCCGTGATCCCCGAGCACCTCGACCGCATCGCCGTCCGCGGCCTCACCGCCACCGGCCACCACGGCGTGTTCCAGTTCGAGAAGCGCGAGGGCCAGACCTTCGTCGTCGACGTCGTGCTCGGTGTCGACACGCGCGCTGCCGCCGCCACCGACGACCTCGCTCGCACGGTCGACTACTCAGCGGTGGCCGCTGACGTCGTCGCGCTCATCGAGGGTGAGCCGGTCGACCTGATCGAGAAGCTCGCGCAGCAGGTCGCCTCCGCCTGCCTCGCGCGCGACGGCGTCGAGGCGGTCGAGGTCACGGTGCACAAGCCTGAGGCCCCCGTGGGGGTTGCGTTCGGCGACGTCACGGTCACCATCACCCGGCTCGCAGGCAGCCCGTGACTCGGGTGGCGTTCGGGCTCGGCGCCAACCTCGGCGACCGCGTGGCGGCGCTGCAGGGGGCCGTCGACCTTCTCGCTCCGCTGCTGCGCGACGCCGTCGTGTCGGCGGTGTACGAGACCGCGCCCGTGGGTGGCCCGACCGATCAGCCCGACTACGTCAACGCCGTCCTCGTCGGCGACACCGATCTCGAGCCGCACGCGCTGCTCCTGGCCGCGCACGACGCAGAGCAGGCATGGCATCGCACCCGCGAGGTGCGCTGGGGTGCCCGCACCCTCGACGTCGACCTCCTCGCCTACGGCGACCTCGAGCTGCAGGACTCCGACCTCGAGCTTCCGCACCCACGAGCGCACGAGCGCGGCTTCGTGCTCGTCCCCTGGGCCGACGCCGACCCGCGCGCCACCCTGGCCGGTCGCGGAACCGTCCGTGACCTCGCGCTCGCGGCGCTCGAACGCGAGGGCGCCGACTCCGTTCGCCAGCGTCGCGACGTCGTGCTGGAGCTGACCTCATGACCGCCACGCCCCCCCGCCTGCTGGCGATCCTCGCCGTCCTCGGAGCCGTGGGCGGCTGGGTGGCGACGGCGCTGGTCGACGCGTTCGCGAGCCGCTCGTTCCCCGTGCCGCTCACCGTGCCGGTGCTCATGCTCGTGCTGGCACTGTCGGTGTTCGTCTGGGCGCGCGGCACGCGTGCGCGGCTCGAGCGGCGTCCGGGCACCAAGCCGATCCCGCCGCTGCTCGCTCTGCGTACGGCCGCTCTCGCGCTGGCCGTGTCACGTGCCGGCGCGGTGATCGGCGGCTTCTACCTCGGTGTCGCCGTCGCACTCTCACCGTCGTTCGGCATCGCCTACGTGCGCGGTCTCGTCGTCGCTGCGGTCGTCACGGCCGTCGGGTCAGCGGCCCTGGTGGCCGCCGGTCTGTGGCTCGAGCGCATCTGCCGCATCCCGCCGTCCGAGGGCGACGAGGCCGACCGGGCGGCGTAGCCCGACCCGTATCGCCTAGGGTCAGGGGCATGAGCGAGGACATCGTGCTCGAGGACCTGCCGTACGACGAGCTTCGTGATCGCGCCTTCGCGATCGCCGAGCACAAGCTCGATCTGGGCTTCTTCGTTGACCTGTTCAACCACGCCCCTGCGATGCACAACGTGCAGGACGAAGGCGGGTCGGCCGGCGACATCGGCGGCTCGTTCGTCGAGACGATCCGCGCGGCCAAGCAGGTCTTCGGCAGCGAGTCGGTCGGCGACCTCGAGCCGCTGTTCCGCGCACGCTTCGCGACCTACATCCGCGAGAACTCCTAGATCCTGAACTTCGCGCAGGCTCGGAGGCCGCCCGCGGGCGACTCCGCGAGCCACACGCTGCCGCCGCCGGCGGCTGCGAGCGAGGCGACCACGGCGAGACCGAGGCCACTGCCGCCGCCGTCCTGCGTGCCGCGCCAGAAGCGGTCGAACGCGCGCTCGCGGTCCTCCCGGGACAAACCGGCGCCCTCGTCGTCGACCATCAGCGTCACGCCGTCAGGGCTGCTGCGCACGGTCACGACGATGCGGCTGCCGTCCGGCACGACATCGAGGGCGTTGTCGACGTAGTTGTCGACGATCTGCTCGACGGCACTGGGCACGGCATGCGCCACGGCCATGCCTGGGGAGTCGAGCTCGATGGTGATGTCGCGCTCGGCGGCAAGCGGCACCCACGACTCCACGCGGTCGCGGGCCACCGCGGAGATGTCGACGGGCATGGTCACCTGCTCGCGGCCATCGGCGCGGGCAAGGGTGAGCAGGCCGTCGACCAGCCGTTGCAGCCGGTCGATCTCGTCGCGCGCGGCGTCGACCTGCTCGACGGCGGGGTCGTCCTCGTCCATGAGCTCGGCGGTGCGGTCGAGCCTGAGCCGCAGGGTGGCGAGCGGCGTACGCAGCTGATGCGAGGCGTCGCCGGCGAAGCCCTTCTGCGACTCGACCACCTGCTGCACGCGATCTGCCATGGTGTTGAAGGAGTCTGCGAGCTCGGCGATCTCATCGCTGCCTGCGACGTCCGCGCGAGCAGTGAGGTCGCCCTCGGCGATGTCCTCAGCGGCATCGCGCAGCCGGCGGATCCGCCGGGTCACGGCGGCCGCGACGAGCGTGGCGATGATCGCGGCGGCGAGCAGCGTGATCGCGGCGGCGACGAACAGGCCGCGCACGCGCCCGTTGACGACCGCGTCGATCGCGCTCACGGGATAGCTGAGACGGACGGCACCGAGGCTGGTCGTGGCGCTCGCGCGCACCGGCACGGCGACGAACAGCAGCGGCTCGCCCAGCGTCTGCGACTCGCGCTGCCCCGACACCGCGCGCCCCTCGTTGATGGCGGCCTGGATCTCCGGACGGTTCGCGTACGACTCGCCCGCGCTGTCGTCCGACGCCGCGATCGCCACGCCGTTGTTGTCGACGATGACCACGACGGCGCCCGTGAGAGTCGCGTACTGGTCGACGACCTCGTCGAGCTGTGCGGCCGTGAGTCCGCCCTTCTCGCCCTCGAGCCGCTCGACGGCGAAACCCGCGATGGCGAAGGCGTCGCGCTGCAGGCCCGTGACGATCCGGTCGTACTCGACCGTGCGGAGATACTGCGCGAGCGGCACGTTCTGCACGAGCAGGACGATGGCGGTGAAGCCCACGAGCACCGCGATGAGCCGCCACCTCATACGGCTGCCTCCGCGCCGCGCGTCACGGTGAGCCGAGCCGGAACCCGACGCCGCGGACGGCCTCCACCCAGGCGGGGTCGCCGAGCTTCTTGCGGATGGCCGCTACGTGGGCGTCGACCGTCTTGGTGGCGCCGTACCAGTGGCCGTCCCAGACGTGCTCGAGGATCTCGGTACGGCGCCGCACGGCGCCAGGGTCGTCGGCGAGGTAGGCGAGGACGTCGAACTCCTTGGCCGTCAGCTGCACCTCGAGGCCGTCGACGTGCACGCGCTGGGTGCGACGGTCGATCTCGAGCCGGCCGAGCTCCTGGGTGCCCGCGGCCGCACCTGTGGCTGCGGGCGCAGCGGCGGACGGCATCGCCCCGGTACGGCGCAGCACGGCTCGGATGCGGGCCGCGAGCTCGCGCATCCCGTACGGCTTGGTGAGGTAGTCGTCGGCCCCGAGCTCGAGAGCGATGACTCGGTCGGCCTCGTCGCCCCGGGCGCTCACGACGATGATCGGGACGTCCGAGGTCGAGCGCATGCGCCGGCAGACCTCCTGCCCGTCGATGTCGGGCAGGCCCAGGTCGAGCAGCACGACGTCCAGCGCCGCCTTCCCGGCTTCGACGGCCGTCAAGGCAGCCTGGCCGGTGGCCACGTGCTCGACCGTGAAGCCCAGGGCCGCGAGCCCGTCTATCGCTGACGCGGCCAGGGCGGCGTCGTCCTCCACCAGCAGAATGTGCACGCACCCATCGTTGCAGGTCACGAGGGCTATAGGCGCCCGTGACCGGTCCTGCGGACCGAACCGCCCCGGATCTTGGACGTCCCTTGGACGAGCGGGCGACCGCCGTAGGACGCCGATCGCCTACCGTGGAGGGGTCAGGACTATCGAGGAGGCTCTTTCGTGCGTCGCATCACGGCCGTGACGGCGCTGTCCGTCGCCGGTGTGCTCTTCGCCGCGGGTGCGGCGGCCGCGCTCAACGCGCAGGTGCTCGGTGGCCCGACCCGATCCTCGGTCGGGACGGCCGACACCCTCCTGCCCGACGACCCGTTCATCGCGCCCACGGTCGGTGGAACGGCGTCCCCCTCGGACGACCCGAGCACGAGCGCGGAGCCCAGCGAGAGCGCCAAGCCGTCCGGCACACCCTCCGCGTCGGCGACCAAGCCGACCAAGCCGGCCTCCCCGTCGTCCGTGCCGCGCACGGGCGGCAGCTCGGCCTCCCAGCGCACCGACGACAAGGGCGGCTCCAGCGGATCCGGCTCCGGTGGATCGGGCGGCAGCGGCAGCGGCAGTGGCAAGGCTGGCTCAGACTCCGGCGGGAGCGACGACGACAAGCCCGACGACGACTGATCCCTGCTCTGCCCCGGCGCGGGCTGCGGCCCCCACGCGTCACCGCGCCGTACCCTGTCGTTCATGGTGAGGCGCCCCGAATCACGGCACGCCCGCCCCTCCGGTAGGGCCGAGGTGGCGGCGGCCTACGACCGTACCCTCGTCGAGCTCAGTGCCCTCCGGTCGGCGCACTGGAACGACCAGATGGAGACCATCCGGCTCACCGCCCTCACCGAGGGCGTCACCGCCCAGGTCGCGACGCTGCAGGCCGAGCTCGTCGCCGTCCGCCACGAGCTCCAGGCGGCCCGCTCGGTCCCGCCGGTCGTCGTCGAGGTGCCCTCGGGCGGCTGGTCGGCCGTCGTCGCGCCCCCGTGGGCGCCGCAGCCCTATGCCCACCCCGACCTCCTCGCGCAGCCCTCCGCCCCGCAGACGCCCGCCGCATCCTCGGCGCGTGAGGACCTCCTGCTGCAGGAGATGGCCGAGATGCGCCGCCTGGTGGCGCACCAGCAGACCCTGCTCGCCGACCTCACCCTCCGTCTGCTCGACCTGCTCGCGCGGTTCGTCCCGCTTGCCCCGCCGCAGCACGCCCAGTCCGCAGCTCCCGCCCCGGTCGCCGCCGGCCCGCCGGGGCAGGCGTACCCGGCCGCTGCACCTGCCCTGGCCCCGGACGACCTCGTGATGGACGACGAGACCGCGTCCCGCCTGCGGGTTATCCGTGAGGCGTTCGGCCGCTGAGCCGGTGCGAGTTCACCGACCGTTCACCACCTGCCGCACCGATCCCGCTCCGCGTCCGTGCCCCTGCGGCATACGGTGTCCCCTGATCCTGAGGAGGACCACGGCATGACGGTGCAGGGCGTTTTCGCCAGTGCGAAGGAGATCCGCGAGCTCGCGGCAGGGGACATCGTGTTCTCGGCCGGCGACACCGGCGCTCAGATGTTCGGCGTCGTGAGCGGCAGCATCGAGCTGCGCGACGGCGACTCGGTCGTCACCACGCTGTCGCCGGGCGACACGTTCGGTGAGCTCGCCATCATCAGCAAGGCGCCGCGCAGCCTCACGGCCGCTGCCGCCGTGCCCTCGGTGATCGCCGTCATCGACGAGCGGACGTTCATCTTCCTGGTGCACGAGACCCCGACGTTCGCGCTGCAGGTCATGCGCTCGCTCGCCGCCCGCATCCGCTCGCTCGACGAGATCCGAGAGCACCCGTTCCACTAGGCGCGTCGCGCATGGCGTGTGGGCACACCGTTCCAGGAACGGGAGTCGTGGTGCTGCCGCGCGTGACCGCGGCTGGTCAGACGGAGACGCCGAGAGAGGCGTCGAGGGCCCGCGCCATGCCGGGCAGGGCCCGGTTGAGAACCGCCTGCGCGTCGGCCACCGGCACGTGCACGAAGACGTTGATGCCGCTGCCGTCGTCGGGAATGGTGATGGCGTCGATCCGGAGATCGTCGCCGAACCCCCAGGCCTCCTCGCGCGCCACCGTCAGCTCCTCGCGGGTGTAGGGCGCATCTTCGAGCACGACCGGTACCGAGGTTCCGAGGAGAAGCCTCAGCTCCTCGTCGAACCCGTGGTTGGGCACACGGAAGACCGTCACGTTGCCCGCGGCCTCGTCGGCGCGCGCCCCGGAGAACCACGCCCGACCGGCATGGTGGCCGAACTGGCGTGCGAGGTCGGCGACCGTCGCGACGTCGTGGTCGGTACCGAACGGATCTGCGTCCACGTCCCGATGATCCACCGGAAGACCTGGAGATGCACGGGTTGCTCACGATCTCCGCACCAACGAGTGGCGCCTGATCACTCTCCGTGGACGGATCGGTCCCCACATGTGACCGTTGGTGACCGAATCGCCCTCCACGGCTGGTGCGGCTAGGCGTCGACGTCGCCGACGACGTACGGGCAGGTCGCGAGGATCGTGACGAGGTCGGCCACGCGTGCGCCGACCAGCAGCTCGCCGAGGACGGCGACGTTGCTGAACGACGCGCTGCGCAGGCCGAGCCGCCACGGCGTCTTCTCAGCACGGGACACCAGGAGCCAGCCGCTGGTGCCCAGCGGGCTCTCGGTCCAGACGTACGTCATGCCCTCCGGGGCTCGCAGCACCTTGGGCAGCTTGAGGTTGACCGGTGCGGGCCCGATCGCGTCCAGCCGATCGGCGCAGGCGGCCACGATGTCGAGCGAGACCAACGCCTGCTCCAGCATCACCTCGAGCCGCGCGAGGGCATCGCCCTCGGTCCGGGTCACGACCCGGAAGTCACCGGTCGCGAGGAGGTCGGAGTAGGCGAGGTAGGGGTCGTCGCGGCGCAGGTCGAGGTCGACACCAGCCGCGCGCGCCATCGGCCCGGAGACGCCGAACGTCAGCACCTGGTCGGCGGTGAGGACTCCGACGCCGCGCGTGGCATCGCGGACGGCGTCCGAGGCGAGGAAGTCGCCGACCGGCGCCAGCCCGGCGCGGACGGTGGGGAGCACGTCGCGCACGTGCGCGGTCCACGACGTCGGCACATCCTCACGCAGCCCGCCGACCCGGTTGAACATCAGGTGCATGCGGCCGCCTGTGGCCTCCTCGAGCACCAGCTGCACCGCTTCGCGCTCGGTGGCCAGGTGGTACGCCGGCGTCGCGATGCCGGTGCCCGCGGGGAAGGATCCGAGGAACGCCAGGTGCACGAGCACGCGGTTGAGCTCGGCGAGCAGGGTGCGCAGCCACACCGCGCGCTCGGGCACCTCCATGCCCAGCATCCGCTCGACGGCGAGGGCGATCCCGAGCTCGTTGCCGAACGCAGACAGCCAGTCGTGCCGGTTCGCGAGCACCATCGCCTGGCGGTAGTCGCGTACCTCGAACAGCTTCTCCGCGCCGCGGTGGAGGAAGCCGATGCGCGGCTCCGCCTCGACGATGAGGTCGCCCTCGACCACGATCCGCAGCTGGATGACGCCGTGGCTCGACGGGTGGGCGGCACCGAGGTCGAGGCCCTGGGTTGGCAGGCCCTCGCGCGCGGGCACGGGCAGGCCCGAGCCCACCGACAGCACCACCTCGTGACGTACCCCAGCCATGGGGCGCATCGTCGCAGACGCGCTCCGTGGCCGGGGTTAGGGTCGGAGTGTGGACGCCGCAGAGAACGCCGTACCGGTCGCCGTCACGACGTCGGTCGCGGAGGTGTTCAACCCGCCCGGCGGTGAATGGGTGCGGGTGTCGCCCGTCCTCGGGCGTGCGTATCGCATCGAGCTCGCGATCTCGTTCGGCCTCGGCGTGCTGCTGGTCTGCGGTGGGCTGCTGCTGATCCCCGACGTCCCTCCGGTGATCCCGCTGGTGATCGCGCTGGTGGCGCTGGTCGCCTTCGTGTGGAGCTGGGTCGTGATCGGGCGCCGCGTCACGTCATGGGGGTACGCCGAGCGCGCCGACGACCTGCTCGTCACGAGCGGGATCCTGTTCCGCCGCCTGGTGATCGTGCCGTACGTCCGCATGCAGCTCGTCGACGTCACGGCCGGGCCGCTGCACCGAGCGCTCGGCATCACCACCGTTCAGCTGCACACTGCGGCGGCTACGAGCGATGCGCGGATCCCTGGCCTCACGCCTGCGATCGCCGCCGACCTGCGCGACCGTCTCGCCCGTCGTGGCGAGGAGAGGTCGGCCGGCCTGTGAGCGAGCGGGACCCCCTCTCCTTCGAGGTCTTCAAGCCGGTCGGCCCCGACGAGCACGGGCGACGTCGCGTGCACCCGCTGACGCCGGTCGTCCAGTCGCTCCGCTGGTGGCCTGCTGCGCTCGTCGCGGCCGTGACGCTGCCGGCGCAGATGGAGGTCAGCGTCGGTGGGGGCGCGGTCCTCGTCGGCCTCGCCGGGATCGTGCTCATCACGGCGGTCGCGATCGGCTGGAACTACCTCGAGTGGCAGCGGCTGTCGTTCTGGTTCGACGACGACGGCGACCTACGCGTGCAGTCGGGCGTTCTCACCAAGCAGGAACGGCGGCTGCAGGTGTCGCGGCTGCAGTCGGTCGACGTGCTGCAGCCGCTGCTGGCGCGGCTCGCGGGTCTGGCGGAGGTACGGATCGAGGTCGCGGGCTCCGGCGACTCGCGGCAGAGCCTGCAGTTCCTGACGCTCGCCGAGGCCAACGCCCTGCGCAACGAGGTGATCGCGCGCTCGGCCGGCGTCCGGCACGACGCCGAGGAAGCACCGGAGACGCTGCTGGCGAAGGTGCCGCCTGGTGACCTCGTGCTGTCGCTGCTGCTGCGCCTCGAGACGTCGTTGCTCCTGCTGATGACGGTGCTGCTCGTGGTCGTCACCCTCACGACCGCCGGGCCCGCCGGACTGATCTTCGTGGTCATCGGTGGCGTGCCCATCTTCGGAGTGTTCGCGCAGTTCTCGCGCTACTACGACTTCACCGTCGCCGAGTCTCCGGACGGGCTTCGGCTTCGGCACGGGCTGCTGCAGCGCACGCGTCAGACGGTTCCGCCGGGCCGCGTCCAGGCCGTCGGGTTCGTGCAGCCGGTGCTCTGGCGGCGGCGCGGCTGGGTGCGGGTGCGCCTCAACATCGCGGGTGCGGCCTCCGGAAACCAGGGGAGCGGCGACCAGTCGTACACCGAGAACGTGCTGCTCCCCGTGGCTCCGTGGCCGGTGGCGCTCGCCATCGTCGGTCGCGTCCTGCCCGGCGTCGACATCATGTCGATCCCGCTGGTCCCTGCACCCGACCGCTCGCGCAAGCGTGCGTGGATCCAGTGGCGCCAGCTGGCAGTCGGCTGGAACGACGAGGTCTTCGTGTCGCGCGGCGGCCGGATCGTGGAGCGATGGGAGGTCGTGCCGCACGCGCGCACGCAGTCGGTGCGCGTCACCCAGGGCCCGTGGCAGCGCTCGCTCGGCCTCGCATCGCTGCACGTCGACTCGACTCCCGGCGCGGTGAAGATCACCGCGCACCACCGCGACGCGGGCGAGGTACGACGGATCGCCCAGGAGCAGTCCGATCGCGCCGCCGCGGCCCGTGCCGCCGACCGTTCGCTGCGCTGGGCCGCACCGACCGGGGACCCCACCGCGCCGTCCGCCGAGGCCGATGCCGCCGAGCCGAGCGACGTCTCCACCGGCACGACCGTCCTGCCGGCCCCCGGCGCCCTCGACTGACTGCGCGGGATCAGTTCTCCACCGACCCGGCGAGCAGCCCTCGGACGAAGTAGCGCTGCAGGGTGAAGAACAGCACCAGCGGGACGACGATCGCCACGAAGGCGCCGGCCGTGAGCAGGTGCTCCTGCTGACCGTAGGCGCCATTGAGGAAGGCCAGGTACGCCGTGACTGGCGCGACGTCGGTCGAACCGGTCGAGAACGTGATGGCCACGATGAGGTCGTTCCAGATCCAGAGGAACTCGAAGATCGCGAGCGAGGCGAGCATCGGCACGGTCAGCGGCAGTACGAGCCGGTAGTAGATCTGCACGTGTGATGCGCCGTCGACCCTGGCGGCGTCGAACAGCTCGCGCGGGAGCCTCGCCACTGCGCCGTACAGCAGGAACACCATGAACGGCAGGGCGAGCATCAGGTGCGTGATCCACAGCGGCGCGAAGGTGCCTGAGAGGTACGACGTCCCCGTGGCCGGGTTTACGAGCCTGGGAATGATCGGGACCGGCCCGATCGACCATCCCTGGCCGAAGAGCGACGACAGCGGGACCAGCGCCATCTGGACGGGGACCACCTGCAGCGCCACGATCCCGGCGAGAACCGCGCGGGACCCGCGGAACGGCAGCCAGACCAGCGCATAGGCGGCCATGCAGGCCAGCATCAGGCCGACGACGACCACGGGCAGCGCGATCACCACGGAGTTGACCAGGTACGGAGCGATGCCGGTCGGCAAGGTGTCTCCGCCGGTGAGCACCTGCTGGTAGTTCTCGAGTGTGAAGGTGCGGTCCTCGAACGCGGCCCACCACCCGGTGTACGCCGACTTCTCGCTCGGGCGCAGCGACGTCACGAGCAGGCCGAACGTGGGGATCGTCCAGAGCACCGTGAGGGCGACCACGATCGCGGTGGCGGCTGGGCTCGCCGCCCGGCCCGGCCCGCGCGGCGACAGGCTCCGGCGACGGCTCACACGCACACCCTGCCGCCTCCGGCACCGTCGGACCACGGATAGACGCAGGTCCGGCGCGTTGATCGCCACTGACAGCCCGGGCAGCGTGTCCGAGCCGGTTCGAGGCACGCGAGCGCGGCTAGGTGTCGCTGGCGTCGGACGCCGACAGCGCCTCCTGCCACAGGCGCGACGCCTCGTCGGGGCCGAGTTTCGCGATCGCGAGCGGCCAGAGCTCACGCAGCTCGTCGCGATCGGCGCGCGCGACCTTGGCGAGGAACCACGCGTAGGAGTGCTCGGGAGGCTGACCGCCCTCGTCGTCCCACCGTGCGGTGTCGGTCTCGCCCATCACGCTCACCTCGCTGCCACGGTACGTCGCCAACGCCGGCACGACCACACTGCGCCCCCACCGATTCGGTAGTGCAGACGCGTCGCCCGTGACGCTCTGGCACTACCGAATCGCTCAGTCGAGGCAGAACTCGTTGCCCTCGATGTCGTGCATGACGAGGCACGACTCGTTCTCCTCGTCGGCGACGAGGAGGCGAGCGCGTACGGCGCCGAGCTCCACGAGACGGGCGCACTCGGCCTCGAGCGCGGCGACGCGCTCGGCGCCCACGAGGCCCGTGCCGACACGGACGTCGAGGTGCACGCGGTTCTTCACGGTCTTGCCCTCAGGCACGCGCTGGAAGAACAGCCGAGGGCCGGTGCCAGTCGCATCAGCGCACGCGGACCACGCGCCCTGCCGGCCAGCTGCAAGCTCGCGGTCGGCGTCCTCCCAGGATTCGAAGCCGTCTGGCGGGGGTACGACGTATCCGAGCACCGCGGCCCAGAAGAACGAGAGCCGCACCGGATCGGCGCAGTCGAAGGTCACCTGGATCTCACGCACGGATGCCATGGCCTGAACGTAGCCGCGCCGGTCGCACGGCAGCGACGCTGTTTCGCACCGACCGATCAGGTAGTGCTGGTGCGTCACCCGTCACCCGTCGCGCATGAGCGCTACCGAATCGGGTCAGACGTCGGTGCGGATCCACCAGAAGGCGCCGAGGCCGGTCGGGTCGAGCAGCTCGGCGGCCTCGGACGACGCGACCAGGGCGTCGAGGTACACCGGGGGATCGCTGACCGAGAGCGCGTGGTCGGGGAGCGAGCCGTCAAGGCCGAGGGCGAGCAGCGCATCTCGCTGACGGACGGCTGACGCACCGGTGCGGTGTGCGACCGCGTCGACGGCGACGTGAGCAGTCAGGTTGCACGTGCTGTCGGGGATCGCGGCGACGACCTCGCCGGCGCGGTAGCCGGTGAGCGTGCCGCGTGACGGTCGTGCGTCGCGGACATGGCCGTAGTCGACCGCGAGCGCGATGCCGGCGTCCATGCGCGAGACGACGTCGTGCCAGAGGTCGTCGCGCGGGAGGCCGATCTCGGCGCGGTCGCCTGGCGACGCGAGCGGCCACCACGCCGACAGCCAGGCTCGTACGCGTGAGGCGTCGAGACCGCGGGCCGCCCACGCGTCGTCGTCGGTGAGCCCCGGTCCGAGCGACTCCACCCCAGAGCCGTCGACAAGCACGAGCCGCGGCAGGCCGGAGGAGTCGACCTCGACAATGTCGCAGGGCACGTCGTCGAGCAGCTCGTGCGCGACGAGCAGCCCGCGCAGCCCACGCGGCACGGAGCCTGGTGCCCAGCCCTCGATCCAGCGGATGCGCGGGTCGAGATCCACGGGTCGGCGACGTACGTCGATCGCGGTGATCCGAAGCCGGGAGCCGACCGACGGCGCAAGCGCGGCGAGCACCGACACCAGCAGCTCGCCGCGACCGGTGCCGACATCCACGAGGTCGAGCGGGTCCGGGTGTCCGAGCGAAGAGTCGACCTCCAGCAGCAGACGGGCGAGCGCGGCGCCGAGCGCCGGCCCCACGTGTGCGGAGGTGCGGAAGTGTGACGCGGGCTCCTGCGCGACGCGTCCGTCGTCGCCGGCGTAGAACTCGGCGGCGGCCCGTCGCCACGCCACCGACCAGGGCAGCGCGTCGGTCGCGTCCGGAGGCTGCGGCACGGTCGGCACACCGGCACGCTACCGGCGTCGTTAGGCTGGTTGCGTTCGAGTGCACGCCCACCCCCAGGACCACCGACCGGTACCCACGTGGACCGGAACGACGGAGAGGCAGCACGTGACCGACGCAGAGCCCACACAGGAGGGCGCACCGCCGCGCCTTCGGGTGGGCGTCGTCGGCACGGGTCGCGCGGGTGCCGTTCTCGGTGCCGCGCTCGCTCGCGCCGGTCATCCCGTGGTCGCGGCGTACGCCGTCAGCGACACGAGCAGACTGCGCGCCGAGGCGCTGCTCCCCGGAGTGCCGCTCGTCCCAGTGGTCGACGTGCTCGCGGCCGCCGACCTCGTCCTGCTCACAGTGCCGGACGACGTGCTGCCCGGCCTTGTCGCGGGGCTCGCGGACACCGGCTCGTTCCACACCGGCCAGTTCGTCGCTCACGCGAGCGGCCGGCACGGCTACGGCGTGCTCGACCCCGCCACACGCCATGGCACGCTGCCTCTTGCGCTGCACCCCGTCATGACGCTCACGGGCACCAGCCTCGACCTCGCGCGACTCACCGGTTGCCCGTTCGGCGTGACGGCACCCGACCTGCTGCGGCCGGTCGCCGAGGCGCTCGTCGTCGAGATGGGCGGTGACCCTGTGTGGGTCGAGGAGGGCAGCCGCACGCTCTATCACGCGGCTCTCGCCCACGGCGCCAACCACCTGGTCTCCCTTGTCGCGCAGACCCTCGACCTGTTGACCGCTGCAGGCGTCGAGCACCCTGCCCGCCTGGTGTCGCCCCTGCTGTCGGCGGCCCTCGACAACGCGCTGCGTGCTGGCGACGCTGCGCTGACCGGGCCCGTCGCACGGGGTGACGCGGGTACTGTCGCAGCGCACGTTCGCGCTATCGGCGAGGTATCGCCCGAGGCGCGGACGGCGTACGTCGCGCTCGCCCGGGTCACCGCCGACCGTGCGCTCGCTGCTGGCACGCTCAGGGCCGCGAGCGCGGAGGCGCTGCTCGACGTGCTCGCAAGGACCGAGGAGGAGACGCCATGACCGCCGAGACGCGGGTCGTGCAGTCGCGGTCGTCCCTGCGCTCGGCGTACGCCGACCTCCCCGCGGGCACCAAGCGCGTGCTCGTCCCCACCATGGGGGCGTTGCACTCCGGGCACGCTCACCTGATGCGCGAGGGCCGGCTGCGCGCCGGCCGCGGGGGGCACGTGACGGCGTCGATCTTCGTCAACCCCACGCAGTTCGGGCCGAACGACGACCTCGCCCGCTACCCGCGCACGCTCGAGGACGACGTCGATCTCTGCGCGCGCGAGGGCGTCGACCTCGTGTTCGTGCCCACGGTCGACACGATCTACCGGAGCGGCGACGCGTCCGTGACGGTCGACCCCGGTGCGATGGGCACGCTGCTCGAGGGCGCGGTGCGCCCCGGGCACTTCCGCGGTGTGCTCACCGTGGTGCACAAGCTGCTGCAGCTCACCCGCGCCGACGTCGTCCTGCTCGGCGAGAAGGACTACCAGCAGCTCGTGCTCCTGAAGCGGATGGTGTTCGACCTCGACCTTCCCGTGGAGGTCGTCGGTGTGCCGACCGTCCGGGCCGAGGACGGCCTCGCCCTGTCGAGCCGCAACGCCTACCTCACCGACGACGAGAGGCGTACGGCGCTGTCGGTGCCTCACGCACTCGATGTCGGATCCGGCGTCGCACGTTCGGGTGGATCGGCCCGCGATGTCGTGTCTGCGGTTCAGTCGTTCCTCGACGACCACGACGGCATCGTGACCGACTACGCCGTGGTCACTGATCCGCAGCTCGGCGCACCTCCCGAGGCGGGTGAGGCCCGGCTGCTGCTCGCCGTGCGCGTCGGCTCCACGCGCCTGCTCGACAACACCCGCATCGTGATCGGCGGCCACGAGTGATCCACCTTCCCCGCCGCCTTGCCGCGCCCGCGCCAGGCTGGACGATCGAGGTCGACGTCGTCGTCGTGGGCTCCGGTGTCGCCGGTCTCACCACGGCACTGCACGCGCGCGCAGCCGGCTACCGCGTCCTCATCGTCACCAAGGCACAGGTCGACGAGGGCTCGACCCGTTGGGCCCAGGGCGGTATCGCGGCAGCTCTGTCACCCGACGACTCTCCCGCCGAGCACGAGGTCGACACCCTCGTCGCCGGCGCCGGGCTGTGCGACCCCGGCGCGGTGCATGCGCTCGTGACCGAAGGCCCCGACGCCGTGCGTCGCCTCATCGCCCTGGGCGCGCGCTTCGACACCGACGAGTCCGGCGACATCGCACTCACCCGCGAGGGCGGCCACCTGCGCGACCGCATCGCGCACGCCGGCGGGGACGCCACGGGGGCCGAGATCTCGCGCGCCCTGGTGGCGGCAGTGGCCGGCAAGGCCGGCATCCGTGTCATCGAGAACGCCCTGGCCCTCGATCTCCTCGTCGACGATCGTGGTGCTGCACAGGGGCTGACGCTCCACGTCATGGACGCCGGGCAGCACGACGGCGTCGGCGCGGTGCTCGCACCGGCCGTGGTGCTCGCGACGGGCGGCCTCGGCCAGGTGTTCAACCAGTCGACCAACCCGGCCGTCGCGACCGGCGACGGCGTCGCGCTCGCGCTGCGAGCCGGGGCGACTGTCGCCGACCTCGAGTTCGTGCAGTTCCACCCCACGGTGCTCTGGACGGGCTCGGGCGCCGAGGGCCAGCAGCCCCTCGTCAGCGAGGCCGTCCGCGGGGAGGGCGCGGTGCTCCGAGACGACGCCGGCATCCGCTTCATGGAGGGCCAGCACCCTCTGGCCGACCTCGCGCCCCGCGACGTCGTCGCGAAGGCGATCATGCGCCGCATGCGCGAGACGGGTGCCAAGCACGTGTGGCTCGACGCCACCGAGTTCGGCACCGAGATGTGGGAGAAGCGATTCCCGACCATCCTCGCGTCGCTGCGCCTGATCGGCATCGACCCCAGCAAGGACCTCATCCCGGTCGCACCCGCGCAGCACTACGCGTCGGGCGGTGTACGCACCGATGCGTACGGCCGCTCGTCGGTGCGCGGTCTGTACGCCGTCGGCGAGTGCGCCTGCACCGGCGTCCACGGCGCCAACCGGCTCGCGTCCAACTCGCTGCTCGAGGGCCTGGTCTTCGCCTCGCGCATCGGCGACGTGCTCGCCGAAGGCCTGCCGGAGCGCCGCGATCCTGTCGCGCCGAACGCGGACGGCGTGCTCATGAGCGAAGCGGCGCGTCGCTCGATCCAGGTCGCCATGACCGAAGGCGTCGGCGTGCTTCGCTCGCGAGACTCGATGTCGACCACGCTCGGCGTCCTCGACGCGTTGGCGACGAGCGTCACAGGCGACCCGCGATCCAAGGCGTGGGAGACCACCAACGTGCACGCCGTTGCCACGGTGCTCGCGGCGAACGCCAAGATGCGCAAGGAGACGCGCGGGTCGCACTGGCGCGAGGACTACCCGCTCACCGACGACGAGACCTGGCACGTGCGACTCGTGTCGCGGCTCGACGAGGACGGTGTGCTGGTGACCGTCCGCGAGGACGTGCCGCGAGTGGCGTACTCGGGCACGGCAGGCGAGGAGAAGGCATGAGCCTCAGCGCAAGTGTGGTGGTTGCCCTCGAGGCCGCGGGTCTCGATCCGGCGTACGTCGAGGCGCTCGTGCGCGCCACCGTGGCCGAAGACCTCGACGGCGGCGTCGACGTCACGTCCGCGGCCACTGTGCCCGCGGACCAGCGGTCGACTCTCGACCTGGTCGTGCGCGGCACGGGCGTCTCCGCCGGCGCCCCGGTCGCCGCTGCGGTCTTCGACGCCGTGTCAGGAGGCGACGCGACGGTGTCGGTCGTGACGCCCGACGGCACGCACGTGGGCCACGGCGACGTGCTCGTGACGGCGCAGGGTCGCACGCGCGACCTGCTCACGGCCGAGCGGACGGCGCTCAACCTGCTCTGCCACCTCTCGGGCGTCGCGACGGCGACCGCGCAGTGGGCCGAGGCCCTGGGCGGCACCGGCGCCAAGGTGCGCGACACGCGCAAGACCACGCCTGGCCTGCGCGCGCTCGAGAAGTACGCCGTGCGCTGCGGAGGAGGAGTCAACCACCGCATGTCGCTCTCGGACGCCGCGCTCGTGAAGGACAACCACGTCGTCGCCGCCGGCGGAGTGGCGGCCGCGTTCGAGGCCGTGCGCGCGATGTTCCCCGGACTCGCCGTCGAGGTCGAGGTCGACTCGCTCGGCCAGCTGACCGAGGTGCTCGACGCCGGTGCCGACCTCGTGCTGCTCGACAACTTCAAGCCCGATCAGATGCGCCTCGCCGTCGGCATCGCGCGCGAGCATGCCGTCGCCCACGGCCGTGAGCGCGCCCTCCTCGAGGCCTCCGGCGGCCTCACGCTCCCGGACGCCGCCGAGGTCGGAGCCACCGGCGTCGACTACGTCGCCGTGGGTGCCCTCACCCACTCCGCCCCCGTCCTCGACGTAGGAGCCGACCTCCGCCCCCTCTAGTTCCCGATGAGGGTGCCCCCGGCTGCCTAAGAGGCAACAATCGCGCCCCAACGGATTTGCTCCACCACAGTTGTCCCGGCGTCCCACCACCACGGGGGGCGACCACGACCCACGGAGACCCGCATGCTGCTTGCGATCGACGTCGGCAACACCAATACCGTCCTCGGCCTGTTCGACGGCGAGGAGCTCGTCCGGTCGTACCGCGTCAAGACCGACGCCCGCTCGACCGCCGACGAGTACCGCCTCACCTTCCGCGGCCTGCTCGTCGACGATCCGGATGTGACCGGAGTGGCGCTGTGCTCCACGGTGCCCGCGGTGCTGCGCGAGATGCGCACCATGCTCGAGCGCTACTACGCCCACGTGCCGCACGTGATCGTCGAGCCGGGCGCGAAGACCGGCGTGCCCGTGCTCATGGACAATCCGAAGGAGGTCGGCGCCGACCGCATCGCCAACACCCTCGCGGCGCACCACCTGTACGGCGGCCCCTGCATCGTCGTCGACTTCGGCACCTCGACCAACTTCGACGTCGTCTCCGCGAAGGGCGAGTTCCTCGGTGGCGCCCTGGCCCCGGGCGTCGAGATCTCCCTCGACGCGCTTTCCCAGCGCGCCGCCCAGCTGCGCAAGGTGGAGTTCGTCGCGCCACGCTCGGTGATCGCCAAGAACACGGTCGAGGCGCTGCAGTCGGGTGCGCTCTACGGGTTCGCCGGCCAGGTCGACGGCATCGTCGGGCGGATCATCGACGAGCTCGGCGGCTCGGTCACAGCTGTGATCGCCACCGGCGGCCTCGCCCCCGTCGTCATCCGCGAGTCGTCGACGGTCACCGTGCACCGCCCAGACCTCACGCTCCAGGGCCTGCGCCTGGTCTTCGCCAAGAACACCTGAGGCGGCTAGTCGGACGGCCGGGTCCAGCGGTACGTCGCGGTCACGTACGGGAACTCCACGACGGCACGGCCGCGGGTGTCCGGATGCGTCGCCATCAGGTCGCGGACCGCGGCGTACAGGTCGTCGGAGTCGTCGCGGAGGTTGACGTAGGAGTACGTCGAGAGCAGGCCGATCACCTGGTCGGGGGTCATGACGACGCGGTGCGGCACGTCGGCCCGCTCGACGCCGGGGTGCACAGCGGCGATCGCGTCGAAGGCCTCGGTGCGGTTGGAGCGGAACGAGTCGCCGCCGTCGACGATGTCGGACAGCGAGGCCATCCATGGCACGCGGGTGTCGCGGGTGTTCCACACGAGCACGACGACGCCCCCGGGTCGGAGCACGCGTGTGAACTCCGCTGCCGCGGCGGGCGGGTCGAACCAGTGCCAGGCCTGGGCGGCGGTCACGGCGTCGAGGGATGCATCGTCGAGGGGCAGCGACTCGGCGTGGGCCACGGCGCGCTCGACGTCGGGCAGCCGCGCGCCGAGCCGCTCGAGCATCCCGGCGTCCGGCTCGAACGCTCGGACGGCGAGCCCGAGGTCGACGAGCGACCGTGTGAAGAGTCCCGTGCCGGCGCCGACGTCGGCGACGTCGCGAACCTTGTGCGTCGCACCGTGCAGGCCCCAGACGACGGCGTACGACGGGTAGCCCGGGCGCGCGGCGTCGTAGCGATCGGCACCCCTCCCGAAGGACAGCCGACGGTCCTCGAAGCTCGGCTCGCTCACGCGGCGACGCTATCCCGGCGAAGGGTGCTGCGGGGCCCCGATAGCCTTGCCGGCATGACTGACCAGCCCGCCGCGCCCGTGGACGCCGAGGATGACCTCCCCGAGCAGATCCGGGTACGCCGGGACAAGCGCCGCCGCCTGCTCGACTCGGGTCAGGACGCCTACCCGGTCTCGGTGCCGCGCACCCACTCGATCGCCGAGGTCCGCGCCGCCCACCCCGACCTCGAGCCCGACACCGCCACCGGCGAGGTCGTCTCGGTCGCAGGCCGGGTCATCTTCGTGCGCAACACCGGCAAGCTCTGCTTCGCGACATTGCGCGCAGGCGGCGGCACCGAGATCCAGGCGATGCTCTCGCTCGACAAGGTGGGCGAGGAGCGGCTGGCCGACTGGAAGTCCGACGTCGACCTCGGCGACCACGTCAGCGTCACGGGTGAGGTCATCACCTCGCGCCGTGGTGAGCTGTCGATCCTGGCAGGCTCCTGGGTGCTCGCGGCCAAGACGCTGCGCCCTCTGCCGGTCGAGCACAAGCCACTGGCCGAAGAGACGCGCGTGCGTCAGCGGTACGTCGACCTCGTCGTCCGGCCACAGGCCCGCGAGGTCGCGCGTCTGCGCATTGCGGTCGTGGCGTCGCTGCGCGAGAGCTTCGTGCGCCGCGGATTCCTCGAGGTCGAGACGCCGATGCTGCAGACACTGCACGGCGGCGCCACCGCGCGGCCGTTCGTCACGCACTCCAACGCGTTCGACATGAGCCTCTACCTGCGCATCGCGCCCGAGCTGTTCCTCAAGCGCTGCATCGTCGGCGGCATGGAGCGCGTGTTCGAGATCAACCGCAACTTCCGCAACGAGGGCGCCGACTCCACGCATTCGCCGGAGTTCGCGATGCTCGAGTACTACGAGGAGTACGCCGACTACCGCACCAACGCCGCGATGACGCGCGAGCTCATCCAGGAGGCCACGCTCGCCGCGCACGGCTCGCTGCAGTTCACCCGCTACGACGGCCAGGAGTGCGACTTCTCCGGCGAGTGGGACGAGGTCTACGTCTACCCGTCCGTGTCCGAGGCGGTGGGCCGCGAGATCACGCCGTCCACGCCGGTCGGCGAGCTGCGCGAGCTGTGCGAGGCCGTCGGCATCCGGCCCGAGAAGACCTGGGTCGCCGGCAAGTACGTCGAGGAGCTGCTCGAGCACCACGTCGTCGAGCACCTCACGAGGCCTACGTTCGTCTACGACTACCCGGAGGACACCTCGCCGCTCGTGCGCGGCCACCGCACCCAGCCCGGCGTCGTCGAGAAGTGGGACCTCTACATCGACGGCAACGAGCAGGGCACCGGCTACTCCGAGCTCGTCGACCCCGTCCTGCAGCGTGAGCGACTCGTCGCACAGGCGCAGCTCAAGGCGGGGGGCGACGTCGAGGCGATGCAGGTCGACGAGGACTTCCTGCGCTCGCTCGAGTTCGGGATGCCCCCGTCGGGCGGGGTCGGCCTCGGCATCGACCGCCTGCTCATGAACCTCACCGGCCTCAACATCCGCGAGACCATCCTGTTCCCGCTCGTGAAGCCCGAATGAGCCCGGCCGACCGCGTCGTCGTACGACATGCGCGCACTGCCGACGTCCGTGCGATCCGCGGCCTCGTCGACACCTACGCTCCCGAGCGTCGACTGCTGTCCAAGGCCACCGTCGCGCTCTACGAGGACATCACCGAGTTCCTGGTCGCCGACCTCGACGGCGAGGTCATCGGCTGCGGTGCCGTGCACGTGTTCTGGGAAGACCTCGCCGAGGTGCGCACCGTGGCCGTGAATCCGGCGTACGTCGGCACCGGCATCGGCAGTGTGCTGCTCACCGCCCTGCTCGCCCGGGCGCGCGAGCTCGGAGTGGCCAGGGTGTTCTGCCTGACCTTCGAGACCGGATTCTTCGGTCGGCACGGCTTCGTCGAGATCGAGGACACACCGGTCGACCACGACGTGTTCGAGCAGCTCCTGCGGTCGTACGACGAGGGGGTCGCGGAGTTCCTCGACCTCGAGCGCGTGAAGCCGAACACCCTGGGCAACCACCGCATGCTGCTCGTGCTCTAGCCGGATCCGGTAGTGCTCGGGCGGTGTATCCGCCGCCTGAGCACCACCACATCGCGGCTCAGGCGGCGCGTGCGGTGAGCAGTGCCTCGATGTCGTCGCGCATCGAGGCCGGGTCGGTCTTCGGTGCGTAGCGCGTGACGGTGGTGCCGTCCGACGCGACGAGGAACTTGGTGAAGTTCCACTTGATCGACGAGCTCAGCAGTCCGCCGGCGCGCTTCTTCAGGAAGCCGAACACCGGGTCGGCCTTCTGCCCGTTGACGTCGACCTTGGTGGACAGCGGGAAGGTGACGCCGTAGTTGATCGTGCAGAACTGCTCGATGTCCGCGTCGTCGCCCGGCTCCTGGTGCGCAAACTGGTCGCAGGGGAACCCGAGCACCACGAGGCCGCGGTCGGCGTACTCGCGGTGCAACGACTGAAGCGCCTCGTACTGCGGTGTGAATCCACAGTTGCTCGCGGTGTTGACCACGAGCACGGGTCGGCCGGCGTACTGCTCGAGCGCGACCTGCTCTCCGGCGGGGGTGGTGTAGCTGAGGTCGAACAGGGTCTCGTCGGTTGCCATGCCTCCATTGTCCGCCTACTGCGGCGTCCGGCGAACCGAGCCGCTGGGGAAGCCTGGTTGCCTCTTGGGCAACCAGGGGCACCCTCATTCGGAAAGGGCGCGGGGTCAGCCGGTGTTGCGCAGGCCGGTGGCGATCCCGTTGACGGTGAGCAGGAGGGCACGGCGCAGGACCGGCTCGACCTCGGAGTGGGTGCCGTCAGAGGTAACTGCCCGGGCGCCGCGCACGCGCGCGAGCAGCTGCACCTGCAGGAGCTGGAGCGGCAGCAGGTAGCGGTCGCGGGTGGTGAGGGTCGAGGCCAGAGTCGGCTGGGCGCCGAGCAGCTCCGACTCGCCGGTCAGGGCCAGCACCTCGGCCACGGCGAGCGCGTGCTCTGCCTCGATCGCGGCGAACACGTGCTGCAGCTCGGCGGGCACGAGCGCATCGACGTACTCGCGTGCCACGCGCAGGTCTGTCTTGGCGAGGGTCATCTCGACGTTGGAGATGAAGTTGCGGAAGAAGTGCCACTCGTCGTGCATCTCCGACAGGACGTCGCCGAGCCCTGCCTCTCGCGCCGCGCGCAGACCGGAACCGACGCCGAACCAGCCGGGCACGATCTGCCGCGACTGCGTCCAGCCGAACACCCACGGGATGGCGCGTAGCGACTCGATGCCCGAATCCTCCGTGGCACGCCGTGCCGGACGCGAGCCGAGATGCATGTCGGCGAGCTCCTCGACCGGCGTCGAGGTGGCGAAGTAGCGAGGGAGGTCGGGGTCGTCCACGAGCCGGCGGTACGCCTGCTGAGCCTGCGCCGACACGACGTCCATGGCCGGGTCCCAGCTCGCGAGGTTCACGGCGTTGGCGCGCGGCTGCTGGTGCAGCACGGTCGCCTCGACGACGGCCGCGAGCAGCAGCTCGAGATTCTCGCGGGCCAGGCCCGGCAGCAGGTACTTGTCGGAGATCACCTCGCCCTGCTCGGTCAGCTTGATCTCGCCGTCGAGGACGCCCCACGGCTGCGACAGCACTGCCTCGTACGTCGGGCCGCCGCCGCGGCCGACGGTTCCGCCACGGCCGTGGAAGAGGCGGAGCCGTACGCCGTGCGCGCGGGCGACGTCGCGCAGCCGACGCTGGGCGAGGTGGATCTCCCACTGCGAGGTCGTGATGCCGGCGTCCTTGTTGGAGTCGGAGTAGCCGAGCATCACTTCCTGCACGTCGCCACGCAGCTCCACGATGCGGCGGTACGACTGGTCCGACAGCAGGCCGTCGAGGAGGTCGCCGGCGCGCCGCAGCTCGTCCACCGTCTCGAGCAGCGGCGCGAACCCCACTCGGGCGACGTCGCCGGCGATGTCGACGAGGCCTGCCTCGCGGGCGAGCACCACGGCAGCGAGGACGTCGTCGACGCCCTTGGTCATCGAGACGATGTAGGTCTCGCACACCTCCGGGCCGTACTTGTCGAGCGCCTCGCGGATCGCGACGAACGCGTCGTAGGTGCGCAGATCGTCACCCTCGAGCGGCGGAGGAGTCGACGCGAGCGGCCGACGCGAGGCAAGCTCGGTCGAGAGCAGCCGCAGCCGGTGCTCGCGCGGCAGGTCGTCGTAGCGCCAGCCCTGCTCACCGAGCCGGTCGACGAGGGCGCCGACGGCGGCGTGGTGCATCGAGGCGTGCTCGCGTACGTCGAGAGTGACGAGCGAGAGGCCGAACGCCGCGACCGTGCGGATCGCACGCGCAACCACACCGCGAGCCGCGAGCTCGCCGCGGTTGGCCTCGAGCGAGGTCTGCACGAGCATGAGGTCGTCGAGCAGGTCTCGCGTCGACAGGTAGTCGCGGCCCGCGCGGTGCGGTGTGCCGCCTGCGATCCGGGTTCGGGTGCTGACGAGCTTGGCCCGGACGCACGTGAGCTTGAGGCGGTATGGCTCCTCGGCGTTCAGTCGGCGGTATCGCGGGTCGAGCTCGGTCAGCGTCGCGAGATCGGCATCGATCGAGGCACGCAGCTCAGGCGTGACGTGGTTCAGCCGCTCGGACACCGAGAGGTCCTCGAGCAGCTTGTCGATCACCGGCAGCAGGTCGCGGATCGCGTGGTCGCGCACGAGGTCGATGACGCGCAGCGTGACGTCGGGCGTGACGAAGGGGTTGCCGTCGCGGTCGCCGCCGATCCACGAGCCGAACGACAGCGGTCGAGCGTCCGAGGGCAGCACGACACCGACGGTCGACAGCGCGTGGGCGAGGTCGTCGAGCACCTCCGCGACCGGGCCGTGTGCGAGGTCGTCGAGGTAGTAGAGGGCGTTGCGTGCCTCGTCCAGCACCTCAGGGCGGTCCAGGCGCAGCTCGTCGGTCTGCCACAGCAGGTCGACCAGCTCCGCGGCACGAGCCGACACGCGGGGGTCGTCGAGCCCGATGCCCTCGGTCTGCGATCGGTCCAGGAGGTCGGCGATCGCGCGCAGCTTGAGCAGCACCGAGCGGCGGGCAGCCTCGGTCGGGTGCGCGGTGAACACCGGGCGTGCGGACAGGCGTGAGATGCCGGTGGCCACCGATTCGGTGGTCACCTCGCCGGCGCTGATCGCGGCGGAGATGCGCGTCGCCGCCCTCGAGAGAGGGTCGCCCGCGACGCGGCGCGCATTGCGCTGCTCGCGCTCGCGATGCACCTGCTCGGTGACGTTGGCGAGGTGGAAGTACGTCGAGAAGGCGCGGGCCAGCCGAGTCGCGGTCTCGACGTCGAGGCTGGACAGCAGGTCGGAGGTGTCGCCGAGGTCGGTGCGCGCGCTGCGCCGGATGCGCTCGACGAGCTCGAGCAGGTCGGCCGACTCCTGGCGCACGAGGGTGGCGCCGAGGAGCTCGCCGAGAACGCGGATGTCGCGTCGCAGCGCGGCGGTGTCCTCGGAGACGCCGACGGCAGGATCGGCGAGGGTGTTCAGGTCGCTGGCCATGAGCGTCCGTCCGCTGGAGATCGAGGGGACGGCGCGGCGTCACTGACGCACCGCGGTCAGCCTACCGGGGGTGAAGAGGTGCC
>JBBQAY010000029.1:0-38397 GCA_038316965.1 Candidatus Nanopelagicales bacterium
ACCAAGATCCGCGTCCTGACCCGCGTCGCGTTCGGTTTCCACTCCGCTACCGCCCTGATCGCCCTCGCCATGCTCAGCCTCGGTGGCTACCGGCCCGACCTCCCCGGCCGCACATGACCCACGGATCAGTCAGGAGAGTCGGGTTTCCTTTAGGTTTCCTTGGGATTCGGCCCGGCTGGCGACGCGCTGGTCTAGACCATTCTCAGCCGGTCCTCAGGAACGGACGAGCTCGACCACCGTGACGACGGCGAGCACGGCCAAGAGGCCGCCCGAGACGAGGCGCACCCGCCACAGCGGGACCCGCTTCTGCAGCCACGAGCCGGCCAGGGCGCCGATGCCCGCCACCGTCGCGAGCGCCAGCCACGCACCCAGGAACACCGACACCGGTAGGCCTGTGCGAGCAGCCTGACCCGCCGTGACCAGCTGGGTGAGGTCGCCCCACTCGGCCGTGAAGATGACTGCGAACGTCGTACCGAAGGCGGCGAGCCCGTGCGTGCCCGGCGTGGCACGTGCGGCGATCTCCTCCTCCTCCGCGAGCTCCTCGGCGGCCTCTCGATCCCGCGCGCGCAGGCCGCCGCGGAGGAGCACCGCGGCCCCGACCGCGAACAGCAGTGCGGTGACCCCGAGCACCAGCCTCTCGGGCAGCAGCGACAGCAGCTGACCGGCGACGACGGCGATGACCATCTGGACGCCGAACGCGAGGGTCGCGGCCAGCCAGACGATCAGGCGCGGGAAGCGGGTGGCCAGCACCAGGGTCGCGATGAACGACTTGTCCGGCAGCTCTGCCGGGAAGATGACGGCGAAGGTGGACAGCAGCACACCGAGGTCGAACCAGGTCACACGGTCATTCTCCCGGTGTGGGGCGACCGGTCTGACCACCCGGCATCCGGTTCACCGGGCGGTGGGGCTCGATCTCGGGCAGCGGCGGGGTGCGCGGACCGCTCCACGGCGCGGGCACGGCGTCGATCCGACGGGCCAGCTCGTACGCCGCGTGCTCGTAGTTGATCCGCCAGCCGCGAAAGTGCGGCCACGCCTCCTCCGCCGGCCGGCTCATGAGGTAGCCGAAGCTCGACAGCATGGTGTACGCCGCGACGAACTGCTCGTACGTCAGCGCGATCTCGCTGTCGGGGTCGGGGTCGTCCTCGACCGAGATCCCCTCGGCCCGCGCGATGTCGTGGATGGCGACGATTCCCTGGCGCAGAGCCACCCGCGCGGGCCCTTGAGGGTTGTGCGGGTTGCACGCGAGCTCGAACGCTGCCGAGTCGAGCACCGCGAGCAACGCGACGAGCCAGTTGCGGTTCGGCTGGGCAGAGCGCACGTGGATGAGCACCGGGTAGTTGGTGTGGCTCTCGGCGACGTCGGCCGCCCAGCGCTCCCAGTCGCGCCACAGGGTCGCGAGCTCCCCGGCGGAGTTCACGATCGCGTGCCGGCCCACGATCTCCGGCCCCCAGTTGGGCTCGCCGCCGCGCGCGTACAGCAGGGCGACGTCGACCTCGCGCCTGTTGTAGGCGGCGTACAGGCTGGGCAGGTATCCGATGAGGAGGCCGACGACGACAGGCCCCGTCGCCGCGGCGAGGAAGTCGACCGCGGTGAGCTGGCCGCGGTCGGTGCCGGCGAAGCCGAGCGTGAACAGGCTCGAGCCCGCCTCTCGGAAGGAGTCCGCCCAGTCCAGCGGCGAGAACGAGAACAGGAGGAACGCGAAGCCCACGAACAGCAGGCCCAGCCAGGTGGCCAAGGTCAGGATCAGCGCGGTCGGGGCCGCGAACGCGAGCACGGCGTCGCGTGCGGCGTAGGTCGAGGTGCGGTGCGCCACGAACCGGTAGGCGCCCAGCGTCGCCCGCAGCACCAGGCCGGACAGCTTGCTGCGGACCCCTCGGGGCACGACCAGGGTGCGCAGGATCGAGGATCCGACGGCCAGCACGATGGCCAGGCCGACGAGGAAGCACAGGATCGACACGGGCAGCGACGTGGTCATCGACCGGTCCCGGGGTCCGTCAGCTCTCGCACGCCCCGACCCTATGCGCAGGACGGCAGGCGCATCCGGCACCGCGGCGGACGCCTCGGCACGATGCACGACCGGGGTCTGCGCGCCGATACCCTGGGGTCGTGTCCCTCGACCCCGTCGCCCGCGACGTCCTCGTCATCGTCTCCCTCGTGGTCGGGGTGCTCGGCGTCCTCGTGGCGGTGATCGCGCTGGTCGCGATCCGGCGCATCCGCCGTGACGTCACGCTGCTCGCGGCCGACGGCGACAACGACTCCTTCGTCGGCGCCGTGGCCCGCAAGACCGAGCAGGTGACGGCGTTGCGCGGTGAGGTCGACGACCTTGCTGCGCTGCTGGCCAAGACCCGCGCGGAGCTCGCGGACGCCATCCGGCACGTGAGTGTCGTGCGCTACGACGCCTTCGGCGACATGGGTGGCCGGCTGTCGTTCTCCGCCGCCATGCTCGACGACGGGGGCGACGGTCTCGTGCTCACCTCGATCCACGGCCGGTCCGAGAGCCGCACGTACATCAAGGGCGTGAAGTCAGGTCAGAGCGAGGCGTCGATGTCGCCCGAGGAGCTCCAGGCCGTCAGCTTCGCCCTGCGCGGCACCTCCTCCTGACCGGCGGCGAGCGCAGGGTCGCCGCACCGGGTCCCGACGCTGGGTCTCCCGCCGGCTCGGGAGGGATCACCAGTCGTCGCCGGGGCGTTCCTCGCACGCGATCGGGTGCGTGATCGCGATGTCGGCGCTCGGCCCGAAGCGCAGCACCAGCACGTAGCCGTCGTCCTCGGGGCTGCGCTCCCAGAGGCCCCCGCGCACGACGTTCGTCGGCCCGAGCCACACCTGCCAGCCGAGCCGCGTGTAGAACGCTCGACGCCCGGTGCCCAGAACGCCGAACTCGTACCAGCGGCGAATCACGTCGTCGACCTCGGACATCAACGCCGAGCCGATCCCCTGGCCCTGGTGGTCGGGGTGGACGGCGACCGCCTCCACGTACCCCGTGGCGAAGTGGGTGCCGCCGACGTGGATCGTGCGGGGGACGACGGAGGCGTGGGCCACGATCTCGTCGCCCTCACGGACCAGCAGGTGGGTGCCTCCGAGGGCGTGCTGCCAGTCGTCGTCGGTGAAGCGGTCGTCCTCGGGCTCGTTGCGGAAGGCCACGTCCATGAGGGCACGTGCGCCGGCCGCGTCCGCGCTCGTCAGCGTGTCGGTGGGATGGCGCTCGATCGCGGGCATGGCACCACTGTCTCAGCCCGGGGGCCTAGGACCCTCGGAGATCCTCGGCCGCGACGATCACCGTGTCGCCCATCGCCGGCGCGAGCGGAGGGATCACCGCGCCGCGCTGCGCCTCGCGCAGCACCTCGGCGTCGGATCCGAGGGCGGCGTCGAGCGACTCGTAGACATCCACGACGCCGGCCACCGCGAGGCGGTCACGCTCCAGCCCGCTCGTCACGACGACGACGATGCGCGCGCCCACGGCCGACGCTTCCGCCTGCAGGATCAGCAGCGTCCCATGGACGGCGAGGTCCTCCACCGGGTCGGTCCCGAGCTCGATCGCCACCTGCGCTCCGGCGATGAGCTCGACGCGTACGTCGTCGCTGAAGCCGTCCGTCTGTGCCGACGGAGTCGCACGGACGACGGTCCAGCCCATGAGATGCGTGATGTGCGGCCGCACGTGTGCCTCCCTCTCGACCGTCGCGACGGTGTGGAGGGAGGCTACGCGGTGACGGGCCCGGATGCGCGGATCAGCGGAAGCTGCGCAGCCGCAGGCTGTTCGCGACGACGCTGACGCTCGAGAGCGCCATCGCCAGGCCGGCCACGATGGGCGTGAGCAGGCCTGATGCGGCGAGCGGGATCGCGGCGATGTTGTAGCCGAACGCCCAGGCGAGGTTCTGCTTGATGATGCGCAGCGTCGCGCGCGAGAGGCGTACGGCGTCGCCCGCGGTCCGGAGATCGTCGCGCAGCAGCGTGATGTCGGCCGCCTCGATGGCGACGTCGGTGCCGCCGCCCATCGCGATGCCGAGGTCGGCTGCTGCGAGAGCCGCGGCGTCGTTGATGCCGTCGCCGACCACCGCGACGATGCGACCCTGCGCGCGCAGGGTCTCCACGACGGTCACCTTGTCCTCGGGCCGGGCGTCGGCGACGACGTTGGTGATGCCGACCTGCGCCGCCACGTTCTCGGCCACGGCGGTGGCGTCGCCCGTGACCATCACGGGCTCGAGACCGAGCGCACGCAGGGAGCTGATCGCCTCCGCCGAGGTCTCGCGTACCTCGTCCGCGATCCCCAGCACTGCCCGCAGGACGCCGTCGACCTCCACGGCGACGACGGTCACGCCGTCACGGCGCCACTGCTCGACGTCGGTGCTCCAGTGGTGGCTGTCGCCGACGTCGATCCACTCGGGCCGCCCGACACGGACGGCCTGCCCGGCGACCCGGCCGGACACCCCGGATCCTCGGATCGCTTCGTGCGACACGAGATCGGGGAGTCGGCCATGGGCCGTGGCATAGGCGGTGAGGGCTCGCGCGACGGGGTGCGACGAGCCGGCCTCGAGCGCGCCGGCGAGCAGGATCGCGTCGTCGTCGCCACGCCGGCGCAGCACGGTCATCACGCCGCTGGTGATGGTGCCCGTCTTGTCGAGCACGATCGTGTCGACGCGACGGGTCGACTCGAGCACCTCGGGGCCGCGTACCAGCACGCCCATCCCGGCGCCGCGGCCGGTGCCGACGAGCAGCGCGGTGGGGGTGGCGAGGCCGAGGGCGCACGGGCAGGCGATGACGAGGACGGCGACCGCGGCGGTGAAGCCCTGCTGCCACCCGGTGGTCAGGCCCCACCCGAGCAGCGTGAGGCCGGCGAGGACGAGCACCACGGGCACGAACACGGCCGACACGCGGTCGGCCAGGCGCTGCACGGGGGCCTTGCCGCTCTGAGCGGCGGTCACGAGCGCGGTGATGCGTGCGAGCGCGGTGTCGGCTCCGACGCGCGTGGCGCGGAGCACGAGCAGGCCGTCCTGCACGACCGTGCCGCCGGAGACCTCGTCGCCGGGGCCCACCTCGACCGGTACGGACTCCCCCGTGAGCATCGAGGCGTCGATCGCGGACTCGCCGTCCACGACGACGCCGTCGGTAGCGATGCGCTCCCCCGGCTTCGCCACCACGAGGTCGCCGACCTTCACGTGCGATGCCGGCACCTCGGTGTCACCGTCGTCGGTGCGCACCCAGGCGGTCGCCGGGGCGAGGTCGAGGAGCGCGCGCAGCGCGGCGCCCGAGCGGTTCTTGGCCCGGTGCTCGAGCCAGCGCCCGAGCAGCAGGAAGGTGGTGACGACCGCGGCCGACTCGAAGTAGAGGTCGGGGTGAGTGCCGGCCTCGTCGGCCATGGGGAGCCACGACATCTGCATGGTCATGCCCAGGTCGCCGGCGCTCGTGAAGAGCACGGCGACGGCCGACCAGAGGTATGCCGCCGAGACGCCGATCGAGACGAGCGTGTCCATGCTGGTCGTGCCGTGCCTGGCGTTGACCCACGCCGACCGGTGGAACGGCGCCGCTCCCCACGTGACGACGATGGTCGTCAGGAGGAACGACATCCACTGCCATCCGCTGAACTGCAGCGGCATGACCATCGAGGTGAGCACGACCGGGATGCTGAGCAGCGCGCTGATGCGCCAGCGGCGGCCGAGCTCGTCGGGGTCGTCGACCGCTTCGGTGTCGGGGAGGCGTACGCCGTACCCGGTGTTCTCCACGACGGTGACGAGGTCGTCGAAGCTCACGCCGGCGGGCGCGCGGACGGTGGCCGTCTCGGTCGCGTAGTTCACCGACGCGACGACGCCCGGCACCTTGTTGAGCTTCTTCTCGATGCGGTTGGCGCACGACGCGCAGGTCATGCCCGTCAGGTGCAGATCCAGGAGCGCCTCGTCGACACCGAGCCCCGCGGCGCCGGAGCGCGCGGTGGGGGTGATGGACGAGGGGGTGCTCATGTCTTCTCCTGGTGTGGGACGTGGGTGGTGGATCAGCTGGTGACGAGGGTGTAGCCGGCCTCGTCGATGGCGGCGGCGACGGCCTCGGTGCTGGGGTCGGCGTCCGCGGTCACGGTGACCTGGCCGCTCTCGAGCGCTACGGCGACTCCGGTGACGCCCGGGATGAGCGAGACCTCCTCGGTGACGGCCGTGACGCAGTGCTGGCAGGTCATGCCCTGCACGGTCCAGACGGTGGTGCTCATGGCGTGCTCCTTCGGTGTGCGGTGCGGACGAACGTGCGGGTCGTGCGCGGGGTCGCGGTCGCCCGGGTCACGAGCGGACAAGGCGGGCGATGGCAGCCGATGCCTCGCCGATCTTGGCGTCGGCCTCCTCGCCGCCCTTGACGGCGGCGTCGCGCACGCAGTGGGCGAGGTGGTCCTCGAGCAGCAGCAGCGCGACGTTCTCGAGCGCGCGCGTGGCTGCCGAGACCTGGGTGAGGACGTCGATGCAGTAGGTGTCCTCGTCGACCATGCGCGCGATGCCGCGCACCTGGCCCATGACCCGCTTCAGGCGCGCGAGGATCGCGTCCTTGTCGCCGGCGTACCCGTGCTCGTGGGGAGCGGCGCCGTGCTGCTGGTGCGGCGTCTGGTCTGCCGTGCTCGTCGTGGCCCGTGCCATCGTCGTACCTCCTGGTCCGGTGGAACCAGGGTACCCCCCTAGGGTATTCCGGCGCACCTCACCGGGCGTGTGCTGCCTCACTCCGGTGCGGGGATCGAGGGGCCAGGACAAGGGCGAAGGCCCGGCCCCTGTGAGGGGGCCGGGCCTTCGGAGAGGGAGGACTGGGGGTCAGACGAGGCGGACGGCGCCGCTGTAGCGCGAGCCGTACCAGCCGCTGAAGACGTAGTCGACCTTGACGTCGGTGCGCGGGTTGGTGGCGCTGATCATCTTGCCGTTGCCGACGTACAGGCCGACGTGGTGCGTACCGCGCTTGAAGAAGAAGACGAGGTCACCGGCGCGGAGGTACTTCTTCTGGACGCGGATGCCCGAGTAGAACTGCGCGCGCGAGTAGTGGGGGAGCGACTTCCCGAAGGCGTACCGCGCGATGTAGCGCGTGAGGCCCGAGCAGTCGAACTTCGTCGGGCCAGACCAACCGGCGACGTAGGCAGCGCCGAGCTTGGTCTTGGCCAGCTCGACGGCCCGCCAGCGCTTGATCGCCTTGACCCGTGCGCGGATCTGCGCAGCAGTGAGCACCGTCGCGACCTGGGTGGTGGCAGCGGAGCGGGCGGCCGCAGTGGCGGCGGACGGTGTCGCGGTGAGGGCCGTGGCCGGAGCGGCGACGGGCGCCGCGCTCGCGGATCCGGTGCCGGCGAGGCCGAGGGCCAGCGCGGCGGAGATGACGATCGAGGCGGGGAGAGCACGTCGACGAGCAGCGTGAAGCACGGGGAGCACGGGGGTCCGTTCCTCTCGACGCCGACCGGGTTAGCTGACGGGCTCGGGCGCAAGAGGTGCCCTACGCGGACGGCGGTGAGGCCTGACCGTGATTCGCCCCGGAGTGCTTGGGTCCCCGGCTCGCCGGCGGTGAGTGCCACCGGCGATTGAGCGTGTCCCCCGTGCCCGGCGTATCCGGACAGGAACAGGTGACGAACAGACGGTAAGCAAGGCCCCCCGAACGGCGGCAAACCCGGCGTCCGGTCACGGGACAGTAACGGTTTCGACAAAACGGACATCGCTGCAGGTCAGAACCGGTTGCCCTCAGTGACTCGCCGCTACGACATGTGACCGGGGTCTCACCGAGCCACCCGGTAGCGGGCGCGGTTCCCGCGGGCTGGGCTCAGGTCGAGCGGAGTGCGAGGACCGCCCGCACCAGCTGGGCGACGCCGTCGTCGTCAGGGCCGGGCAGCAGAGCGTCGGCGACGGCTCGCGCGGCCGGGTGCCCCGTCTCCACGGCAAGGCCGAGGCCGGCCTCGAGGAGCATCGGGACGTCGTTGGGCATGTCACCGACAGCGGCCACGGCCGCCAGGGGCACACCGAGCCTGGCTGCCTGGTGCGCGAGCGCGGCGCCCTTGCTGACGCCGAGCGCGCTCATCTCGATGAGGACGTCGTCCGAGGCCGAGTGCGTGGCCGTCACGAGATGGCTCACGTGAGCGAGCGTGACGGCGAGAAGCGCGTCGACGTCGTGTCGCGCGGGATGGGCGCCGCCGTCGATGCGGGCGAGCAGCTTGATCACCGGGTGCCGTGCCGCGAGCTCGAGGATGTCGCCGTGCTCGACACCGTCGACGCGGTACCGCGCCCGGTACGACGGCTCGTGCGCGAAGTCGTCGGTGACCTCGGGGCTGTCCCACTCGACGGCGAAGGAGACGCCCTCGACCTCCGAGCGCAGGATGGCCACGGTCGCGGCCACGGCGTCGTACGGGACGGGGTGGGTCTCGAGGACCTCGTGGGTGTCGAGGTCGACCACGAGGGCGCCGTTGGCGCAGACCCCGATGCCCGCGTGCCCGGTCACCTCGACCACGGCCGGGAGCCAGCGTGGTGGGCGTCCGGTGACGAACACGACCGGGAGGCCGGCCTTGCGTGCTGCGGCGAAGGCGGCGACCGTACGCGCCGACACTGTGTTGTCCGGTCGCAGCAGGGTGCCGTCGAGGTCGGTCGCGACCGTCTGCACGCCTCCGGGGAGCGCGGCGACCAGCTGCTGCCACGTGGAGGTCGTCATGGCCCCAGCATCGCCGATGCGCGCGGGGTCAGCCTCGGGTGGGGGGTGTGAAGGTGGGGCGAAGGGCACCGTCGGCCCGAAGGCGCAGGATCTGCTCGACCACGTGACCGGCGGCCACGAGGGTGGCCTCGGAGTTCGGGCGACCGATCAGCGTCAGCCCCACGGGGAGACCGTCGACGAAGCCCATCGGCAGGCACAGCACAGGCCACCCGGCGATGGACGGCGCCGGGCTGGCGAGACCGCCTCCGGCGAAGTGGTCGCCGTTGGACAGGTCGCTCTTCCAGGCGGGGCAGTACGCCGGCGCGATGAGCAGGTCGATGTCGTCGTCGGCGTCGAACGCGGCCTGCAGGTTCTTCGTGACCGCCCACTCCAGGCAGATGCGGCGTGCCTCGTCGTACCTCTCGCCGGCGCGACCGCCCGAGGTGAGGGCCATCTCGAGGAGCTCCTGGCCGAAGAAGGCCATCTCGCGATCGGCGTTGTCGTGGTTGAACTGCACGACGTCGGCCAGGGTCGGGGCGCCCTCGCCCCACCGGTCGGCGAGGTAGGCGTTCATGTCGTCGAGCATCTCGCCGACCAGCACGACGAGCTCGTTGTCCTCGTACTCGCTCGTGTGCGTGACCTCGGACGTCACCAACGTGACGCCGCCGTCGAAGAGCGCCTGGGTGGCCCCGAGGAAGACGTCGTCGGTGGCGACGTGGCCGGACAGCCACGCGTTGGCGACGCCGAGGGTGATGTCGTCGGCGGCGAGGCTGCCGATGGCCGAGGCGTACGCCGCCGAGCCCGTGAGAGCGTCGAGCAGGAGAGCGACGTCGCGCACGGAACGGGCCATCGGGCCCGGCATGTCCTGGCTGGCGCTGATCGGCACGATGCCGGACGTCGGCACGAGGCCCAGGGTCGGCTTGAGCCCGGTGATGCCGTTGAGCGAGCTCGGGCAGGTGATCGAGCCGTCGGTCTCGGTGCCGATCGCGAGCGGCGCGAGCCCCGCGGCGACGGCGGCGCCGCTGCCGGACGACGAGCCTCCCGCGCTGCGGTCCAGGGCCCACGGGTTGCCGGTGAGGCCGCCGAGGGCCGACCAGCCGCTCGTGGACCGGCTCGAGCGCAGGTTGGCCCACTCCGACAGGTTCGTCACGCCGAGCACGATCAACCCCGCCGCGCGCATCGACGCGACGATCGGTGCGTCACGGGTCGCCGGCCTGCCGTCGAAGAAGAGCGACCCGGCGGATGCCGGCATGCCGAGCACCTCGACGTTGTCCTTCACCAGCACGGGTACGCCGTGCAGCACGCTGCGGACAGTGCCGGCCGCGCGCTCGGCGTCGAGGAGGTTGGCCTGCTCGAGCGCGTCCGGGCACACGGCCAGGATCGAGCGCAGGTGCACGGCGCCGGGGCCGTCGACGGCCGCGATCCGGCCGAGCAGCGTCCGGACGATGTCGACGGAGGTCGTCCGCCCGCTCGTGAGCGCGTCGGCCAGGGCGCCGGCGTCGGTGAACCCGAGGTCGGCGCTCGCGGCGTGCGGGTCGAGCGAGGCGTGGGGGCTTGTCACGGGCGGAGCCTGTCACGCGATCACGCCCCGCGCACGGCACCACGGCCTCCGGTCTGAGAGCCGCGGCCACGCCTCACCCGCTCCCGGCGTTCGGGATGAAGGGCGCGCCGGCGCTCGACGGCTCGGAACGCGGTGGACGCCGCCGGCTGAGACCGAAGAGGATGCGCCACGGAGGAGATATCCGTGGACCAGCGACGTGCCACGATCCAAGATGCCGACGCGATCGGCGACGTCATCACCCGAGCGTTCGCGGCCGACCCGCTCTGGGGTCCGGCTCTGACGAGGCCGGACGGCGCCACGCACCACCTGCGGCCGTACTGGGATCTCTACGTCGCCGGCGCCCTGCGGTTCCCGTCGACCCGCGTCGCCGGCGAGGGCGATGCCGTGACGGTGTGGATCCCGCCGGGCGAGGACGAGCTCTCGGCCGAGCAGTTCGACGACGTGCTCGCGCTGCTTCACCGCGAGCTGCCCGGATCCGTCGAGGATCTTGTCGAGCTCTTCGACCGGTTCGAGGCCGTGCATCCGCACGACGAGCCGCACTTCTACCTGACGCTGTTCGCGACCAGGCCCGAGAGCCGGGGCCGGGGCATCGGCATGGACCTGCTGCGCGCAGATCTCGCGGCGTTCGACGCCGAGGGTGTCCCGACGTACCTCGAGTCGTCGAACCCGGGCAACGACAAGCGCTATGGCGCGGTCGGCTATCTACCGGTCGGGCGGTTCGAGCACCCGAGCAACGGCGCGGTCGTCACCACGATGTGGCGGCCGGTCGGCGGCTGATCGCGGGGACGACGTACCCCTGCATCAGCCGTCGATCTGCTCTGCTGCGCCCGCGAGCGAGTTCGTCCCTGCGAACAGGGCCGACAGGTCGAGCGAGGTCACACGGTTCTTGGACGCCAGCGACACGTAGCGCCGCGCCAGTGCGTCCTTGGCGATGCCGAAGACCGTGCTGAGCAGGCCCACCGACTCGGCGAGATCCTCGGCGGACTCCGCCGGCACGACGAGGCGCCACATCGCGGACTCGAGCACGTTGAACGCGTGCTGCACCTCCGAGACGTCGAAGCCGGCAGCGAAGCGCTCCTCGGCGACGGCGTCGGCGTAGGCGATGATCGCCGCGACGTCGCGGTGGTCGATGGCGGACTGCACGAGGTCGTACAGGCCCTCGAGCCGGGCGCGGGTGAACTCGGGCCCGGCGGTCTCGTAGTGGTGGAGCTGGAGCTGGGCCAGCTCGGCGGACGCGTCGTCCAGGATCTGGGTGCGATGCGCGCGCAGCGTGGTGTCGAGCTTCATCGGTCGCCTCCAAGGGCTCATCTCGATACTCCTCCTTTTCCCCATCTCGCGCGCAGGACGGGTCCTGTCGTTGTCTGACGGGTCACGGTTGGGCCGTCGCGGTTGCGCGCCGACCTCGGAAGGCGTACCGCAAACCCTGGTCCGGGTGTCGGCGGGGGCGGCTAGCGTGCGCGCATGGTGATGGTGCGGCTCGAGCCGATGTCGCGCGAGCAGTACGACGCCTACCGCGTCGTGGCTGAGCGTGAGTACGCCGACAGCATCCGCGACTCCGGCTCGCTGCCCGAGGCCGAGGCGCTCGCCAGGTCGGTCGAGGACTTCGCCCGGATCCTCCCCGGCGGCTTCGACACCGAGGGCCACCGGTTCTGGACGGCGTACGACGCCGACGGCGACGAGGTAGGCCTGCTCTGGCTCCATCTGCGTCCGACCTCCGAGGGCCTCACGGCGTTCGGCTACGACTTCTCCGTGCGCGAGGACCTGCGCCGAGCGGGCTACGGCCGCGCGATCATGCTCGCCGCCGAGGCAGAGTGCCGCACGCTCGGCGTCGTGTCGGTGGGGCTCAACGTGTTCGGCCACAACCTCGGCGCGCAGTCGCTGTACGAGCAGATGGGCTTCGAGGTCACCGCGACACAGATGTCCAAGCGCCTCGTCTGACCGCCGCACCGCCTCGCGCCAGTCGAACGCTGGGCGCGGCGATCAGGCCTCGACCCACGAGGCGACCGCGCGCCAGCCCTTGTGCACGCGCACGCTGTGGTGCCCGACCCTCCACCGGTCGTGGCTGAACCCCTCGCGCACCTCGGGCAGCTGCGGGCGCGGCAGCTCGTCGAGCACGCCCGCCGGCTGCTGGCTCGCACCGGCCATGAGCAGCGTGAACCCGTCGGGGAGCCAGACGAGGATGGCGTTGCGCCGTAGCCCCGGCGGGCCGACGGTGCCGGGCACGGCGTACTCGACGTCGTCGCGACCGAGCCACTCACCGACCTCGTGCCGCGAAGCCTGCAGCGCGGCGCGGAGCCGGTCGTCACCCATCCCGCGATGGTGTCGGGTGCAGGGCGATCAGTCGAGGACCACGGCGTCCGCGGCGACCTCGAGGACCAGCTCGAGGCCGTCCTCGTCGTCCCACACCTCGCCGACCTGCACGAGCCCCGCGGCTCGGACGATGGCGAGCGAGGGGGCGTTGTCGGGTGACACGCTCGCGCGCAGCACGCGGACGTCGGGGTGCGCGGCGGCGTACCGCCACATGGTCTGGGCGATCTCGCGGCCGTAGCCCTGACGCCGGTGGGCCGCGATGACCCGGTAGCCGATCTCGACCATGCCGCGCTCGTCCGGCGCTGCGTGGAAGTTGCCGAGCCCGACGATGGTGCCGGTGGCTCGGTCGACGGCGAGGCGGATGAGCCAGGGGTTCACCCACGGGTCCTCCCGCACCATCGGGATCCGCCAGCGGATGGGGGAGTTCTGCGGCGCCAGCACGTCGGTCGGGTCGTCGTACGCCAGCGGCGCGGGGTCACCCTCGTGGTCGTCGGCACGGGTGAGCAGCTGTTCGACCGTGACGATCACCAGGTCGAGGCGCGGCCCCACGAGCACGTCGGGGAGTGCGGGCTTCTCGGCCTGGGGGTCGGTCACGTGCCCATCCTCGCGGCCGCGTCCAGCGGGTTCGCCGTACGCCGTCCTACCCGGGTATCGAGGGTGCGCTCTGCGACGGATCCGCCACTCAGGCTCCCGAGCGCCGCCTTACCCGGGTAACGAGGGTGCTCCCTGCGACGGATTCGCCACCCAGGTACCCGGAACCGGTCAGGCGATCGGCGTGAGGAACTCGCGGCCGCCGAGGTACGGACGCAGGGCGACGGGCACGCGTACGGAGCCGTCAGCCTGCTGGTGGTTCTCGAACAGCGCCACGATCGTCCGGGTGATCGCGACGAGCGTGCCGTTGAGCGTGGCCGCGGGGCGTACGCCGTCCTCGTCACGCATGCGGATGCGCAGGCGTCGGGCCTGGAACTCCGTGCAGTTCGACGTCGAGGTGACCTCGCGGTAGCGGTCCTGGCTCGGCACCCACGCCTCGATGTCGAACTTGCGCGCGGCGCTGGCGCCCAGGTCGCCGGACGCGACGTCGATGACGCGGTACGGCAGCTCGAGCGAGTCCATGAACTGGCGCTCCCAGCCGAGCAGGCGCTTGTGCTCCTCGGCGGCGTCCTCGGGCGCGCAGTAGGTGAACATCTCCACCTTGTCGAACCAGTGCACCCGGAAGATGCCGCGGGTGTCGCGGCCGCCCGAGCCCGCCTCGCGGCGGAAGCACGGCGAGTAGCCGACGTACCGGCGCGGAAGCGTGGCGGCGTCGAGGATCTCGTCCGAGTGGTACGCCGCCAGCGGCACCTCGGCCGTGCCGACGAGGTACAGGTCGTCCTGCTCGAGGCGGTAGACGTTCTCCGCCGCCTGGCCGAGGAACCCGGTGCCCTCCATGGCCGCGGGCTTCACGAGCGCCGGCGGGATCATGGGGGTGAAGCCGTTGCCGCCGGCCATCGCGATGGCGTGGTTGACCAGCGCGAGCTCGAGCAGGGCGCCGACCCCGGTGAGGTAGTAGAAGCGCGAGCCGCTGACCTTGGCGCCCCGCTCGATGTCGATCGCCCCGAGCGCCTCGCCGATGTCGACGTGGTCGCGGATCGTGATGCCCTCCGCCGCGAAGTCACGGCGTACGCCGACCTCCTCGACGACCGTGAAGTCGTCCTCGCCGCCGACGGGGGCGTCGGTGTCGATGAGGTTCGACAACTGGCCGAGCAGGGCTGCGGCGTCGGCCTCGGCCCCTGACCGCTCGGCCTCGGCAGCCTTCACCCGGTCGGCGAGCTCGGCGGTGCCAGACATCAGGGAGTCGACCTCGGCCTGCACAGCGGCGCCCTCGTCGTCCGTCGCCTTCTTGAGACGTCCCTGGAGCGGGCCGATCTGCTTGGAGAGGGTGTTCTGCTCGCTGCGCAGAGCGCTGAACGACGCCTCGGCGCCACGGCGGCGCTCGTCGGCGTCGAGGAGCTGGTCGACGATGGCGGGGTCCTCGCCACGGCGGCGCTGGCTCTCGCGCACACGGTCAGGGTCGTCGCGGAGGATCTTGAGGTCGATCACGGCGCAAGACTACGGGGGCGTGCCACGTCGAATGCCGCCCAGCCGCGCCCGCCCACCCGCTCACCCTGATCAATCCGTCGCTTCCCGCCCCCGGAAACGACGGATTGATCAGGGTGAGCGAGGGGGGTCAGAGGTAGAGGCCGCTGGAGTCGCCGCGGCCCTCGCCCGAGCCGTCCTGCCCGGTGCTGTCGGCCCCTCCCCCGATGGCGCGACGTCGCATGTGCTCGATCTGGGCCTGCGCGGCCATCTGCTGGGCGAACAGCGCCGTCTGGATGCCGTGGACCAGGCCTTCGAGCCAGCCCACGAGCTGGGCCTGGGCGATGCGCAGCTCGGCGTCGCTCGGGATCGAGTCGTCGGTGAAGGGGAGCGAGAGCCGTTCGAGCTCCTCCACCAGCTCGGGGGCGAGGCCCGACTCCAGCTCGGTGATGGAGCGGCGGTGGATGTCGCGCAGGCGGGCGCGCGAGGCGTCGTCGAGCGGCGCTCCGCGTACCTCCTCGAGCAGCTGCTTGATCATGCTGCCGATGCGCATCACCTTCGCCGGCTGCTCGACGAGGTCGGCGACGGACGTGCCGCTCTCCACGACCACTGTTCCGTCGGTCGAGCCCTGGTCCAGGTGGCCGATCGGTTGGCCGTCCGGGCCGAGGACGACGATGCGCTGCTCGGGTCCGGCGTCCGGCGTGGGGGTCTGCTCGGTCATACCGCCATACAACCATCGGCCGCAGCATGTTCCCTGGCGAACCCGGCGACGTCCTCACGCACAACGTGCTCCTGGCCGACATCGCCAGGTTCGACCGGGCCTGGTCCTGAACGGGGAGTTCACTTGTCGGGCCCGGCGGATTTCGGTGCGTTCACCTTCCCGTGGTTCCATATCCCGTCACGGCGCGCCATCAGGGGCGTGCACCGGCGTTTCACCGTGAGGGGTGAGAGCACCGGACCCTCCGGGGGCACCGGGCTGCGCGATCGTCCAGAAGGAGACGACACGTGGACTACAACTGGCTGTTCCCGGGTGCGGACGCACGCCCCGTCGGTGCCAAGGGATGGGGATCGTTCGCGACCACGCGGATCCCCGCAGGCACCACCGTCGCCGGATTCGGCGGCTGGGTCGTGACCCGCGACACGCTCGCGACCTTCAACGAAGACCGGCAGGGCCGCTCGATCCAGATCGACGAGGACCTCTACCTCGTCTCGGACGACACCCCCGAGCCCGGCGACATGCTCAACCACTCGTGCGAGCCGTCCTGCGGCCTCGTCGGTGCCACCGTGCTCGTCGCGATGCGCGACATCGAGGTGGGTGAGGAGCTCACGTTCGACTACGCGACCTGCGACTCCAGCGACTACGACGAGTTCACGTGCCTGTGCGGCGAGCCCACCTGCCGCG
Source organism: Candidatus Nanopelagicales bacterium (assembly GCA_038316965.1). Classification (GTDB taxonomy): domain Bacteria; phylum Actinomycetota; class Actinomycetes; order S36-B12; family CAIYMF01; genus Longivirga. The sequence continues at coordinate 15,948 of JBBQAY010000029.1, forward strand.
GCATCGTCACCGGTCTCGACTGGACCAAGCCCGAGCTCCAGGTGAAGTACGACGGCTGGTTCTCGCCGTACCTCGCACGGCGCATCGCCGCGCTGCCGGCGTCCACGTACTGACGCCGCCCGAAACGCGCGCGACAACCGCGCGGCCCGGCGAGGATCCTCGGCCGCGTGAGCGCTGATCCGCGTCTCGTCGTCCGACCCGTGCGGTGGGACGGCCGTACGCCGCACCCGGACGACCTGGCCGCGGCGCAGCGCATCTACGCGGAGTTCGAGCTCTCGCGCCTCGGGGTGGTCGACACCGGCGCGTCCGACGTCGAGGCGTACTTCCTCATGCGCGACGTCGACCGCACGGAGACGGCTCTCGTCGAGCTCGACGGCGAGCCGGTCGCCGCGGTCTACATCCAGGTGGAGCGCCGCGGCAAGCAGGTCTACCCCGACGTCGCGTGCCTGCCGGGGCCGCGCGAACGCGAGGTGCTGGCGGCCGCGATCGACCACGCGGTGGAGGCGGCGCGCCGCGTGGTGGCCGGGCTCGGCGAGCCCGGCTGGATGCTGCGCAACGGCCACTGGTCGACCGACGCCGTGGCTGCGTCGCTCTACCAGGCCGCAGGGATGACGGTCGTACGTCGCTTCTACCGCATGCGCATCGAGTCGACCTCAGCCGAGATCCCCACTGCCGCACCGGATCTTCCGCCGGGCGTCGAGATCGTCGTGCGTGACGACGAAGAGACCCACCGGGCGGTCTGGGCGGTCGACAACGAGTCGTTCATCGACCACTGGAACTTCACGCCCACGCCGTACGAGGAGTGGTGGGACGACTTCTCCGTCGGGGACATCCGCGACCCTGATGGCTGGTGGCTGCTCACGGTCGACGGCGAACCCGCAGCGATCTGCATCCTCGACGAGAGCCGTGCCGAGGTGGGGGACGGCTACGTAAGCGTCCTCGGCGTGCGGCGGGAGTTCCGGAACCGCGGCCTCGCCAGCCTCCTGCTGCAGCGGGCGTTCGTGCGCTACCGCGACATGGGTCGTGCCGGCACGCAGCTCGGGGTCGATGCCGAGAGCCTCACGGGTGCGGTTGGCGTCTACGAGCGGGTGGGCATGCGCGCGGTGCACGTGATCGACGGCTGGGCCCTGCCGCTGTCGTGAGGCGCGCCGCGAAACCGGGGTGACACCGGGCCTCTCGCGGCGCAGGCTCATCTCTCGTGACCGCTCCGACCGATCCACTCGACCTTCTGCGTGCCGAGCTCCCGCCGCATCTGACCGTGCGGCCGCCTCGCTACGTCGACGGCGTCGTCGACCCGGCCGACCTCGACGTCGCCGAGGCACTCATGGCCCGTTGCGACATCGCGGCCGTAGGCGAGCGGGACTCCGGCCGCGAGGAGGTCGCCGGCATGTTCTCCTCCAGCAGCACCGATCGCGAGCACTCGGCGTTCATCCTCGACGGCGACGACCTGGTGGGCTTCGTGTGGCTCGAGCACGACCCCACGGCTGCCGAGACCTGGGTCGACGTCTACGCGGATCCGCAGCGGGTCACCGAGCCGATCATCGCCGCGGGGCTGACGCACGGCCTCGACGCCGCGCGTGCGCACCGAACCTCGCACAGTGAGGCACCGGTCTGGACGGTTCGGTCAGGCTGCTTCGGCAGCGACACCGCGCTCGTGCGCGGGCTCGAGGTGGCCGGCTTCACGCACGTACGCCGCTTCTCCAGGATGCGCATCGACCTGTCGAGCGCGGCGCTGCCGGCGTACGCGCCTGCGCTGCCGGACGGCGTGACCCTCGTGACGGTTCGGAGCGACGCCGAGCGACGTCGCCTTCACGCCGTGCAGCAGGCGTCGTTCGCCGACCACTGGAACCACGTCGAGCGGTCGTTCGAGGAGCTCATGGAGCAGGTCGAGGCCAGGGGGAGCCAGGACCCCGACGGCTGGTGGCTGCTCGAGGCCAACGGCGTACCCGCGGCGGTCTGCATCCTCGACGAGAGCCGGGTCGACCTCGACGACGGATACGTGAGCACGCTGGGCGTCGCGCGCGAGTTTCGCGGGCGTGGGCTCGCGATGCTCCTGCTGACGCGTGCGTTCGTGTACTACCGCGACCTCGGTCGGTCCGGCGTCCAGCTGAGCGTCGACAGCAACAGCCCCACCGGCGCGAACCACCTGTACGAGAAGGTCGGCATGCAGACCACGCGCGAGATCCACGCCTGGGCGCTCACCCTCTGAGCGGTCAGACGGCGAGGATGACCTTGCCCACGTGCTCGCCGGCCTCGATCACGCGATGTGCCTCGGCAGCGTCGCTCATGGGGATCACGCGGTCGGTCACCGTGCGGATGGCGCCGCTCGCAACCAGCGGCCACGCCTGCGCGGCCACGCGCGCGCAGATCGCCGCCTTCTCGGACGTCGGTCGCGCCCGCAAGGTCGTGGCGCGCAGCTGGCCGCGCTTGCCGAGCAGCACGCCGAGGTTGATCTCCCCCGTCGTCCCACCCTGCATCCCGATCACCTGGATGCGGCCGTCGACGGCAAGGACGTCGACGTTGCGCTGGAGGTACGCCGCGCCCATGTTGTCGAGGACGACGTCGGCACCGCGTCCGTCGGTCGCAGCCTTCACGACCTCGACGAAGTCCTGGTCGCGGTAGTTCACCAGGATGTCGGCGCCGAGGTCGCGGCACCGCTCGAGCTTGTCCGCGGAACCCGCCGTCACGGCGACTCGCGCGCCGAGCGCCACGCCGGCCTGGATCGCGAAGGTGCCGATGCCGCCTGCGCCACCGTGCACGAGCAGCACGTCTCCAGCACGCAGCCCGGCGTCCATGACGACGTTCGACCAGACGGTGCACGCGACCTCGGCGAGGCCGCCCGCATCGAGCAACGACGCTCCGCCGGGCACCGGCATCACCTGGCCGGCAGGTACGGCGACGAGCTCGGCGTACCCGCCGCCGGACAGCAACGCCGTGACCTCGGAACCGAGGGCGAACCCCTCGACGCCGTCGCCCAGGGCATGGACGACACCGCTGCACTCAAGCCCGAGGTACGGCGACGCGCCTCGAGGAGGTGGGTAGAACCCTTGGCGTTGAAGAAGATCCGCCCGGTTGACCGCTGAAGCCGTGACGCGGACGAGCACCTCGCCGGGGCCGGCGACCGCGTCCGGCACCTCCTGCCACTGCAGCACGTCGGGGCCGCCGGGCTCGCTGACGACGATCGCGTGCATGTCAGTACGCCGATCCATGGACCGAATGGCTGTCCGACCCGGACGCGCGGATGACCACGATGCGATCGTCCTTCTGCAGCAGGGTCACGACACCCTCGTCGAACCGGTGCACGGTGCCCCCCCGGACGACGGCGAGCACGACGATGCCGTGCTGGAGCAGCGACTGCGGAGGCACGCCGAGCTCGGCCGGAGTGATGGCTCGCTCGATGATCTCGAGGCCGTGCACCGGCTCGAGCAGGTCTTCGACGATCTGGCCGGCAACGGGTGAGGCGAGGGAGAGGCCGAGCATGCGGCCGGCCGACTCAGCGGTGGGGATCACGATGCTGGCGCCGCTCTGGCGCAGCAGGACGATGTTCTGACCCTCGCGGGCCGAGGCGACGATCGTGGCCCCGGAGTTGAGGCGTCGGGCAGTCAGGACGACGAGCACCGACGTGTCGTCGCGATCGGTCGCGACGACGACGCGTGTCGCCTTGCTCAGCTCGGCCTGGCTGAGGACCTCCTCGCGGGTGGCGTCACCGACGACCCCGACACAGCCGAGTGCGATCGCCTCGTCGACGGCGTGACGCGTGCGGTCGACGACGACGACCTGTGCCGCCGGCGTCCCCTGGTCGATCACGGCCTGGACAGCACTGCGTCCGGTGACGCCGAACCCGACCACGACGGTGTGTGCGGACACGCGCTGCCTCCAGCGGTTGGCACGGAACTCGTCACGGCTGCGCGCGGTGAGCACCTCGACGGTCGTGCCCACGAGCACGATGAGGAAGATGAAGCGCAGCGGTGTGATGACGAGCGTGTTGGTGAGCCGGGCGACGTCGGAGTACGGCGTGATGTCGCCGTACCCCGTCGTCGAGAGCGACACGGTTGCGTAGTAGAACGCATCGAGCCAGCCGATCGGGGTCTCGGTGACATCGCGGTAGCCGTCGCGCTCGACGTACACGATCACGGCGGTGATGACGAGGCACGCTGCGGCGATCCCGACCCGCAGCAGGATCGACGCGAGCGGGCTCAACCGCCGCGCAGGAAGCCGCAACACCGATGTCACCCGCCGAACCTATCCGGATGAAGGCGACCTTCATCCAATAGAGCCGTACTGGCGGGCCCTTCATCGCAGCCGCTGTCCACAGAAGGCAGCGACCAACCGATCACGGCTGTCACGGGAGGGGGAGGACGGTGACGCCGGTGCCGCGCGCTCCGGCGCCGTACGCCACCACCGCGACGCCGTCAGCGAGGGCGATGCCTCGTAGCGCGGCCGGGCCGTCGTGGGGCAGCGGCGTCGCCGAAGGCACGATCCCGGTACGCCGGCGCTGCACGGGCACCAGCCGCACCCAGCCCTCGGTGTCGGCGAGGCCCGGCGGCACGTCGCGGTCGAGCACGGCCTCCTCGATGCGCGACTCGTCGACGCCGAACTCCCCGCGCAGCGCGGCGAGCAGCGGCACGAGCAGCGCCAGCACGCCGGCCACCGCACCGAGCGGCGCCTCGGGCAGCGACACCACGCGCCGGCCGTCCGGCAGCACGGCCACGCTGCTCGCCGTCCCAGGCCGTACTGCGACGCCGTCGACGACCCAGCGCCCGGAGAGTCGAGCCACTGCGCGGTGGACGTCGTCGGAGGTCGACGTCGCCCCGGTCACGACGATGACGTCGCTGTTGGCGTCGTCGATCGTGTCGACCAGTTCGTCGAGGCCGCCGAGCACGCGCACGGGCGGGAACGCGCGGCCTCCCGCCCACGCGACCCAGCCCGGCAGCATCGGGCCGAGGACGTCGCGGCCTCGCTCGGGGACGACGATCGCGACGTCCGGCGGCCGCACCACGGGCAGCGCGTCAAGGCCGGCCGAGGCGGCGAGCGCGACGACCGCGGGGGTCACGACACCGCCGGCCTGCAGCAGGGTCTCGCCCGCGGCGGCCTCCTCGCCGCGCGGACGCACCTCGCTGCCGGGCTCGACGTACCCCGCGTGCGGCGCGAGCCGCCCGGAGGCCGGGTCGCCCACGTGCAGCCGACCCCGGCCGCCCTCGTCGAGCACGATCGCGTGATCGGCGCGCAGCACGGAGTCGGAGCCGAACGGCAGCACGCCGCCGGCGTCGACCTCGACCGCGCAGCCATCCGCGAGGTGATCGAGCGGTCCGGGTACGACGTCCCACGGGCCCGGGCCGCTCACGGCCCAGCCGTCGACGCGTGCGGCGTCCGCCGGGGGGAGAGCGGTCGTGGCGACGAGCGGCTCGGCCAGCACGGCGCCGACCGCCACGGCCAGCGGCACGGAGACGACCGGCAGCGAGTCGGCGGCCTCGCGGGCAGCGCGCCGCGCGAGGCTCCAGCTCACCAGTCCGTCCGTCACGGCCGCGCCCACGTGTCGCTCACGCCCTGATCCTCCCGCCTGCGCCCCACGCCGCACCGCATGACGCGCGAGCCCGCCCCTCCTCTCCTCTGCGATGAGGGTGCCCCTGGGTGCGTAAGAGGCAACGCTCGGGACCCGCTGCGCCCGGGACCGCGGGCGACCCTGGGGCGCTTGGGGCGGCAGCGTTGCGCCTAAGGCAACCGGGGGCACCCTCATCCGGACCACCCGGAGATGCTTGACGGCGGCATCAAGTTGATGCGACCGTCAGGTGACACTGGCGTCAGGTGCTGGCGTCGTCGCAGGTCGGAGGGGTGACGTGGCACGGATCGCGAGCAGGGTCGACCCGCGCTCCTCGTCGTACGCCGACAACCGCGCAGCGATGCTCGAGGCGCTCGGAGAGATCGAAGCGCTCACCGCGCAGGTCGTGCGGGGAGGCGGCACCTCGGACGACGGCAAGGCCGCGAGGTCCGTCGCCAAGCTCCGCAGCCGCGGCAAGCTCCTCCCGCGTGAGCGCATCGGTCTGCTGATCGACCGCGGCTCGCCGTTCCTCGAGCTCTCGCCTCTGGCCGGCTACGCCACCGACGATCCGCTCGGCGGCGGCATGGTGAGCGGCATCGGTCGCATCCGCGGCGTCGAGTGCGTGATCAGCGCGAACGACCCGACGGTCAAGGGCGGGGCCCAGGGCCCGACCAGCGTGGCCAAGGGCCTGCGCGCGATGGAGATCGCGCGCGTCAACCGGCTGCCGCTCGTGAGTCTCACCGAGTCGGCCGGCGCCGACCTCCCGAAGCAGGCCGAGATCTTCGTACCGGGCGGCGCGAGCTTCAAGAACCTCACGCGCCTGTCTGCCGCGGGCATCCCGACCATCACGCTCGTGTTCGGGTCGTCGACCGCCGGCGGCGCCTACGTGCCGGGCATGAGCGACTACGTCGTGCTGCAGAAGGACGCCGCGAAGGTCTACCTCGGCGGCCCGCCGCTGGTGAAGATGGCCATCGACGAGGACGCCGACGAGGAGCAGCTCGGCGGCGCCGAGATGCACGCGCGCACAAGCGGTCTCGCCGACTACCTTGCCGCCGACGAGCCGGACGCTCTGCGCATCGGCCGCGACATCGTCGGCCACCTCAACTGGCGCACGCTCGGGCCTGGGCGCTCGAAGGCGCCCGTGGCTCCGGCGTACGACGCCGAGGAGCTGCTCGGCATCGCGAGCGCCGACGTGCGCGTGCCCTTCGAGGTGCGCGAGGTGATCGCGCGCGTCGTCGACGGCAGCGAGTTCGAGGAGTTCAAGCCGCTCTACGGCTCGACGCTCGTCACCGGCTGGGCGCACCTCGACGGCTACCCGCTCGGCATCCTCGCCAACAACGGCATCCTCTTCAGCGAGGAGGCGGAGAAGGGCGCGCAGTTCATCCAGCTCTGCGAGCGCCACGACGTGCCGATCCTGTTCATCCAGAACATCACCGGCTTCATGGTCGGCACGAAGTACGAGCAGGGCGGCATCATCAAGGACGGCGCCAAGCTCATCAACGCCGTCTCGAACTCCACGGTGCCGCACCTCACGCTGATGGTCGGCGCGTCGTACGGCGCGGGCAACTACGGCATGAGTGGTCGCGCGTACGACCCGCGCTTCGTCTTCACCTGGCCCAACCACCGCATCGCTGTGATGGGCCCGAAGCAGCTCGGAGGCGTGCTGGAGATCGTCGCTCGCCAGCGCACCGAGGCGGCCGGGCAGCCCTTCGACACCAACGCCTTCGCGCCCATGCGTGAGGCCTTCGAGCAGCAGGTCGAGGCGCAGTCGACGGCGCTCTACGCCACGGGCCGGCTGTGGGACGACGGCATCATCGACCCGCGCGACACCCGCACGGTCCTGTCGCTCGCGCTCTCGGCCGTGCACTCCGCACCGGTGCAGGGTGCGAACTCCTACGGCGTCTTCCGGATGTGAGCGCATGAGCCACCAGATCACCCGCATCCTCGTCGCCAACCGCGGCGAGATTGCACGTCGCATCATGCGCACTGCCGACGAGCTCGGCATCGAGACCGTCGCCATCTTCAGCGACCCCGATCGCGGCCTGCCCTTCGTCGACGAGGCGACGTACGCCGTGGCCCTCGGCGGCACGACGTCCGGGGAGACGTACCTCGACGCGGCCAAGGTGCTCGACGCCGCTCGACGTACCGGCGCCGACGCCGTCCACCCCGGCTACGGCTTCCTGTCGGAGAACGCCGAGTTCGCTTCCGCCGTCACTGATGCCGGGCTCGTGTGGGTCGGGCCGACGCCGGCGTCGATGCGGGCGATGGCCCTCAAGGTCGAGGCCAAGCGCATCGCGGCCGACGCCGGCGTGCCGCTCGTGCCGGGTGCCGAGCTGGCCGCCGACGTGACCGACTCCGATCTGCTCCGCACGGGGGAGCAGGTCGGATATCCGTTGCTGGTCAAGGCATCTGCGGGTGGCGGCGGCAAGGGCATGCGCATCGTGCGCGGCGCCGGCGACCTCGTCGAGGCCATGCAGGGTGCGCGCCGTGAGGCGGCGTCCTCGTTCGGCGACGCGACGGTGTTCCTCGAGCGCTATCTCGAGCGTTCGCGGCACGTCGAGGTGCAGGTCTTCGGCGACACCCACGGCAGCGTCGTTCACCTCTTCGAGCGCGAGTGCTCGATCCAGCGGCGCCACCAGAAGGTGGTCGAGGAGTCGCCGTCACCGGGCGCGACGGTGTCGACCCTCGACCGGATGTACGCCGCGGCGGTCTCGCTCGCGTCTGCGATCGGCTACGTCGGCGCCGGCACGGTCGAGTTCCTCGTGAGCGGCGAGGGCGACGCGCAGGAGTTCTTCTTCCTCGAGATGAACACCCGCCTCCAGGTCGAGCACCCCGTCACCGAGATGGTCACGGGGCTCGACCTCGTGGAGTGGCAGATCGCGATCGCGCAGGGCGAGCCGCTTCCGTTGGCGCAGAAGGACATCGAACGCGAGGGCCACGCCATCGAGGTGCGCCTCTACGCCGAGGATCCCGCCAACGGCTACCTCCCCAGCACCGGCACCATCACCGGCTGGGAGCTGGACGAGTGGGACGAGGTAAGGCTCGACAGCGCGGTGCACCATGGCAGCGTCGTCTCGCCGTACTACGACCCGATGCTCGCCAAGCTGATCGCCCGCGGGGAGACGCGTCCCGAGGCCGCTCAGAAGCTCGCGGCGACGCTGCGCAAGGCCGGCATCCGCGGCGTCACCACCAACGCGGCGTCGCTCGTGGCGGTGCTTGAGTCCGGGGCGTTCCTGGCCGGCGACACCACCACTGCGTTCCTCGACGAGAACCCCGAGACGCTGCGACCCCGCGCGAGCGCGGACGTCGTTCGACGGCACCTGGCTGCGGCCGCGGTGAACGTGCTCGACCCGTCGTCGACGTGGGTGCGCCGCCGTGGCGCCGAGCGGGCGTGGCGGAATGTCGATGGCGTTCCCGAGGTGCTGGCCCTGCGTCACCGCGACGGCGGCGAGGACCGCACCGCGCTCGTTGCTCGTGCCTGGGGTCGGGGGTCGGCGACGTACTGGCTCTGCACCGATGCCGAGGGCGAGACCTTCGCGGCCCCGCAGACCATCGCGACCGACCCGCAGTTCGAGCGGGTCGACGATCTGCGGTTCGAGTCCGGGTACCACTGGCGGGTCGACAACGAGCGGGACGGCAGGCTCGAGCTCGACGGCATCCGCCGCGAGATCTCCGTGCGCGTCGAGCGCGACCCGTCGAGCGTCGTCGGCCGTCGCGTGGAGGTCTGGGTCGAGGGCGAGCCCGAGGTGCTCGGCGTGAACGTCGTGGACGCAGACGGCGCGACGTACTTCGAGGTCGTCGATCCGTGGGCGGCGTCGGCGCACGAAGGGGCAGGCGCCGGCCCGACCACTCCGGTGCCTGGCACGGTCACGCACGTCGCGGTCGCTGTCGGCGACGAGGTCGAGGCAGGTGCGGCGCTCGTCGTGCTCGAGGCGATGAAGATGGAGCACACCATCCGCGCCGACGCTGCGGGCACCGTGACCGAGATCCACGTGAGCGTGGGCCAGAGCGTCGACGCCCACACCGTCGTCGCGACCGTCGAGGCGACGTCATGAGCCCGCTGCCGTGCGATGAAGGTGCCCCTCGTTGCGCTAGAGGCAACGGACTCTCCCCAGTGACCACCGACATCGCGGGACGTTGGCACAGGAGCACCTGGGCGATTGGGTACCGAGCGTTGCCTCTATGTGAACCGGGGGCACCCTCATCCCGACTTCTGAGGCAGGTGAGGGCGGCGTGACGGGCGTGAAGCGGCCGGTGCGGATCGCGAACTGCTCGGGATTCTTCGGCGACCGGCTCGATGCGGCGCGCGAGATGGTCGAGGGCGGGCCGATCGACGTGCTCACCGGCGACTGGCTCGCCGAGCTCACCATGCTGATCCTCGCGCGGCAGCGGATGAAGCACGGCGCAGGCAGCGGCTACGCCCGCACGTTCCTCACGCAGATGGAGCAGGTGCTCGGCACCTGCCTCGACCGCGGAATCAAGGTCGTGACCAACGCGGGAGGCCTCGACCCTGCCGGCGCAGCGGCCGCACTCCGCGAGAAGGCCGACGAGCTCGGCCTTGGCCACGTGCGGATCGCGTACGTCGAGGGCGACGACCTCATGCCGCGCCTCGACGAGCTGAGGGCCGTGGGCGAGACGTTCACCAACCTCGACACGGGAGAGACCTTCGAGTCGTTCGGCATGCCGCCGCTGACCGCCAACGCCTACCTCGGCGGCCGCGGCATCACCGCGGCGCTCGCCGCCGGCGCCGACGTCGTCATCACTGGTCGCGTCACCGACGCCGCGCTGGTGGTCGGTCCCGCCGCCTGGTGGCACGGCTGGTCGTACGACGACGCAGCCAACCTCGACCGCCTCGCCGGTGCGGTCGTTGCGGGCCACGTGATCGAGTGCGGTGCCCAGGCCACCGGCGGCAACTACGCGTTCTTCACCGAGGTGCCAGGCCTCACGCACGTGGGCTTCCCGTGGGCCGAGGTGGCGGACGACGGCAGCAGCGTGATCGGCAAGCACGACGGAACCGGCGGTCTCGTGAGCCTCGGCACCGTGACCGCGCAGCTGCTGTACGAGATCGGCAGCCCGGACTACGCGAACCCTGACGTCACTGCGCACTTCGGCACGATCGAGCTCGAGGAGGCCGCGCCTGACCGCGTTGCGATCTCCGGCGTCCGCGGCCTGCCCGCACCGGAGACGGTCAAGGTGGCGGTCAACACCCTCGGCGGCTTCAAGAACACCGCGTCCCTGGTGCTCACCGGGCTCGACGTCGAGGCGAAGGCCGACCTCGCGCTGCGCACGGTCGCCGGCGTGACCCTCCAGCAGGCACAAGATCTGTCGCCGTCCGACCTCGCCGCCGCGAGCACGTTCCGCGTGCGCGAGCTCGACGTCGCACTGTTGCGCCGTGACCGCGAGGACCCGGCCACCACCGCCGACGCCCAGGCCGAGCTGCGCCTCACCGTGAAGGCCGCCGACCCCAAGGCCGTCGGCAAGGCGTTCACCGCGCCGATCGTCGAGAGCGCGCTGGCGTCGTACCCCGGCATGTTCCCCACGGCGCCTCCGGCCGAAGGCACGCCGTACGGCGTCTACTGGCCCACCACCGTGCCGGCGTCGATCGTCACCCAGACCGTCACCCTCGACGGCGAGGTGGTCGCCACCACCCCGTCAGGTACTCGAGTTACTGCCCAAAGTGGGGTTATGGAGGCTCCGATAACCCCACTTTGGGCAGTAACTCGCGATCTCAACTCGGTCGGGGTGCGGCAGCCGCTGGGGACGTTCGTCGGTGCTCGCAGCGGCGACAAGGGTGGCAACGCCAATGTCGGGCTGTGGGTACGTCGTTCCGGTGACGACCAGCTCGATCGCCAGCGCTACGCATGGCTCGCGTCGCTGTTCGTCGGGGACGGCATCACCGCGCTGCTGCCCGAGGCGGCGGCGCTGCGCCACGAGGTGTTCTCCCTGCCGAACCTGCTCGCGGTCAACGTCGTCATCCACGGCTGGCTCGGGCGCGGCGTCGCCGACTCGACCAGCCTCGACCCACAGGCCAAGGGCCTCGGTGAGCACCTCCGTGCCCGCATCGTCCAGATCCCCGAACACCTTCTGCGAGAGGACGTCTCGTGAACGTCGACCCCGACACCGTCGTGGAGCGCACAGCCCCGCTCACCGAGCGCGGACGCCGTACGCGGGAGAAGCTCCTCGCCGCAGCGCGCAGCCTGTTCGAGGAGCGCGGGTACGCCGCGACCCGCATGAGCGACGTCAGCATCGTCGCGGGCGTGAGCCACGGAACGGCGTACACGTGGTTCACCGACAAGGAGGCCGTGCTGCGCGGTCTGGTCGACACCATCGTGACCGACGCCTATCGCGCGCTCGCCGTCGGCGACGAGATCAGCGACCCGATGGCGCGGATGGCCGAGGCCAACCGCCGCTACCTCGAGGCCTACCGCCGCGACGGCCGCATGCTCGAGGTCGTCGAGGAGGTCGCCGGCACCGACCCGCGCTATCGCGAGGTGCTGAGCGGCATCCGGCGCGACCACGTCGGGCGCGTGACCCGCGAGATCGAGAAGCTTCAGAGCACCGGCGTCGCCGCCGACGACGTCAACCCCGCCATCGCCGCCAGCGCGCTCTGCGCGATGGTCGAGGGCTTCGGCCGGCACTGGTACGGACGCGGCGAGCAGGACTCCGCGTCGTACGACGACGCCACGGCCGTCGCCACCCTCAGCACGCTCTGGGCGCGCGGCCTCGGGCTCACCATCGACCGCAGCGAGCACACCGACACCGAGCGCATGGACACAGGGGAGCAGTCATGATCTGGACGCCCGAGCACGAGCAGTTCCGCAAGACCGTGCGGGACTTCGTGGAGAAGGAGATCAACCCCCACTGCGACGAGTGGGAGGCGGCGGGCATCTTCCCCGCGCACGAGCTCTTCCCGAAGCTTGCGGCGATCGGCGGCCTGGGCCTCGAGTACGACGAGGAGTACGGCGGCCAGGGCGCCGACCACTCGTACACGGTGGTGCTCGCCGAGGAGCTCGGCCGCGCAGACTGCGCGGGCGTGCCGATGGCGATCGCCGTGCAGGCGTCGATGGCCACGCCGGCGCTCGCGCGCTACGGCAGCCACGACCTGAAGAAGACGTACCTGGAGCCCGCGCTGCGCGGTGAGATGGTGTGCTCGGTCGCGGTGTCCGAGCCCGGTGCCGGCAGCGACGTCGCCGGCATCCGCACCCGTGCGGTGCGCGACGGCGACGACTGGGTCATCAACGGCGCCAAGATGTGGATCACTAACGGCACCCAGGCCGACTGGTTGTGCCTGCTCGCGCGCACGAGCGACGAGGGCGGCTACCAGGGCATGTCGCTCATCGTCGTGCCCACGAGCACTCCGGGCTTCAGCGTCGGCCGCAAGATCGAGAAGATGGGCAACCGCTCGAGCGACACCGCCGAGCTCGTGTTCGAGGACCTGCGCGTGCCGGTGTCGAACACGATCGGCGAGATCGGCCGCGGCTTCCAGCAGCAGATGAGCCAGTTCCAGGACGAGCGCATGATCGGCGCCTACATGGGCGTCTCGGGTGCGCGCCGCGCGATCGACCGCACCATCGACTATCTGCGGATGCGCGAGGCGTTCGGCAAGCCGCTGCTGGCCAACCAGCACCTGAAGTACCGCCTCGCGGAGCTCGTCGCCGACACCGACGTCATCCACGAGTACTGCCTTGCCGCGGCCGACAGGATGGTCGCGGGGGAGAACGTCACCCGCATGGCCACGATCGCCAAGCTCAAGGTCGGACGCCTCGTCCGCGAGGTCGCGGACGTCGCCGTCCAGTACCACGGCGGCATGGGCTACGCCGAGGAGATGTGGGTCGCCCGCTACTTCCGCGACGCGCGCCTCATGTCGATCGGGGGTGGCGCCGACGAGGTCATGCTCCGCGTGATCGCGATGCTCGAGGGGATGGACCAGCGATGACCGTGCGCTACGAGGTCGAGGGCGGCGTCGCGACGATCACGCTCGCGAGCCCCGAGACCAAGAATGTGCTGTCGGCCGCGATGCTCGCGGAGCTGCCGTTGCACTTCGCGGCTGCCGCCGAGGACGACGCCGTACGCGTGATCGTGCTGACCGGCGAGGGCAACACGTTCTGCGCCGGCGCTGATCTGTCGGGTGCTGCGAGCGCCGACGCCGACAGCTTCGCGGCGTCCGGCCCGGGTGCGCTGGTGCGGGTGCTCGAGGCGATGCTCGACCACCCCAAGCCCATCGTCGCGCGCGTGCAGGGCCATGTCGCCGGCGGCGGCAACGGGCTCGTCGCGGCGTCCGACCTGTCGGTGGCCGTCGAGACGGCGAAGTTCGCGTTCAGCGAGGTGCGCGTAGGGGTCGCGCCCGCAGTGATCTCGGTGGTATGCCTCGCCCGCATGAACGCCAACGACGCCCGCGAGCTGCTGCTGACCGGCGAGCGCGTGAGCGCCGAGCGGGTGAAGGCCGCGGGCCTCGTGACGGCGGTCGCCGAGGAGTCGGCGTTCGACGGCGTCGTGCGGTCGTACGTCGATGCTCTGCTGCTCGGCGGGCCGCAGGCCCTCGCCCGGACCAAGGAGCTGCTGCGCCGTGTGCCGTCGATGGACCGCGACGCGGCCTTCGCCTTCACCGCCGAGCTGTCGGCGTCCCTCTTCGCCAGCGACGAGGCGCGCGAGGGCATGACTGCCTTCCTGCAGCGCCGCCCGGCGCCCTGGGCTGTTTAGTCGGCGCCTCCAAGCTGCGGCTCCTTCGTCGCCTCCGCGTCGGCGCACCCCGCGGTGTTTCCGGCCCTCCAAGCTCGTCGCTCCTTCGTCGCTCCTCGCGTCGGGCACCCCGCGCCGGGCGGGTCGCCTCTCGCCCCCTCCTTCGTCGGGGACGTCGTCGACCCGCAAACCCGGTGGCGCGGGGTACTGCGGGTCGAACGGGGTGTTTCCGGCCCTCCAAGCTCGTCGCTCCTTCGTCGCTCCTCGCGTCGGGCACCCCGCGGTGTTTCCGGCCCTCCAAGCTCGTCGCTCCTTCGTCGCTCCTCGCGTCGGGCACCCCGCGCCGGGCGCGGCGCTTCGGCGGGGCCTCGTTCCTCGGCCCCGCCTTGCGCCGCGCAATCCCGGCGGCGCGGGGTACTGCGGGTCGAGCGGGTTCTTGATCGCGTTGATGGGCTGGGTCCGGGGTGGCGGGCTGGGAGCGGCGCGGGGTACTGCGGGTCGTACGGGGATTTGGTTGCTGCGGGACTGATCTTCGGGGATGACGTGGCGGCGACATGGCGGGTGTAACGGGGGCTCGGCATTTCAGCGTTGCACCTCGGACTGCTCCGCCTGGCGCCGTACGCCCTTGCATGGAGAGCTTGGTCAGGGCGTCCTTTCCCTGGCCCACGCCATGAAAGCGCTCCCGGCTCAGCCACGATCCACATGGGTAAACGCTTGCATAAACGTGTCATGGTCCCTAACGTCTAGGCGGTTGACCACGGGGCTGCAGGAGGAGACAGGCATGGCGATGACCATCCGCGACATCGCGCGTGAGGCCGGCGTCTCGACCGCCACGGTCTCCCGAGCGCTGCGGGGTCTGCCCAACGTCGACCCGGCGACCCGCGACAGGGTGCGTCAGGTGGCTGAGCGACTCGACTACGTCGTCTCACCCGCCGCCTCGCGCCTCGCCTCCGGGCGGGCGGGGAGCATCGCCGTGATCACGCCGTACATCGCCCGGTGGTACTTCGCCCGAGTCCTGTCGGGGATCGAGAGCGTGCTGCAGGCGTCCGAGCTCGACCTGCTCCTGTCGAGCATCGGCGACCCGGGCGAGCTCGGGCACGTGCCGGCCCACCGCAAGCTCCGGCGCCGCGTCGACGGATTCCTCGTCATCTCGCTCCCGACCGAGACCGAGGGCGTCAGCGAGATCTTCGACCTCGAGCAGCCGGTCGTCCTCATCGACACCGACCACGCCGGCTGCTCCTCGATCGGCATCGACGACGTCGCCGGCGCACGGATGGCCGTGCAGCACCTGATCAACCTCGGGCACGAGCGCATCGCCCTCATCTCGGGGCGCCCGCGCCCGACTCCCTTCCGGCCGGAGGACAACCGATTCATCGGCTATCGCGACACGATGACCGAGGCAGGCCTCAGCATCGATCCCGACCTCGAGGCGTGCGGCCACTTCACCATCGAGGGCGGCGAGCGCGCGATGACCACGCTGCTCGCCCGCGCGAATCCGCCCACGGCGGTCTTCGCGATGTCGGACGAGATGGCCTTCGGTGCGCTTCGCTCGCTGCGCGCGCACGGCCTCGAGCCAGGGCGCGACGTCAGCGTCGTGGGCTTCGACGGTCACGAGATGAGCGAGCACCTCGACCTCACCACCGTGGTGCAGCCGGTCGAGGAGATCGGCGCTAGGGCCGCTCGGCTCCTGCTCGAACGCCTCGACCACGACGACACCCCGCCGAGGCACGACGTGCTGCCGCTCGACATGGTGGTCCGAGGCAGCACGGCCCTGCGTCGCCGCTGATCACCCGCGCCGTCGCCGTGCCCGAGGCCCCCACCGGCCGGGCTTGATCGGGATGAGGGTGCCCCCGGTCGCCTAAGAGGCAACGAGGACTCCCCACGCGCCGACGCGATCAGAGCCTGTGGATCGAGTGGGGAACGCCGGTTGCCTCTAAGACAACGGGGGGCACCCTCATCGGGATGTGGCAGCGTCGTCGGTCGGCCTCAGTACGTCGGTGTGCGGCGTGCGATGAGGTCGTCGGCCCGACCGCTGACCTCGCTGTTGCCGGTGACGGCGGCGAGGAAGTCGTCGCGGTCGAGGGTGAGCAGCACCGACGGCTCGTCGGCCACGACGGTGGCCGTACGGGGTACGTCGCGCAGCAGCGCGATCTCGCCGAACGGGTCGCCGGGGCCCTGGTGCGAGAGCACCTCGCCGCGGAAGGACGCCGTGAGCGAACCCGACTCCACGATGTAGAAGCGGTCGCCCGACTCGCCTTCGGTGATGACGGTCTCCCCGGCTGCGACCTCGAGGCGGCCGAGCTGCTGTGCCACGAGCTCGAGCGACTTGGGCTCCAGCGGGGCGAACAGCGGCAGCGCGCGCAGCAGCCTGAGCCCGTCGGGCTCGCCCAGCGTGGTGTTCATCCGACGGAGCCTGCCCATGAACGGCAGCACGGCGGCCGAGACGCCGATCGCGAGGATCGCCAGCGCCCACTGAAGGCCGAACCAGTGCAGCAGCAGCGGCATCAGCACAGAGCCCAGGGCCATCGAGGCGATGAGCCCGGTCTCGAGCGCACCGAAGACGCGTCCCATCACCTTGTCGTCGCCGAGGCGCTGCACCATGGTGACGGCGTTGACGTCGACCAGCGGATTGCCGAAGCCCATGATCGCTACAGCGATGAGCGCGGCCCAGGCGTGCGGGAAGACAGCGGCGAGCAGCAGCGGGATCGCCCAGAGGATGACGCCCCAGCCGAAGTCGGTGCCGACCTTCATCTTCGAGGCGCGGCCGAGGGCGACCAGGCCGCCGATGATCGCGCCGACCCCGAACATGCTGTCGAGGTAGCCGACACCGTTGGGCCCGAAGCTGGTCATCTCCACGGCCATGGCGATCCCGTAGACGACGGACGCGCCGGCGACGATGGTCTGCGCGCAGTAGACGAGGGAGACCAGGCGAAGGTCACTGACGGTCCAGATGGCCTTGAAGCCCGCCACCGTCTCCTGCACGAACGACTCGGACTCAGCCTCCGCGGCGTCAGCGGCGTCGTGGTCGGCGGCTACGGCGAGGGCCGGACCACCGTCCGAGTCGACGGTCGTGTCGCCGACGGTGACGGCATCGGCATCCTCGGCGTCGGCATTCGCCGTGGGCTCGGCATCGCGCTCCTTGATGCCCGCGACGAGAACCGCCGACCACACGAACGACGCGACGTTGACGAGCATGACCACGGGCACCGTGGTCACGGTCAGGAGCAGGCCGCCCAGCGCAGGCCCGATGAAGAACGACAGGCTGTCGATGGTGCTCGACGTCCCGTTGGCGGCGGTGAGCTCCTCAGGACGCTCGACGAGGTGCGGGAGAAGCGCGGCCACGGCGGGCCGGAAGGGTGCGGCGAAGATCGAGGTGAGCGTCGCGAGCACGAAGACGGTCCAGACCGGTGCCTCGGTCCACACGAGCACGGCGCAGACGAAGATGACGCTGGCACGCAGGACGTCGGCCGTGACCATGATCCACTTGCGGGAGTAGCGATCGACGAGCACGGACGCGAACGGCGTCACGAACGTCATCATGAGCAGCCGGATGGTGCCCCAGATGCCGACGGCGGTCAGCCCGCCGACCGAGTAGACCCACACGGCCATCGCGGTCGCGTAGGCCCAGTCGCCGATCGCGGACCCCGCGAAAGCGAGGTTGAGCTTGCGCAGGGCGGGATTGCGGAACACCAGGGAGAGCGAGGAGCCCGTCTCCCTCAGGGCCTCCGACACCACCGACATGCGACGTCCCTCCTGGACAAGCCCTGACGGGTGTCGTCCCTGCTCGTGACCCTGCGGGACGCTAGCGCGCACGACGACGCCGTGTGGACTGTTCCGTGTTTCCGTCACGTGCCGGACACGACCCGGCCATCGGGAGCGAACACGGACGAAGTGGTGGCCGATGTCGCGGAGCACCGGCATGCTGTGCAGAGGCGTCACCCCGAGAGCGCCGTGTGCTACGGGACGACGCGGAGGCAGTGACCGATGGCGGGTACGCCGAGCGTGTTCGCGGCGCTCACTGCTCGCACCGGGATGCGCCGGGTGCTTGTCGCCTACACGCTCTACGGCTTCCTGGAGTACTTCGCCTGGATCGTCGTCGTGCTGTGGGCGTACGACCGCGGCGGCCCGGCCCTCGCCGGTGTGGCGGCTGTCGTGCAGCTCCTGCCGGCCGCTCTGCTCAGCCCGGCGATCGCAGGGATCGGCGACCGGCTGCCACGCGGCACGGCGCTCGCGGCGGCGAATGGTCTCGTCCTGCTCGGGGTCGCTCTCACCTGGGTGGCGTTGGCCGTCGATGCGCCGGTCGCCTGGGTGATCGCCGTCTCGACCGTGCTCACCACCTTCGTCGCCGTCGTGCGCCCTCTGCACTTCGCGGCCCTGCCGCAGCTCGCCTCGGCGCCGGCACAGCTGGTGTCGGCGAACTCGCTGTCGTCGGTGCTGGACGGTTCGACCCGGTTCCTCGGTCCCGTCGTCGCCGGGCTCCTCGTCACCGCGTACGGCACGGTCGTCGCGCTGGCGGTCGGGGTGCTGGTGGCCGCGCTGCCCGGCGTCCTCTGCCTTCGCCTCGGGCTCGCTCGGGCGCCCCAGGCCGACGACGACGAGGAGTCGCCGCTCCGCGCGGCGCTGGGCGGCGTGCTGGCGCTGTGGGGGGACTGGGCCGCGCTCGGCCTGCTCGTCGTGCTCGCCGGTGACTTCGTGCTCGGGGGTGCGTTGGACATCCTCGGCGTCGCCTACGCCGAGGACGTGCTCGGCCTCTCCGCCTCCGGCGCGGGTCTGCTGATCGGGTCGCTCGGCATCGGTGGGCTGGTGGGCGCCCTCGCCGGAGCCGCCCTCTCCGAGGGACGCCGGCTGGGTCGGGTCGTGATCGGCGGCGCATTGCTAGAGGGCGCAGCATTCGCCCTCGTACCCGTCTGGGGGGTGCTGCCCGCCGCCGCGACGACCCTGGCCATCGCGGGGTTCGGCGGCGCTGCCACCGTGGTCGCGGGCCGGACCCTCCTGCAGCGGGCCACCGACGACCGAGTTCTGGCTCGCGTCTTCGCCGTCCAGGAGAGCACCGCCCTGCTCGGAACGGCCGCGGGTTCGCTCCTGGTGCCGTTGCTGATCGCAGTGGTCGGCACCGAGCTCGCCTGGGTGCCCCTGGGTGTCGGCCTTCTGCTGGCCGCGCTCGCCTGCATCGGTCTGGTGCGCAGGCTCGAGGCTCGCGCTCGCTACCTGCCCGAAGAGCTGTCGCTCCTGCGCCGGGTGCCTTTCCTCGCAGTGCTGCCGCCGTACGACGTCGAGCGTCTGGCACGGACGAGCCGTTGGGTCGACATCGAGGCCGGCACAGTGGTTCTGCGGCAGGGCGATCTCGGACGCGAGTTCTTCGTGATCGGCGCCGGCGAGGTGTCGGTGACAATCGACGGCGTCCGCAAGCCCGGCTCGTTGGGCGCTGGGGAGTTCTTCGGAGAGGTGGCGCTCATGCGTCACATTCCTCGGACGGCGACCATCACGGCCGAGGCCGACATCCGCCTCCTCGTCGTACGCGGCGAGCACTTCCTCGCCGCCGTCACCGGTCACGAGGACGGCTTCTCTGTCGCGGCCGAGGTCAGCAAGAGGTACGACGACCTAGCCTCGTGACCGACGGGCGTAACGGAGAAGCGTTGGCCGTCAAGCGTTCACGGGCTCGGAGGGGAACCGCGCAAAGCCCACCACCGCAGGCCATCCGTGAGCGCCGCCCTCGCGGTAGGTGCTGGCGCGTCAGGTGCCGGTCGGGGCAGCGGTCTCCAGGACGGCGGAGAACGCGCCGATGACCGCGAGGCTCTCCTCGAGGCTCGCGCGGTGGATGCCCGTCATCCCGAAGTACCCGTGCACGAGGCCCTTGGCGCGGCGCCGGATCACGAGGACGCCGGCCGCTGTGAGTGCATCGGCGTACGCCTCGCCCTCGTCGCGCAGCGGGTCGAACGCAGCAGTGGTGAGGACGGTCGGCGGCAGACCGGTGAGGTTCTGGGCGTGGAGCGGCGACAGTCGCGGGTCGAGGCGGTCGGGGTTCGGTGCGTAGGTGTCGAGGTACCAGTCCATCGTCTTCTTGGTGAGGAAGTAGCCCTCGGCGAAGAGGTCCTTGGACGGGTACTTCTTCGCCGCATCCGCGCCGGGGTAGACGAGCAGCTGCGCGTAGGGCATCTGCCCGCCGGCGTCCTTGACGAGCTGGGAGACGACCGCGGCGAGGTTGCCGCCCGCACTGTCACCCGCGACGGCGAGGCGACGGGGGTCGGCGCCGAGGTCGGCGGCGTGCTCCACGGCCCAGGTGTACGAGGCCACGGCGTCCTGCACGCCGGCGGGGAAGGGGTGCTCCGGGGCGAGACGGTAGTCGACCGACAGGACGTGGACGTCGGCGTGCTTGGCGATCAGGCGGCAGGTCTGGTCGTGGCTCTCGATGTCGCCCACGACCCAGCCACCACCGTGGAAGTACACGACCAGCGGCCGGCCCTCGCCGCCACCGACCGGGCGGTAGTGGCGGGCGCGGAGCACGCCCTCCGCTCCGCGCACGGTGAGGTCGCGTACTTCTCCGATCGACGTACGGGGCCCTGCGGCGATCCGGGCGCTGCGCGCGAGCGCCGCGCGCCGCTGGGCGGGAGTGAGGTCTTCGCTGCCGCGGTTGATCTTCGCCTCGACCGCGAGGAGCGCCGACAGCTGCGGGTCGAGGGTCTGGCCGTCGACCACCTGCACCCCGCCGCCGATGCGGGTGGCGAGCGGTGTGGGCAGCGACGTGCTCGCGCGGGCGAGCCAGTGCTGGCCGGTGGTGAGCAGGTCCTCGACGTTGAACGGCATGCCCGCGAGCGTAGGCGCGCAGGTCCGCCCCCGCCCCCCGGGCCCGCGTTGTTCGCGATGACGGGCTCGGTCGGCGTACGGCGGTCAGGCGGGGATGGTCGCGTTGTCGATGACGAAGCGGTAGCGGACGTCGCCCCGCACGACGCGGTCGTACGCGGCGTCGATGTCGTCGGCCGCGATCGTCTCGATCATCGAGCCGAGACCGTGCTCGGCGCAGAAGTCCAGCATCTCCTGCGTCTCGGCGATGCCGCCGATCGACGACCCCGAGAGTGAACGGCGGTTGCCGACGACCGACATCAGGTTGATCGACAGCGAGTTCTCCGGCAGGCCGACGTTCACCATCGCGCCGTCGACGTCGAGCATCCGCACGTAGCGGTCGAGGTCGATCTCGGCGGCGACCGTGTTGAGGATGAGGTCGAAGCTGTTGCGCAGCTCGCGGAAGGCCGTGCCGTCAGCGGTGGCACGGACGTGGTGCGCTCCGAACGCGCGGGCGTCGTCGGCCTTGGCATCGGTGCGGGTGAGCACCGTGACCTCGCAGCCGAGCGCAGCGGCGATCTTCACGCCCATGTGCCCGAGCCCGCCGAGGCCTGCGACCGCGACGCGGCTGCCGGGCCCGACCTTCCAGTGCCGGAGCGGCGAGTACGTCGTGATGCCCGCGCAGAGCAGCGGCGCGGCGACGTCGAGAGCGAGCGCATCCGGGATGCGCAGGACGAAGCCCTCGGTGACGACGATGTGGGTGGAGTAGCCGCCCGCGGTCGGGTTGCCGTCCTTGTCGCGCGAGCCGTACGTGCCGGTGTTGTTCTTGCAGAACTGTTCGTAGCCGGCGAGGCAGTGGCGGCACTCGCCGCACGAGTCGACCAGGCAGCCGACACCCACGCGGTCGCCGACCGCGAACTTCGTGACCTCGCCGCCGACCGCCTCGACGACGCCGGCGATCTCGTGGCCCGGCACGAGCGGGAACGTCGTCGCTCCCCACTCCTCACGAGCGGTGTGGATGTCGGAGTGGCAGATGCCGGCGTACGCGATGGCAATGAGGACGTCGCGAGGCCCCACCTCACGCCGCTCGATCATCGTGCGCTCGAACGGAACCCGCGGACCAGCAGTGGCAAACGCAGCAACAAGACCCATGCGCCCGACCCTACGTCGCTGCAGGGGATCGCGATGAAGGCGACCTTCATCCAATAGAGCCGTGCTGGGGAGCCCTTCATCGCCGGAGCCGGGCGGTCACGCGGCCGGTCGGGACTGCTGTGGGAGACTCGGACCCGCATGCGACGGCGACGTCGTGTGCCGGGAGGGCTCGCATAGTGGCCGAGTGCGGCGGTCTTGAAAACCGCTAGGTGGCGACACCTCGAGGGTTCGAATCCCTCGCCCTCCGCTCACTGACCTGCAGTGATGCCCGTCTCGGACGCCCAGTGCGATGGACTTCGC
>JBBQAY010000030.1:0-37169 GCA_038316965.1 Candidatus Nanopelagicales bacterium
GGCCTACCTGACGTCGACGGGCATCGCCGACACCGCCTACTTCGGCGCCGAGGCGGAGTTCTACGTCTTCGACGACATCCGCTTCGAGACCAAGCAGAACGCCAGCTACTACTACATCGACTCCATCGAGGCGGCCTGGAACACCGGTCGCGCCGAAGAGGGCGGCAACCGCGGCTACAAGCCCCGCTACAAGGGCGGCTACTTCCCCGTCCCGCCGGTCGACCACTTCGCCGACCTCCGCGACGCGATGGTGCTCGGCCTCGAGCAGGTCGGCCTCACGGTCGAGCGCGCGCACCACGAGGTGGGAACCGCCGGACAGCAGGAGATCAACTACCGCTTCGACACCCTGCTCCAGGCCGCTGACGACGTCATGAAGTTCAAGTACGTCATCAAGAACGTCGCCTGGCACGCCGGCAAGACCGTGACCTTCATGCCGAAGCCGCTCTTCGGCGACAACGGCTCGGGCATGCACGTGCACCAGTCGCTCTGGAAGGACGGCGTCCCGCTGTTCTACGACGAGCTCGGGTACGGCGGCCTCTCGGACATGGCCCGCTGGTACATCGGCGGCCTGCTCAAGCATGCGCCGTCGCTGCTCGCGTTCACCAACCCGACGGTGAACTCGTACCACCGTCTGGTGCCGGGCTACGAGGCGCCGGTCAACCTGGTGTACAGCCAGCGCAACCGCTCCGCCTGCATCCGCATCCCGATCACCGGCTCGAACCCGAAGGCCAAGCGCATCGAGTTCCGCTGCCCCGACCCGTCGAGCAACCCGTACCTCGCGTTCGCGGCGATGCTCATGGCCGGTCTCGACGGCATCAAGAACAAGATCGAGCCGCCGCAGCCGGTCGACAAGGACCTCTACGAGCTCCCGCCGGACGAGGCCGCCGCGATCCCGCAGGTGCCCGCGTCGCTGACCGAGGTGCTCGACGCGCTCGAGGCCGACCACGACTTCCTCCTCGAGGGCGGCGTCTTCACGCCCGACCTCATCGAGACGTGGATCGAGTTCAAGCGCACGATGGAGGTCGACCCCATCCGCCTGCGTCCGCACCCGCACGAGTTCGAGCTCTACTACGACATCTGAGCCGCACTCATCAGGACACCCGGAAGGCCCGCTCCCCTCGTGGGGCGGGCCTTCCGCCGGTCCAGACCCCGCGATACCCCCTGGGGTGTCTGCAGGATCACGTCGCGAAGCCGCCCCTACCGACCGGTACCGGCCTACCGTCGAAAGGTGACCATGCGAACCGAGCCCGAGCACGTGACCCGCTGGAACTCCGACGACGACGCGTGGGAGACCACGTTGCGCGGACGTGCGGTGCTGGCCGAGCCCCGGCTCAACAAGGGCACGGCGTTCACCACGGAGGAGCGCGAGCGGCTCGGCCTCGTCGGCCTGCTACCCCCGCGTGTGCTCACCCTCGAGCAGCAGGCGAGCCGCGCCTACCTGCAGTACCTCGACCAGCCGACGGATCTCGCGAAGAACGTCTTCCTCACGGCGCTGCACGACCGCAACGAGGTGCTGTTCTTCCGGCTCCTCGGGCACCACCTGCCCGAGATGCTGCCGATCGTCTACACGCCCACGGTCGGTGAGGCGATCCAGCGCTACAGCCACGAGTACCGCCGCCCGCGCGGGGTCTACCTCTCCATCGAGGACGGCCACAGCATGGAGGAGGCACTGCTCGCGACCGGTCACGTCCCAGACGACGTCGACCTCATCATCGCGACCGACGCCGAAGGCATCCTCGGCATCGGCGACTGGGGCGTGGGCGGCATCGAGATCGCTGTCGGCAAGCTCAACGTCTACACCGCGGCCGCCGGGATCAACCCGGCACGCACTCTCGCCGTGATGCTCGACGTCGGTACGGATCGTCAGGAGCTGCTCGACGATCCGCTCTACCTCGGCGTCGCGCACCCGCGCGTCGGTCGCGAGGAGTACGACGCGTTCGTCGACCGCTACGTCAGCGCGGCCACGAAGCTCTTCCCCCACGCGATCCTGCACTGGGAGGACTTCGGCACGAGCAACGCGCGCCGCATCCTCGACCGCTACCGCGACTCCGTACTGTCGTTCAACGACGACATGCAGGGCACCGGCGCCATCAGCCTCGCAGCAGTGCTGTCGGCGAGCGACGTCAGCGGAGTTCCGCTCACCGAGCACCGGGTCGTGGTCTACGGGTCGGGCACCGCAGGCATCGGCATCGCCGACCAGATCCGTGACGCGATGTGCGTCGCCGGCATCCCCAAGGACGTCGCTTCCCGCAAGTTCTGGTGCGTCGGCCGGCACGGCCTGCTCACCGATGCGCGACCCGACCTGCGCGACTTCCAGGAGCCGTTCGCCCGGCCGGTGTCGGAGGTGGAGACCTGGGACGTCGACGCCGAGTACGGAGGCGCGAGCCTCGCCGAGGTCGTACGCCGCGTGCACCCGACGATCCTCATCGGCACCTCCGGCCGACCGCAGGCGTTCACCGAGGAGGTCATCCGCGAGATGGCCTCGCACGTCGATCGGCCGATCATCCTGCCGATGTCCAACCCGACCGTCCTCGCGGAGGCGTTCCCCGCCGACCTGCTCGCCTGGACCGACGGCCGTGCGCTCGTGGCCAGCGGCAGCCCGTTCCCGCCCGTGAGCTATGGCGGCACGACGTACGAGATCGCCCAGGTCAACAACTCGCTCGTCTTCCCCGGGCTGGGGCTGGGAGTCATCGTCGCGCGCGCGACGCGCATCACCGACGCCATGCTGCTGGCCGCCGCCGAGGCGGTCGCGGGCACCGCCGACACCTCTGGCCCCGGCGCGTCACTGCTCCCCCGGGTGGCCGACCTGCGCGCGACCTCAGCCGTCGTGGCTGCCGCCGTCGCACGTGCGGCCAAGGCCGACGGCGTCGCGACCGCACCCATCGACGACACCCTCGACGCCGTGATCGAGCGCGCCATGTGGCGCTGCGACTACCACCCGGTGCACGCCGTCTGAGGCGCCTCGCTGACGAACCCGGACGGGTCACGAGGTGGCGGCCCCCACCGGCCGCCCGAACGTGGGCCTGCTGCCCGAACGCTCGCTGTGCAGGTAACGCAGGTGCTCACGGTCGGCCAGCAGCTCGAGGCGACGCCAGAGCGCGCTGCCTGGCACCGCCTGGCTCGGGTGCTCCCGCACCGCGGCGAGCTGCGCCGTACGGTCCACCTCGACAGTCATGTCGACGGCGGCGTCCGGCACGCCGACGAAGCCGTGGAAGCCGTCCTCGTCGAGCTGCGCCGTGACCGACTCGGGGAGGGTCCAGGCAACGACGTCCACGCCGGCTCGTCGACCTACCTGCACGGCGGCACGAGTCGCCGCGATGTGGTCCGTGTGCCCGCTGATGCCGGTGGTGTCGAACACGAGGAGCGCGTCGGGCGAGAAGGCGTCGACGGCGGCAGCGACGTCGGCCACCAGCTCGGTGCCGAGAGGCGCGAGGCCGCCGTCCGGCCTGTCGAGCAGCCGTACCCAGCAGAGGCCGAGCCGCCGAGCCGCCGCGCGCAGCTCGCCCTCGCGGATCTCCCGAAGGTCGCCCTCGACCCCGTGCAGGGTCGAGGCCTCCCCGTGGGTCAGGCAGAGGACACCGACCCGCGCTCCGGCGCCGGCCGCTTCGGACAGGAGCGCGCCGAGCCCGAACGACTCGTCGTCCGGATGGGCCACCACCGCGAGGATCGACGTGGTCATGTGCCGCTTCTCCGTCCTGCACAGCGCCTCCGCGGTCGGACGACGCTCGATGGCCGATACCCTAGGGGGTATCCGCCATCGAGACTAGCGAAGCATTCGAGCAGTTGCCACAGCGACGGGCGGGCGGTCGCCTGTCGATCCTCAACCGGTGAACGCGGCGAGGTGGTGCTCGGACCCTGTGCGCAGGTTGGTGTAGACCCGCTGGACGTCGGTGAGACCGCTCGCCTGCGCGATCGCGTCGGTGAGGTCGTCGATGTCCATTCGCTCGATGTCTGCGCCGACGGCGTACGCCGCGGACAGGCTCGTCGAGCCACGGGCGACGAGCTGGTCGTACAGGTCCTGCATCGCGGTGGTCGGGAAGTCGCCCGCCGTGTAGCCGGCGGTCGGGTCGGCGATCCCGTACCTCGTGAGCAGGGTGCGCAGCGACGCGTCATGCCGGTCCTCGGCCGCGGCGATGTTCGCCAGCTCGGTATCGCCGTAGGTCGCGGCAAGGGTCTCGTAGACGTCGCCGGCGAGCTTCTCCTCCTCGACGAGCGCGACGAGATCGGACACCTGCTGCGACGACAGCATGGTCGTGGTGGTGGTCCGGCTCGTCGTGCCCGTCCCGACGCCGTTCCCGTTCCCGTTGCCGTTGCCGTTGCCGTTGCTCGTGCCGCTCCCGTCCCGGGTGCCGTTGCCGTTGCTGGTGCTGTGGCTGCTGCCGGTGTTCGTGCCCTTGCCGTTCACGTTGCCGCTCACGTTGCCGCTCACGTTGCCGTTCTGGTTGCCGTTTCCGTTGCTGGGGGCGTAGGCCGTTCCTGCCGCGTTCGTCGTAGCGCTCGTGGGCTGGGCCTGGGCCTGACCCACGAGCATCCCCGCTGCGATCAAGGCCATCGCCGCTGCGCCCGCGGTGGTCGCGAGTGCGGTTCGACGTGTCGACATCGTCGTCCTCCTTCATCGGGCCGTCCGCTGATCGCGGGTGGCTCCGAACTGACCATCGACCCCCGCTAGCGGAGGCCGCTGTGACACAGATGAACGGGGGCTGAGAGAAGCGGGTCAGTGCTGCTAGGCCTGCCTCACCCACTCCAGGGGTACGTGAGGAATATACCCCGGGGGGTATGGTGTTGACAGCGCAGAGACCACGACCTACGGAAGGACCACCATGGCCACCCTGACCCTCACCGGCGACACCTTCGAGTCGACCGTCACTGCCGACGGCATCACGTTCGTCGACTTCTGGGCATCCTGGTGCGGCCCCTGCCGCGCGTTCGCGCCGATCTTCGACAAGGCGTCGGACAAGCACCCCGACATCCGCTTCGGCAAGGTCGACACCGAGGCCGAGCAGCCGCTCGCCGCTGCGGCGCAGATCTCGGCCATCCCTACCCTCATGGCGTTCCGCGACGGCATCCTCGTGTACCGCGAGGCAGGTGCCTTGCGCGAGAAGGACTTCGAGCAGCTCATCGCCTCCGTGCGCGGGCTCGACATGGACACCATCCGCGCGAGGGTGGCCGAGTCCACCGCGTCCGTCTGATCCTTCGCCCTCACCGGACGTCCAGACCGTGAAGCACCAGGAGCTCCTGACCCGGGCGTCCCAACCCGGTGTCGTCGTGATCTACGTACGCACCGCGGGCGAGTACGCGCAGGGGCTCATCGACCTGCAGGCGGCCGGCGCCTCGATCGTCGCCGGGTAGCCTCCGCACATGCCGGTCGACCTCTCCGCCTGGTCCGCGCTCGCCCAGTGGCCCCGTCGCCGCTGGGCGGTCGCGGCCCTCGCGGCGCTCAGCACCGTGCTCGTCGTCGGGATCCCGACGGTTCTCGTCCCGACCCCCGTGTTCGGCCGCGAGGTGGCCGTCACCGGCTGGGCCTGGCCCGCCCTCCTCGTCACCTCCGTGCTCGCGGGGCTGGTGGCGGCGACGTACGTCCGCACAGGAGCCGTGACTCCGCGGGACGACGTCAGCCGCGCGAGCGTCGTGGGCGGGTTCCTCACCTACCTCGCCGTGGGCTGCCCGGTCTGCAACAAGATCGCACTGCTCGCACTCGGCTACACGGGCGCGCTGCAGTGGTTCGCGCCGGTCCAGCCGTTCCTCGCTGTCGCGGGCATCGGCCTGCTCACCTACGCGCTGCACCGTCGCCTCGAGGGCGAGCGCTCCTGCCGTCTCCGCGAACGAGTGCCCGTCGGATGAGCATCGGCGTCTCGGAACGGCTGGACGCACTCCTGCAGGACGCGTCCCTCACGCTTGCTCGCCTGGCCGGCGGCGCCGCAGTCTGCACGTTCAGCCGCGCCGGCGTTCCCGTCCCCGGGATCAAGTACGCCGAGGGCCGCTGGGCCGCGCTGCGCGAGGTGCAGCGCTCGACGTCGGCCGGCGGTGACCCCGTGACGGCCGCGGCCTCTGCGCTCTCGTCCTGGATCGGGCAGCTCGACTCCGCGGTCTCGCGCGGGCAGGGCCGCGACTGGGTCGCGTACCGATCCGGCGGTGTCGACGCGCTCGAGACGCTGCTCGACCCGCCGCACGAAGACCCCTGAGGCGAGCGGCCACCGGATGATCCCCGTGCTGATGCGGGCGGGTCCGCGCGAGGCTCCGTGCGCCGAGGAGTCTGATCCGCCAGGATCCTCCCCGTAGGTCGTGGCAGGGAGGTGGACGTGCGCGAGGCAGCAGGGCGCGAGCTCGAAGGCAGATGGTCGTTGGTCCGAGGCACGCCGGTCTACCACCGTGCGCACGAGGTCGAGGGCGCCCCGGTGGTGCTGCACCTGCACGGCTTCGCGATCTCCGGCAGCTACATGGTGCCG
Source organism: Candidatus Nanopelagicales bacterium (assembly GCA_038316965.1). Taxonomy (GTDB): domain Bacteria; phylum Actinomycetota; class Actinomycetes; order S36-B12; family CAIYMF01; genus Longivirga. Next base: position 6,447 of record JBBQAY010000030.1, read on the forward strand.
ACCGCGGCACTGCTCGCCGACGAGTTCACGACGTACGTCCCTGACCTCCCCGGCTTCGGGCGCAGCCCGCGTCCCGACCAGGACCTCGACATCCCGATGCTGGCGGACTCCGCAGCCGCCTTCCTCGACTCTGTCGGCGCAGAGCGCGCGACCGTCGTCGGCAACTCCCTCGGCTGCGCGGTGCTCGCATCCTTCGCGCAGCGTCACCCCGATCGACTCGAACGCGCGGTGATGGTGTCGCCCGCGGGCGGCAAGCAGAGTCAGCCGCTCGCCCGCGCGATCGGGCAGCTCGTGCGGGACGCCCCGCGCGAGCCACCGTCGATGGCTACCCTCGCGGTCCCCGACTACGTGAGCTTCGGCGTCATCACGACGTACAAGCTCTTCGTCGCGCTGACTCGCTTCCCGACGTTCCAGGCGCTCATCGAGGTCGACAAGCCGCTGCTGGCCGTGCTCGGCGTGCGCGACCCCCTGCTGCCACCGGCAGAACGGATCAAGGAGATCGTGCGGCAGATGCAGGTCGAGCAGCTGACGATCGCCGTGCTCAAGGACGCCGCCCACGCGATCAACTACAGCCACCCCCGCGAGACCGCCGACCTGATCCGCGGCTTCGTGCGCGGCGAGGAGCTGCGCTCGACCCTCGAGCCGGTCGACGGCCGAAGCCCCGTCGCAGTGATCCAGCGCACCACCTGACGCGCGCGCAGGTCAGGGCAGCTGGTGGGCGACGAACGGCAGGACGCTGCGGGCGCCGGCGTCGCGCAGCAGTGCGCCGGCCAGCGTGGCGGTCCAGCCGGTACGCCACGTCTCGTCGACCAGCAGCACCGGCCCGTCGGGCACCAGCGCTCCCGGGGCGAGCGAGATCCGCGCCGCCTGCGCACACGCACGTGCCGCGGGTGAGAGGTCGACGCCCGGCGGCGGCCCGCTGAACGCGAGCGCGTCCAGCAGGGGTACGCCGATGCCGTGCGCGATGGTCGAGGCGAGAGAGTGCACCAGGCGGGGGTGCCGCGAGCTCGGCACCGGCACGACTGCCTCGAGCCGCTGCGGCATCGAGGGCAGCCAGCGGCCGAACGACCGCTCCAGCGCCTCGAGCAGCCAGTCGGGCGCAGGGCCGTCGGGTGCCCGCGCGCCCGTGACCGTGGCCATCCGGTCCCAGGCCGGGTCGTCTGCGAACGCCAGCGCCCGCCCGGGCGCGAGCGCGAGCGACGGCGCGATGCGGCCCCGCCAGCTCGATCTCCCGCTCGCGACGTCGATCCCGCTGGTGAACATCTTGCGCGGCTCCAGCGGCACGACCAGGTCACGCAGCCACGAGCGTGCGGCCTCCCGCGCCTCGGGGTCGATGGCCCTCGGCAGGCCCCCCGGAAGCGACCCGGTGCAGACCGAGCAGCGGCCGCAGGTCTCGCCGGCCGTCGTCGGGTCGTCGAGCGATCGGCGCAGCAGCACCTCGAGGCACTCGGCTCCGACGACGTACTCGCGCATGATGTCGGCCTCCCGCCTGCGGAGCGCGACGAGCGCGCCGTACTTCTCGTGGTCGTACGTCCACGCAGCCCCGGTCGCAGCCCACGACGTGCCCTCGCGCGACACCGCTCCGTCGACGGCCAGCACCTTGACGAGGAGCTCGACGCGCGTGCGACGCACCCCGGTGGCAGCTTCGAGCGACGGCACGCTGAGCGGACCCTGCTGGTCCAACGCCGCGAGCACGGCCGCGGCCTCGTCGGGCTTGGGGACGCTCGCCGTGGCGAACCACTCCCACAGCCGCTCGTCCGACTCCCCCGGCAGCAGCACGACGCTCGCCTCCGGCAGCGCACGCCCCGCACGCCCGACCTGCTGGTAGTAGTCGACCGGCGAGGAGGGCGACCCCACGTGGATGCAGAAGGCGAGATCGGGCTTGTCGTAGCCCATCCCGAGCGCCGAGGTCGCCACGACGGCCTTGAGCTCGTTGGCCTTGAGCGCTGCCTCGATCCGCGCGCGGTCAGCGGTCTCGGTCTTTCCGGAGTACGACGCCACCGCGTGCCCGCGCTCGGCGAGGAAGCCTGCGAGCCGGTCGGCGTCGGCGACGGTGAGGCAGTAGACGATCCCGGAGCCGGGCAGCAGACGCAGCGCCTGATCGACCCACGCGTAGCGGTCGAGTGCTGAGAGCCCGGGCAGCACACCGAGATGCAGCGACTCGCGGGCAAGACGACCACGTTGGACGAACGTGTCAGGGCCAAGCTGGGTCGCGACGTCGTCGGTCACGCGGGAGTTGGCCGTAGCCGTGGTGGCCAGCACGGGGAGCGACGGGTTGGCCAGCAGCAGACCGGCGATGCGCTGGTAGTCGGGACGGAAGTCGTGCCCCCACGAGGAGATGCAGTGCGCCTCGTCGATGACCAGCAGGCCGAGGCGTGGCAGGAGCACGTCGAGCACCGTGGCGGAGAAGCGCGGGTTGGCCAGCCTCTCGGGCGAGACCAGGAGCACGTCGATGTCGCCGGCCATCAGCGCGCGCTCGACGTCCGGCCAGTCGTCGAGGTTGCCGGAGTTGAGGGTGGCGGCGGTGAGCCCCGCGCGGTGAGCGGCAGCCACCTGATCGCCCATGAGCGAGAGCAGCGGCGACACCACGAGCACCGGGCCGCCGCCGGCGTCGCGCACGGCCCGGGCGGCGATCCAGTAGACGGCCGACTTCCCCCACCCGGTGGCCTGCACGACCAGTGCGCGACGCCGGTCGAGCACGAGGGCCGCGACGGCCGCGCGCTGGTCGTCCCGTACCACCGCATCTGGGCCGGCGAGCGCGGTGATGACGCGCACGGCTGCGGCGTCGAGCATCTCGGGCGTCACCACGGTCATGCGGACGCCTCGTCGATCACGTCGACGAGCGAGGCGAGCGCCGCGCCGAGCCGCGCGACCTCGGCCGCGACCGGAGCGCCCTCGGAGTCGAGGTACTGGTCGCGCCGGATCTCGACCATGACCGACGAGACCCTCAGATCAGTGCCGTAGTGGCGCAGCGGCACGTAGGTGCCCGCGAAGGGCTGGTCGACCCCGACCTCCCACGCCGCGAACACCTCGATCGCGTTGCGCCGCAGCCACTCCGGGCTGTGGTCGTCGTCGAATCCGAGGCAGACGGCCGGGCGGGCGGCGTCCGGGTGGCGCTCGTAGGCCAGCACCTCACGCGGGTAGGAGTGGACGTCGAGGATCACGGCGCGCCCGTGAGCTGCGAGTCGCGCAGACACGAGGTCGGCGAGCGAGTCGGCGTAGGGATCGAAGTAGCGGGCGACGAGGTCGGCGCGGTGATCGAGATCGTCGTCGCGCAGCCGACCGAGACCGGCTGTGGCGGTGTAGACGGCCCCCATGCCGACGGAGTCCATCTCCTCCTTGCCGGGCTCGGTGAAGCGCTCGGGGTCGATCACGAGGCGGGAGAGGCGGTTCACGAACGACCACGGGCGCACCGACGCCGTCTCCGCCGCGTGCGCGGCGATCCGGTCGGTGGCGGCATCGGTCATCGCGTGGAGCTCAGCTGCGAGCGCGTGGTCGTCGAGAAGGATCCGCGCGCGGACGTCGACCGGGATCGCGGTGGCCGAGTGCGGCACGTGCAGCACGACGCACGACGACGGGTCGCCGGGGACGACGTCGAACGAGGGCGCGGGGGTGGACGTCACGCATCGACCGTAGGCGACGGCCCCGACAAGGCCTCGTCGACGACGTCGGAAGCCCCCGGGCCGGTAGGTGCGTTCGCTTGCAGCGCAACGTATATCGCGGATTTCTGGCATGGCCCCGTTGACTGTTGTCGTACGTATGTACGATACTTCTCGTGAGAGGAGGTGGCCATGCCGGCCCAGGTTGATGACCACGTCGTGGATGGCGCTGCCTGGTCGCCGTTCCCGACGCCGGATGAGATGGCCTTCGCGGAGGCGCTGTTCCGCGAGTTCCCACCTTCAGTCGACGACCTGGACCCTCGGGGCCTTGGCCCCGGCGACGTCCCGCTCGCGCGTGCCGACCTGCGCTGCACCGAGTCGCTGTCCGAGCTCGACCTGCTCGCCGGTGGCACCGGCCCCGGCGACCCGTTCGACCTGGTGCTTCTGTGCGCCCTCGACCCCGCTACGTTGACCGATCCGGTCGACGGGCTCACCGCGCTCAAGGCCGCACACCGGGTGGAGGCCCTTGCTCAGTCGCTGCGCCTGTCAGCACTGACCTCCCTGGCCGCCCACGCCGCGTCCGGTGACTACCTGGCCGAGATCCACCTCGCCCACGAGGTCGCTGTCGCTACCCGCACTTCCGAGTACGCCGCCAGCGGTGCTCTCCAGATCGCGAGCACCGTCACCGGGGACTTCCCCGACTTCCTGCGCGCACTGCGCGACGGCCAGGTCTCGTGGGGGCACCTGGCCGTCCTGGTCGACCGCACCCGCTTCGTGCACGACCCCGGCGCCCTCGCTGCGATCGCGAGCCGCGCCCTGCACCGCGCGCTGACCCGCACGCCTGGCCAGTTCGCCAACGAGGTCGAGAAGCTCGTCAACCGCTTCGACCCCGACGCCGCCGAACGCCACCGAACCGTCAAGAAGAGGAACCGCAAGGTCTGGATCAAGCGCCTCGCCGACGGCCTGGGCATGCTCGGCTACATCGACGAATGGTCCGTCGTCCACGCCGTCCACGACACCATCAACGCCGACGCCCGCGCCACCCGGCAGGCCCCGAAGAGCGTCCGCAACGCCAAGCCTGCACGCGCGTCGAAGGCGAGGCAGTCGCACGACGACGCTGCCGGATCCGTGGTCGCGCCGAGCAGCGACGCAGACGCAGACGCAGACGCAGACGAGCGCACGGCCGACGAGGGCCGCGCAGACGCACTCGCCGCGCGCGTGCTCGGCACCCTCCACCCCGACGGTTCCGTGGACTGGGACCGAGCTGCATCGACCACCATCGTCGTCGACCTCGTCATCGACTTCCTCACCCTCACCCGCGAGCGCGACCGGGTGGCCCTGCTCGATGGACAGCCGATCCCGCCCAGCATCGCTCGTGAGCTCGCTGCCGGCGCCACCACGTGGCGCCGCATGGTCACCGACCCCGCCGACGACCACCTCCTGGACTACGGCCGCACCACGTACACCGCCGAACCCCTACGCCGCTACGTCCTGGCCCGCGACCACTGCCGCGCTCCTGGCCATCACCACACGAGCCTCGACCGCCTACAGATGGACCACGCCGAGGAATACCCCGACGGCGCCACCTCCGCGGCCAACGCCGGCGGCGTCTGCATCCCCGCCCACCAGCTCAAGACCGGGCGGTACGCCGACATCACCGACTCCCGCGCCAACGGTTCCTGCACCTGGACAACCCGCTGGGGCCAGAGAGTGCACATCCCGCCCCGAGCGTTCCTCGACGAGCCCGACCCACCTGACCCGTCTGAGGGCAACGAGACGGACGCCGAGCCACCACCACCCGACCCCGACCCACCACCCTTCTGACCCACCGCCCTTCTGACCCGCACGCGCGCGGGCCGCGCCCTACGGCGTCAGGAAGTCGAGCACCAGCCGGCCGAAGGCGTCGGCATGCTCGATCTGCGTCCAGTGGCCGCATCGGCCGAACACGTGCAGCCGTACGTCGGGGACGACCTCGAGCAGGTGCAGCGCGTTCGACAGCGGTATCACCCCGTCGTCGCGGCCGTGCACGACCAGCGTCGGGTGGGGCAGCCGTGCGATCTCGTCGTCGGGCGTCACCATCGCGTCGACCCAGCGCTGCCGCGGCGCGGGGAACATCGCGGCGAACGACTCCTGGAACCCGGGCTGGATCGAGGCCTCGTACCGCACCTGGGCCAGCTCGTCGCTCACGAGCTCGCGCGAGTGGGCGAAGATCCCGATGAGGTCGCGCATGCTCTCGAACGACGGCTCGTACCCCCACACCCGGTCGAGCCCGTCGGTGATCTCGAACGGGACGCCGACGCTGCCCATGAGGACCAGCTTGGACACCCGCTCGGGGTGCCGCGCGGCAAGCCGCAGCGCCAGCGCGCCGCCGAAGCTGTTGCCCACGAGCGCCACCCGCTCGAGCCCGAGAGCGTCGAGGAAGCCGACGACCTGACTCACCCAGGTGTCCAGGGAGTAGTCGACGTCGTCGGGACGCTCGGTGAAGCCGAAGCCGACCAGGTCGGGCGCGAAGACCGACAGACGCTGCGACAGAACGGGGATGGTGAGGCGCCAGTTCGCGTACGCCGTCACTCCCGGGCCTGAGCCGTGCAGCAGCACCACGGGTGCACCGTCGCCCGCGTGCAGGTAGTTCGTGGCGATCCCTGCGGCGTCGATGGTGTCGCCGATCTCCGGACGCGCGCTGGTGTCGGTCATGTGCGCCAGCATGCCGGGTGCGGTGCCGCCCGACCGGGTGCGGTCCCGGACGACGGGACGCGCCGCCCGATGCGCATCCCCGATGCCCGGCCCCGCGCGCGCAGCCCGCAGCGCGGCCGATCGCGCGATCGATCGCTCGTCACCGGACGTTCACCGACGCGTCGTCCGAACACGATCCCGATGACCGAATCCGGCGGTGGGCTGCGTCCGTGAGCGTGATGACGCACCCGATGAGCAGCCCTGGCACCCCGGTGCTGCCCACGCCTCTGGCCCGATCGGCGGAAGACTCCGACCTGGCCGCGATCCTGGACGTCTACCTCGCCTGCCGCGCCACTGATCCGTCGTACCCGGCCGGAGCCGGGGGCAGGGCTGCCTCTGACCTCAGCGAGTGGTTCTTCCGCAAGCCGCTGGCGGCCTGCCTCGTCGTGGAGGACGCCGACGGCGTCATCGTCGGCGTGGCGGGGCTGCGCGCTGCGGCTCCCCCACGGTCGACGCGCGGCGACCGCCGCGTGCACTGGATGGAGTCGTGCCGCCTCGCGGTCCACCCCGAGCATCGCGGCGGTGCGGCTTCACGCGCTCTCACCTCGGCGCGGATGCGTGCCGCGCACGACCTCGGCGCCGACAAGCTCTGGCTGCGATGCCTGCCCGGCTCGCCCGCACACGGCCTGTACCTGCGCGTGGGCTGGTCGTTCCTGTCGCGGGGCCACATCGACGTTCCGGGCGAGCCCTCCCGTCCGGCCGTGCTGCTCCAACGTGCGGTCGCCCACGTCCCCACGCATCGCGTCAGCACCTGATCCCTGGCGCGCGTCCTTCGCGCGCGTCTTCGGGCCTGTGGTGGGATCTGCGCATGGGCCGCAGCACAGCACCCGACCCGGTGCTCGTCGCACGACTGCGGGCGCAGATGCTCACCGATCGGGCCGGTGCCGATCCGGTCGACGTCGTCGACCGCATCCTCGCTGTGCAGGCTCAGGACGGACGCGGCTTCCGGCTCGCGGTACGTGCCCGCTCGTCGGTGGAGTCGGCGAGCGCCGTCGACCGCGCTCTGACGGTCGACCGCAGCCTGGTCGTCGACTGGCTCAACAGGGGCACCCTGCACCTGATCCGCTCCGAGGACCGAGCCTGGCTGCACACGTTGCTCGCGCCGCAGCTCGCCACGGCGACGCGGCGCCGGCTCCAGCAGGAGGGTGTCGACGCCGCCATGGCCGAGCGGGGCGTCGCGCTGGTGGCGCGCACGCTGCGCGCGGACGGGCCGCAGAGCCGCGCGCAGCTGCGAGCCCGCCTCGACTCCGCCGACGTGCGCACTGCGGGACAGGCGCTCGTGCACCTGCTCGGCGCTGCCACGATCGAGGGGCACGTGCTGCGCGGGCCGGTTCTCGACGGCGAGCAGCTGTTCGCGGATCCCCTCACGTGGCTGGGGCCTTCGCCCCCGCTCCCCGATCGTGACGTCCTCCTCGCGGAGCTGGCGCGCCGCTACCTCGTGGGGCACGGCCCCGCCACCGACCGCGACCTCGCCTACTGGACGGGTCTCAGCCTCGGCGATGCGCGTCGCGGGCTCGACGGCGTACGCAACCTGACCGACCACGGACACGGCCTCGTGTCGCTGCACGCGCCGAATCCTGACGACACCGCGCTCCCTGATCCCGTGCTGCTCGGGCCGTTCGACCCGCTGCTGCACGGCTGGGCCTCGCGCGAGCTCGTGCTCGGAGTCGACCTCGGAGTCGTCACGAACAACGGCATCTTCCGTCCCGTCGCGCTCGTTCACGGGCGAGCACCTGCGGTGTGGCGACTCGCGGGCGGTGAGCTCACGTGGGAGGTGCGCGACGGCTGGCCCCTGTCGCAGCGCGCCGTACGGGCGCTGGAGCGCGATGCCCTTGCCGTGCGCGACTACCTCGCGGCGTGATTCGGGCGCGCGCCGGCGACGCGCGAGTCAGTGGCCGGCGAGCTCGAGCGCGCGGACGTCGCTGCGCAGTCGCGCGGAAGGCCAGCGCAGGAACCCGACGCTGACCACGACGAGACCGACCACAGCCATGACCGTGACGGCGAAGGCCGGGCTCGTGCGGTCTGCGATGAACCCCGTCACGAGGTAGCCGAGGGCCGTCACCGCCGCGAAGCCAGCACTCGCGATGCCGATCACCCGGCCGCGGTGCTCGTTCTTGGTCAGCAGCGTCGTGAACGACATCACCGGCACGAGGAAGGCCTGCGCCACGCCGGACACGAACCACAGCCCGACGAGCACCACGATGGGTGGCTCGATGCCCGTGAGCAGCAACGGCAGGCAGACCGCGATCGACAGCGGCAGCAGGAGGTCGAGCTGGTCGCGCGGGGTACGGCGTCCGACCAGGATCGAGCCGAGTGCCGCACCGGTGATCACCGACGCCATGAGCACGCCACCCCAGGCGTCGAGCTCGCCGGTGTCGCGCGCGTAGGCCAACGCCACCGCCTCGGGCGCGACCAGCGAAGCAGCCATGCCCCAACCCAGCAGGACGAGCGCGCGGCGCGACCGGTCGCCCATCAGCATGCGCCAGCCCTCGGCCAGATCGGCGAAGAGCTGCCCGATGGACGCCGTCGCCTCCAGCATGGACGGACGGTTCTGCAGGAAGGCCGCGATCAGGGCGTACGACACGATGAACGAGACGGCGTCGACGAACAGCGCCGTCTGAGGTGAGGTGAGCTGGACGACGATGCCGCCGAGCACCAGGCCGATCGCCTGGTTGGCGAGGTGCAGCGAGCGGGTCAGGCCCGTGCCCGCCGTGACGAGCGCCGGCGTGCCGAGGATGTCCGGGATGGAGGCGGCTCGCGCAGACTCGAACAGCGGCGTGAACAGCTCGGCCACGAACAGCAGCGCGAACAGCACCCAAAGCGGAGCGCCCATGCCTGCGGCAAGGGCGAGCACTGCGATCGCGATCGCGCGGGCGACGTCGGCGAGCAGCATGAGCGACTTGCGGCTGAACCGGTCGGCCAGTGAGCCGAGGAGGGCCGCGCCGAGGAAGGTCGGGATGAAGGAGACGGCGAAGGTGGCGGCGGCGAGCAGGGCCGACCCGGTGTCGGACAGCACGAGAAGGGCGAGCGCGACCCGCGCGATCTGGTCTCCGGCCTCGCTCGAGATCTGCGCAGCTACCAGCCCGCGGAACTCGGGCACGGCCAGGGCCTCACGGACTCCGGCGCGCTGACGATCACCAGTCCGACCTGCGTCGGCAGCGCTCACGCGTAGAACACCCTCTCTACGACCCCCCGTGCGCGACGCGTGATCCGCCGGTAGTCGTCCAGCAGCGCTCCGCTCTCGCCCGGAGCGTAGCCGAGCACCTGGGACACCGCGGCGAGGTCACGCGTGTCGGTCGGCACCATGTCGCTCGCTCGGCCCCGCACGAGCATCACGGCGTCGCGAACCCGGGTGGCCATCCGCCACGAGTCGGCGAGGTGGTCGGCGTCCTCGGGGTCGAGCAGGCCTGCGGCGACCGCACCCACCAGGGCAGGCAGCGTGCGGGTCGTCCGCAGTGCGGGCACCTGGTAGCCGTGACGCAGGGTGAGGAGCTGCGCCACCCATTCGACGTCCGACAGGCCGCCGCGGCCGAGCTTGGTGTGCAGGCCCGGGTCGGCACCGCGCGGCAGTCGCTCGGCCTCCATCCGTGCCTTGAGTCGTCGGATCTCGCGGACGTCGTTGTCGTCGATGCCGCCGTCCGGGTAGCGGAGCGGGTCGACGAGGGCCACGAACTGGCGGCCGAGCTCGGCGTCGCCCGCCACGGGCTCGGCGCGCAGCAGGGCCTGCGCCTCCCAGGTCGAGGACCACTTCTCGTAGTACGACGCGTACGACGCGATCGTGCGCACGAGCGGGCCGTTGCGCCCCTCCGGTCGAAGCGAGGCGTCGACCTCGAGCACGGGATCTGGCGTCGGGATCATGAGCAGACGTCGGAGCTCGGCGGCGACGGCCAGGGCCGCCTCGTGCGCGTCGCGCTCGTCGGCACCGGGCAGCGGGTCGTGGACGAACAGGACATCGGCATCGCTGGCGAAGCCGAGCTCGCCCCCGCCGAACCGTCCCATCGCGACGACGAGGAACCGCGTGGGCAGCGCACTCCCCCTCTCCGCCATCACGGCACGCTCGGCGATCTCCAGCGCCCCGCTGATGGTGGCCCCGGCTATCGCCGACAGAGCGACGCCGGCGTCGTCGACCTGAGCAGTGCCGAGCAGCTCGGCGACGGCGGTGCGGAAGAGCTCGCGCCGGCGCAGCGCCCGCACCGCGGCCACCGCGATCTCCGGGTCTTCGTACCGACGAGCAGCAGCCAGCGCTTCGACGTCGAGCGCCTCCCGCGAGCGCGGCACGAGCTCGTCGTCGTCGGCGAGCATGGTGACCCCCTCGGGGGCCCGCATGAGCAGGTCGGACGCATAGCGACTCGATGCAAGAACTGTGGCAAGCCTTTGCGCCGCAAGGGATTCGTCGCGCAGCAGTCGGAGGTACCACGGGGTGGAGCCGAGCGAGTCGCTCATCCGACGGAACGCCAGCAGCCCCGCGTCCGGGTCGGGGGCGCCGGCGAACCAGCCGAGCATCACGGGCAGCAGCGTGCGCTGGATCGCGGCCCGTCGGGTGACGCCGGAGGTCAGCGCCTCGAGGTTGCGCAACGCACCTGCAGGGTCGTTGTAGCCCAGCGCCTCGAGGCGTTGCCGGGCCGCCTCGTGCGTGAGTCTCGCCTCGCCTGCGTCGAGCCGCGCGACCGCATTGAGCAGCGGACGGTAGAAGAGCTTCTCGTGCAGACGGCGCACCTCGCGGCGATGCCGCTTCCAGGCCTCGTTCAGCTCGGCCACGGGATCGACGCGCATGCCCATCGACCGCGCGATGCGCCGCAGGTCCTCGTCGGCCTCGGGCACGACGTGGGTGCGACGTAGCCGGTACAGCTGGATGCGGTGCTCGAGCGTGCGCAGGAAGGCGTACGACTGCGCGAGGTTCGAGGCGTCCTCGCGGCCGACGTAGCCCCAGGTGGCGAGCGACTCGAGGGCTGTCATGGTGGTGCCGCTGTGGAGCATGACGTCGCTGCGACCGTGAACGAGCTGCAGAAGCTGCACCGAGAACTCGACGTCGCGCAGGCCGCCCGCTCCGAGCTTGAGCTGGCGGTCGGCATCCTTGGCCGGGACGTTCTGCTCGACGCGGCGCCGCATGGCCTGCACGTCCTCGACGAAGTTCGGCCGGTCGGCCGCACTCCACACGAACGGCGTCACGAGGTCGACGAACGCACGGCCGAGCGCCGGGTCACCTGCTGCAGGCCGCGACTTGAGCAGAGCCTGGAACTCCCACGTGGACGCCCAGCGGCGGTAGTAGCCGTCGTACGAGGCGAGCGTGCGCACCAGCGCGCCGGACTTCCCCTCGGGCCGGAGGTTGGGGTCGACCTCCCAGATCGCACCTTCGGGCGTCGGGGCGTTGCACGCGCGCATGAGTGATTGCGCGAGGCGGGTGCCGGCCCGTTGCGCCTCGGTCTCGTCGACTCCGTCGAGCGCCTCGACGATGAACACGACGTCGACGTCGGAGATGTAGTTGAGCTCGCGGCCACCGCACTTGCCGAGCGCCACCACGGCGATGCGTGCCAGCGACGAGGCGTCGGGGTGCTCGGCGCGCGCGATCGCGAGCGCCGCATCGAGGGTCGCGTCAGCGAGGTCGGCGAGGGCGGACGAGACATCGACGAAGTCCGCGCCGTCGGCGAGGTCGGACGCGGCGATGGCGAGGAGTCGACGCCGGTAGGCGATCCGGAGGGCCGACAGGGCATCGACCCCGGAGCCAGCGGCGACCGGGAGCTCTGTGCCCGGGTCGGCACCGACCGCGCGCAGCAGCTCACGGCGCACGACGTCGACCGGCGCGAACTCCGGCTCGTCGTCGCCGCGCGCGCGCAGGACGGTCCAGTGCCCGGGATGCCGGACGAGATGGTCGCCGAGCGCTGCTGACGCGCCGAGCACCGCGAGCACGCGACGGCGCGTCTCCTCGTCGTCGTCGAGGTCGGCGACCAGCGCGCGGACTGCAGCATCGCCGGTGTCGGCCATGCGCGAGAGCGAGGCGAGCGCGAGGTCCGGGTCGGCCGCCAGGCTGAGGTCGACGACGGCGTCGGTGCCGAGCCCGATCAGGCCGGGGTCGGACAGGAGCCGCACCGCCAGAGCGGCGTCGGCGAAACCGAGCCGGGCCAGGCGCCCCTGCAGGCTTCCCGACCGGCCGTCAGACCCGCCGTCCGGCGACATCAGGGCCGCGGGCTGCCGACAGAAGCGCGGACGACGTCGGCGAAGGCGACGGCGAAAGGACGCCAGCCGTCGAGCATCTCCTGCTCGCGGTCCGCGACGTCCTTCATCACCTGCTCGACGCTCACGCCGGCCTTCTCGACCGGCTCGGTGTCCTCCGGGAACCAGGAGCCGAGGATCTCGGCGTCGACCTCCGGGTGGAACTGGATCGCCCACGCGCTGCTCCCGAGGCGATACGCCTGCACGGGGCAGGTCGGCGTCGAGGCGAGCACCACGGCTCCGGCGGGGGCTTGGAGCATCGCGTCCTGGTGGTACTGCGCCACCGGGATCCCCTGGGGGAGAACAGAGAAGAGCGGGTCCAGACGCGCCTCGGGAAGCAGGTCGATCTCGTAGATGCCCACCTCCGCGACCGGCGCGCGGTCGACGACACCGCCGGCGACCATCGTCATGAGCTGACCACCGAGGCAGACGCCGAGGAGCGGCGCGGACGACTCGACGGAGCTCTGGATCAGGGCCCGCTCGTCCGGCAGCCAAGGCGCACGCTCGTCCTCCCAGGCGGCCATCTCGCCTCCGAGCAGGACGACGCCGTGATACCCCTCGGGAAGCTCGCGAGGCACGACCTCACCGAGATCTGCGCGCACGACGTCGTAGTCGATGCCGTGCTCGTCCCACCACTGGCCCAGGAGCCCCACCGGGTCGGTGGGGTCGTTCTGGATCACGAGGAGGCGGACGGGCGCGGCTGCGCCCTCGATGGTCTGGGAGGTCATCGGGAGCCTTGTTCGCTAGAGGACGGGCAGGTACCGCGCGAGCTCGAACGGCGTCACCTGACGACGGTAGTCGGCCCACTCCTGGCGCTTGTTGCGCAGGAAGTGGTCGTACACGTGCTCGCCGAGAGTCTCCGCCACGAGCTCACTGCGCTCCATGACCGTCAGGGCCTGCCCGAGCGAGGTCGGGAGCGGCTCGATGCCGAGGGCACGTCGCTCGGCCTCGGTCAGCGCCCAGACGTCGTCCTCGGCGCCCGGCGGGAGCTCGTAGCCCTGCTCGATCCCCTTGAGGCCTGCGGCGAGCATGACGGCGAAGGCGAGGTAGGGGTTCGCAGCGGTGTCGATCGAGCGGAACTCGACCCGCGTGCTGTTGCCCTTGCTCGGCTTGTACATGGGGACGCGGACCAGGGCGCTGCGGTTGTTGTGACCCCAGCACACGTACGCCGGAGCCTCGCCGCCACCGCCGAGGCGCTTGTAGGAGTTGACCCACTGGTTGGTGACCGCGGTGATCTCGGGCGCGTGGCGCAGCAGCCCGGCGATGAAGCTGCGGCCGACCTTCGACAGCGAGTAGTCGGCGCCGGCCTCGTAGAACGCGTTGCGGTCACCCTCGAACAGCGACAGGTGCGTGTGCATGCCCGAGCCCGGGTGCTCGGCGAACGGCTTCGGCATGAAGGTGGCGTAGACGCCCTGCTCCAGGGCGACCTCCTTCACGACGAGACGGAAGGTCATGATGTTGTCGGCCGTGGTGAGGGCGTCGGCATAGCGGAGGTCGATCTCCTGCTGGCCGGGCGCTCCCTCGTGGTGGCTGAACTCCACCGAGATGCCCATCGCCTCGAGCATCGTGATCGCCTGGCGGCGGAAGTCGTAGCCCAGGCCGTGCGGCGTGTGGTCGAAGTAGCCGACATGGTCGATCGGGGTGGGCACCTCACCCTGCACGAAGCCCTGCTCGAGGAGGAAGAACTCGATCTCCGGGTGCGTGTAGAACGTGAACCCGAGCTCGGCGGCCTTGGCCAGCTGGCGCTTGAGCACGTGCCGAGGGTCGGCGTACGACGGGCTGCCGTCGGGCATGAGGATGTCGCAGAACATGCGACCCACTCCGGGGCTCTCACCGCGCCACGGCAGCACCTGGAAGGTGCTCGGGTCCGGCTTGGCGAGCATGTCCGACTCGAAGACCCGCGCGAAGCCCTCGATCGCCGAGCCGTCGAAGCCGATGCCCTCGGAGAAGGCACCCTCGAGCTCGGCCGGGGCCACGGCCACCGACTTCAGCATGCCGAGCACGTCGGTGAACCACAGCCGCACGAAGCGGATGTCGCGCTCTTCGATCGTCCGGAGGACGAACTCCGTCTGCTTGTCCATGCGGCCATCTTGTCCTACCTCGGGTGACGGGCACATGTCGCCTCGCCACGTGCCCGGTGACCGCTCGGCCTAGGCTTGCGGCGTGCCCCAGCTCCGGCTCGCCCTCGCCCAGGTCAACCCGTGCGTCGGCGACCTGGCGGGCAACCTCGACCTCGTCCTCACCGCCGCCCGCGACGCGCACGCCGGCGGGGCACGCCTGCTCGCCCTCCCCGAGATGGTGGTCACCGGCTACCCGGTCGAGGACCTGGCCCTGCGCCCGTCGTTCCAGGCCGCGAGCAGGGCCGCGCTGCACGACCTGGCCGGCCGCCTCGTCGAGGAGGGCCTCGGGGCGCTCGTGGTCGTCGTCGGCTACCTCGACGTCATCGACGACGGCCACGACCGGCTCGGTCGCCCGCGCGGTGGCCCGCAGAACGCAGCTGCGGTGGTCACCGGAGGGCGCGTGGTGGCGCGCTACGCCAAGCACCACCTGCCCAACTACGGGGTGTTCGACGAATTCCGCTACTTCGTCCCCGGCAGCTCGACGACGGTGGTGCGGGTCGACGGCGTCGACGTCGCTATCGCCATCTGCGAGGACCTCTGGCAGGACGGCGGCCCCGTCGCGCAGGTGCGCGACACAGGTGCCGGGCTGCTCGTCGTCATCAACGGGTCGCCGTACGAGCGCAACAAGGACGACGTGCGACTCGAGCTCTGCGCCCGTCGCGCGGTCGAGGCGGGCTGCGCGCTCGCCTACGTCAACATGGTCGGCGGCCAGGACGAGCTCGTCTTCGACGGCGACTCGCTCGTCGTCGACGCCACCGGCGCTCTCGTCGCCCGCGCAGCCCAGTTCGAGGAGACCCTGCTCGTCGTCGACCTCGACCTGCCTATGGCCGACCCGACCACGAGCGCGTCGACCGCGGCCATCGGGTTCCCCGTCGCCCCGTACACCGCCGACCCTCCGACCGTGGCACCGCGACTCGGCGACGAGGCCGAGGTGTGGCAGGCGCTGGTGGTCGGCCTGCGCGACTACATCGGCAAGAACGGCTTTCGTTCGGTCACGCTCGGGCTCTCCGGGGGCATCGACTCCGCAGTGGTCGCCGTCATCGCCTGCGACGCACTCGGCGCCGACAACGTCCACGGCGTCTCGCTGCCGAGCGTCTACTCCTCCGAGCACTCCAAGGGCGACGCCGCCGACATGGCCGCGCGCACAGGTCTGCACTACCGCACCGTCGAGATCGCGCCGATGGTCGAGGCCTTCATGGGTCAGCTGCACCTGAGCGGCCTCGCCGAGGAGAACCTCCAGGCACGCGTGCGCGGCACCACTCTCATGGCCATCTCGAACGCCGAAGGGCACCTGGTGCTGGCCACCGGCAACAAGAGCGAGCTCTCGGTCGGCTACTCCACGATCTACGGCGACGCCGTCGGCGGCTACGCACCGATCAAGGACGTTCCCAAGGTCGACGTGTGGGCGTTGGCCCGCTGGCGCAACGCCGACGCCGAGGCGAGGGGCGAGACGCCGCCGATCCCGCCCAACAGCATCGACAAGCCGCCGTCGGCCGAGCTTCGCCCTGGCCAGCTGGACAGCGACTCGCTGCCGGACTACGCGGTGCTCGACGACCTGCTCGACGACTACGTCGAGAACGACCGGGGCGCTGTCGAGCTCGTCGCCGACGGCTTCGACCAGGCACTCGTCGAGCGCGTTCTGCGCCTGACCGATGTCGCGGAGTACAAGCGTCGGCAGTACCCGCCGGGCACGAAGATCTCGTCCAAGGGCTTCGGCCGTGACCGGCGGCTCCCCGTCACCAACCGCTGGCGCGAGACGCTGCCCGAGCCTGACTAGCGCGCGAGGAACGAGGCCAGCGCCGCGTCGACGAGCTCCTCGGGGCCGGCCCCCGGCGCAGGATCACGACCGCTGGAGCGGATCTGGTTGGTGTAGACGCTCGTACCGATGACGAGCGTGATGAGCAGCTCGATGTCGGCATCGGCCCGCAGCTCGCCCGACGCGATCCCGCGACGGAGCGCCGCCCGGAAGAGCTCGCGCCGCGGCTCGATGACCTCGTCGTAGAACGACGCGAACAGTCGTGGGTTCGACTTCGCGTGGGCGAGCACGCGCTGGAACACCATGCCGTTGTGGGTGTCGCCGTACTGGTGCCACCAGGCACGGACGAACGACACCAGCGAGTCACGCGCGGACTCCCCCGGCGTCGGCTCGGGCAGCCGCAGCGTGAGCGCACCCAGGGAGGCGACGACGAGGTCGTCCTTGGTGGGCCAGCGCCGGTAGATCGTGCTCTTGCCGACGCCGGCCCGGGCCGCGACCTCCTCGACCGAGAGACCGGTCGGGCCGACCTCGGCCAGGAGCTCGAGCGCGGCCTCGAGGATCGCGGCATCCGCGCGCGAGTCGCGCGGACGACCGGGCACCCGTGTAACGGCGAGCGCGCTCATGGCCGGCCTTCGCCCGGTGCGAGGTACTCCTCCGCTGCCTCGGACGCGTAGGTGTCCTCGAGCTCGACGGCCTCGCGGTCGGCCTCCTCGCGCGAGTGAGCCTCACCGACGTGCGGGTGCTCGTGCGTCTCGCCATCGGGTGCGGGGGCGTGAGCACCCTTCTGCGGCGGCGTGATCGGCGGGAGCATGAACCACACGACGATCGCCGCGACCAGCACGAGCGACATCGAGATGAGGCTCGTGACGTGGGCGGCGTTGAGGAAGGCGTCGAACGCGGACGCCGTGCCCTGCTTGACGAGATCGGCGGGGGCGCCGTTGTCGGCGAGGTTGCCCAGGACGGCCAGCGTGCCGCCGACGGAGTTGGTCGCCGCGTCCACGACCTCCGGCGGAAGGCTCGGCGGGAGCTTGTCGACGACCGGCTGGATGTTCGACGCGTACTGCGTCGCAAGGACGGTGCCGATGACCGCGACGCCGAGGGCGCCGAACACCTGGCGCACAGTGTTCTGCACGGCCGAGCCGGCGCCGGCTCGGGCGAGCGGCAGCGCGTTCTGCATGACCGTGGACGCCGGTGCGATCACGTTGCCCATGCCGAAGCCGAACACGAAGAAGATCACGAGGACGACCCAGATCGGCATGTCGAGCGAGAGGTTCGCGACGCCGAACAGCGCGACGGTGACGGCGAGCAGGCCGAAGGTCATGACCCGCTTGTAGCCGAACCTGGCCACCATGCCCGCGCTGCGGGGCGCGGCGATGATCTGGCCGATCGCGAACGGCAGGAAGCACAGACCCGCCGACAGCGTGGTGAAGCCGCGGAGGTACTGCAGGAAGAAGGGCAGCGTGAAGGTGATGCCTGACAGCGCGAAGAACGCGAGGCTCACGGCGGTGAGGCTGACGGCGTACCCGCGGTTCTTGAACAGCGTGACGTCGAAGCTGCGGTGGTCGCTGCGAGCCTCCATCACCACGAACAGGGTCAGGATGGCGATACCGAGCAGGATCGGGATCCACACCGACGGCGTGAGGAACGTGAGCGTG
Source organism: Candidatus Nanopelagicales bacterium (assembly GCA_038316965.1). Classification (GTDB taxonomy): domain Bacteria; phylum Actinomycetota; class Actinomycetes; order S36-B12; family CAIYMF01; genus Longivirga. The sequence goes on from JBBQAY010000030.1 coordinate 24,520, forward strand.
ACCGATGCGTGGATGATGCCGTAGATCAGCAGCACCAGGCCGGTGAAGGAGATGACGAGGCCGGGGATGTCGAGCGCCTGCGGCTTCGGGTTCTTGGTCTCGGGGACGACGAGCACGATGCCGGTGAGGCCGATCGCGACGATCGGGATGTTGATGAGGAAGACCGCACCCCAGTCGTTGCCGGTGAGGCCGTTGAACCACTCGGGGTGCTCGAGGAGCAGGCCGCCGAGGACCGGGCCCAGGGCGACCGCGGCGCCGACAGCACCGGCCCAGGCGCCGATGGCCTTGCCCCGCTCGTGGGGCGGGAACACGACCGTGATGACTGCGAGGGTCACGGGCAGCACCGCGGCGCCACCGATGCCCATGAGGCCACGGAAGCCGATGAGCATCGCGGGCGTCGTCGCGAAGGCGCAGGCGGCCGAGGCGACCGCGAAGATCGACAGGCCGATGATGAGGATCCGCTTGCGTCCGTACTTGTCGCCGAGCACGCCCCACGTGAACAGCAGGGCGGCGAACACGAGGATGTAGGAGTCGACGGCCCAGACGAGCTGGCTCTGGTCGGCGCCGAGGTCGCGCTGGATCGTGGGCAGCGCGATGTTGAGGATCGTGTTGTCGAGCACGACGACGAGCAGGCTGGTGACGAGCACCGCGAGGATCGCCCAGCGCCGGGGATGGCCGGCACCGGAGGTCTGCCAACCGGCGGTGGGCGCCTCGGCTGCTGCCTCGCGGCGAGAAGCACGTGAGTCGGACAAGGGGGTCTCCTGACGGCCGGACGATGTGAGGCGAGGCTCACCAATAACGAAACGCAACCGTACCGTATCGCTGCGACACCGCCACGGCGATGCGGTAGATGACGTCGGGGCGCCCTCGTGTCACCATGTCTCTCGAACGGGTACCCCGCCTCGGGGACTCGAGTCGCTTGGAGGTCGCCATGACCAGCACGTCCCCGCACGTCCCGGAGCCCCTGTACGGCGGCTCGTCCGCCGGACGCCGCGTCTCCGTCCACGATCTCGCCGCCGCCAAGGCCCGCGGCGAGAAGTGGCCCATGATCACCGCGTACGACGCCCTGACGGCGCGCGTCTTCGACGAGGCCGGCATCCCCGTGCTGCTCGTCGGCGACTCGGCGGCGATGGTCGTCTACGGCTACGACTCCACCGTCCCGGTGACGGTCGACGAGCTGATCCCTCTGGTCGCTGGCGTCGTCCGCGGATCACAGCGGGCGATGGTCGTCGCCGACCTTCCCTTCGGGTCGTACCAGGCCTCCCCCGCACAGGCTCTCGAGACCGCGAGCCGGTTCATGAAGGAGACCGGCTGCCACGCGGTCAAGCTGGAGGGCGGAGCGCGCGTGCTGCCGCAGGTCGAGCTCCTCGTCTCCGCAGGCATCCCTGTGATGGGCCACCTCGGCCTCACGCCTCAGTCGGTGCACGCGTTCGGCGGCTACAAGGTGCAGGGCCGCGGCGAGGACGGCGTCACCCTGCTGCAGGACGCCAAGGCGCTGCAGTCCGCAGGTGCCTTCGCCGTCGTTCTCGAGGTGGTGCCGGTCGACCTCGCCACCCAGGTGTCGCAGGTGCTGTCGATCCCCACGGTCGGCATCGGCGCCGGGCCGGGCACCGACGCGCAGGTGATCGTGTGGCAGGACATGGCCGGCCTCACTCCGGGTCGCACCGCCAAGTTCGTGAAGAAGTACGCCGACGTCCAGGGCGTCCTGCACGACGCGGCCCAGGCCTGGGCCGCCGACGTCGTGTCCGGCGCCTACCCCGCTCCCGAGCACACCTACACGTAGGCGCTACCGCAGCGCGGGATCGAACGGCTCCCACGCGAGCCAGGATGCGATGTCGCGACGCAGCAACGCGGAGTCCGGCCCGAGCGAGGCGCCGAACACCGTGCCGTGCTCTGCCGTGAGGTGAGCGGCGTACGCCGTGATGGCAGCGGCCCCCGACGTGCCGGCGAGATCGTCGAACACCGGCACGCCAGGCGGCGGAGTGCGCACGAAACCCGTGCCGTGCGCGGCGTCCAGGGCGTACGCCGCCCAGCGCAGCAGCTCCGCCCGGGTCATCGTCGTGTCGGGGCAGAAGCGGCCTGATGCGCAGGCCACAGGGACACCGGCGATGCGCAGCGCCTCGAGATCGAGTGCGTACTGCTGGGCAGGGTCGACGTCGCGCAGGGCTCCGCCGACCGACGACGCGCGCGTCAGCCCCGAAGCCCGTCGCACCCAGACCGCGGCGGTGGCTCGGGTGACGATCGCCTCCGGATCGGCCGCGGTGTGGCTGCGGTCGGGATCGATCTGCGCGAGGGCTGCGAGCTCGAACTCCGCCGTCGCAGGGTCGTCCCGCGCGATGTCGAGGAAGCGGTTGACGCCGAGGAACTGGCCCGCGCGCGTGAGCTCGTACTGCACGTCGCGCACAGGTACGGCCGAGGGCTCGACGCCCAGACGTACCGACAGCGCGGCGAGGGTGCCGGCGGCAGCTCCGACGGCGCTCATCTCCGGCTGCAGCCGCGTGGCGCCGTTGACGATGCGCGTCTGGGAGATGTTGCGCTCGGCGAACACGAGGCCCTGCACGTCAGCGCTGATCAGCGCGCGCAAGGGGATGCCGAAGGGGCCCACGGGCACGATCCCTGCAACGGTCGCAGGACGGTCCGCCGTCGTCTCGAGCCCTGCCTCGAGCTCGGCCGCCGACGTGGCACCGTGCATGTCGCTGCGGTAGTAGCCGACCGCGATCGTGTCAGCCGGCTGCGCCAGCGCCGCCGAGGCGCTCGTCTCGCCATGAGGCCCCGCGGTGACCTCTCCGTGCGGCGTACGGAGAACCTGGCTGCCCGTCAGGGTGGTGAGGCCGATGCCGCGCCGCGACTCACGGACGTACGGGATGACAGGCATGGCGGCCTCGAAGGCTGCGAGCGCCTTGGGCACCTCCACGCCGTTGCACCGCTGCGTTCGGCTCCACGGGGTGTCGAAGCCCTCGTCGGTCGCCACCGACCACGTCGGCTGGCGCAGGCGGTTCTGCATGTACCAGACGAACTGGATCGTCCTGAGCTTGGCGCGACAGTCGATCCGGTGCCGGTACACCGGATCCTCGAGGTAGCGCGCAGGCAGGTCGCCGCCGCCGAGGTCGCCCGCCTGCGCGGTCGGGTAGTCGTTGGCGTAGTTGATGACCGAGCGCGTGATGCGCCAGGGCTGCGAGGCGAAGTACGGCGCCTTGCCGGGATTGGGCAGGCCGCGGTACTGCAGCGCCCAGGTCGGGCTCCAGGGGAGGTTCTGCGAGTTGTTGTACGACGACCCGCCCACCACGACGCGGGAGGCGAAGAAGCCGAGCACCTTCGCCTTGGTCGCCGCCGCGTTCTTGTCACCGACCGGCGTGGGGAACGGCTTGCCGACGAGGTTGAGCGAGGGCGGCATGGTGGCACCGCCATAGCTGCGCACGACCGCGGCGTACGTGATGTCCTGGATGTGACCCGCGGGCGACGAGCCCGCGGTGTTGCCGAGGCCGTTCCCGGATCGGTACGCCGCGCCGGCAGGCACCAGGACCGATCCGTTCTCGCTGGCGTCGACCACGACCGACGCCGCGATCCGGTCCGAGTCCTTGGGTGCGACGGTCCGTTGCCACCGCACGCCCGTGATGCGCGAGCCGATGAGCACGGGCGTCACGTCCACGCCGAGCTGCACCACGACGCCGGCATCCTCGAGCAGCTGGGCGTACACGCGACGCGCGACCGACGGGGCCACGCACACAGTTCGACCGCTGCTGCCTGCGCCGTAGCAGGTGCTCGTGTGAGGCCAGCCGATACGCGCGTACTCGGCGAGGAAGGCACGGACGATGCGGTTCCAGATGCCGTCGGCCCTCTGGTCGAACCGGTCGCGCGATCCCTCGTCCATGGTGCCGACGCCTGCTGCGATCTGACCGCCGAGGTAGTCGGTGCGTTCGAGGAGCACCACCGTGCGGGCGCCGGCGTCCCTCGCGCTGAGCGCGGCGGCGATCCCCGACGGGCCTCCACCGACCACCACCACGTCTGCGAGCAGGGCGCCGCCCTCGACCTGCGAGGGGGTGACCACCACGGCTGCGGTAGCGGGAGACCCGGTCAGCGCGACGGCGCCGAACGGCACGAGCAGCGCGGCGACGCAGAGTGCGATCGACGTCCCGCGGATCCCCCGGTGCATTCCCTCACCCTGCCACGTCGCAGCCAGGGTGCGTGCCGGCGCTCAGCCTCGTCGCGGCACGTCCGCCGCACGGGTGGCGGGTGCGGGTGTCGAGGCCCCAGGTACGGCACCATGCGGGTGTGGACGTCTCCCGGGTCAACCTGCTGCGCGACGTGCTGTCGAGCACCGGCTGGATCGACCGCACGCGCGGCTTCGCTCGCAGCCTGCGCCGGTCGACCGACCACGGCGACGGTCTCCTTCTCGTCGGCACGCCGACGCACGAGCCGTGGCACCTGGCCGCTCACCTCGACGACGAGTCGCGCTACGCCGGCATCCCGACCCTGTCGCCCACGCTGGTGCGCTGGTCGCCGCCTCCTGGAGCGCCCGAGCACCTCGCCTTCGGCCTGGACCGGCTCGAGGCGGCCCGTCGAGGCGAGACGCTCTTCGTCGTCGCTCCCGACGACCCCACCGAGCAGCTGCTCGAGCGCCTCGCCGACGCCCGCCGGCTCGGCGCGACCCTGCTCACGATCGACGGCGGCGACAGCGACCTCGCCGGCTTGGCCCACGACCAGCTCATCGTCCCCTCACGAGGACTGACGGTCGCCGGGGAGCCGTCCGGCCTGGCACTCGCACTCGACGGCCTCGGGCTGGGTGACATCGACCTCTCGCTGCCCGAGGTCTCCTTCGACACGGTGCAGCACCTCGTGTCGGCGGCAGCCGGAGACAACGAGATCCTCCGATCGGCATCCGCGAGCGACGGTCGGATCGGCTTGCGCGACCGGCTCGCTCGCGCGCTCGACAGCATCCAGGGCTCACCGGCCACGCGTGACTGGTGAGCACCGAAACCATCGAGCGAACGGCGAGCCCGCTGGCGCAGACTGACCGCTCGTGAGCTCCGAGCAGCCCCAGCCCGCGTCGCCTGACGCTCCAGCCGCCAGCAGGCGTCGGCTGAGGCTCGACATCTCCCCGTTGCGCACCTCACGCGACTTCCGGGTCATCTTCTCCGCCGGGGTCGTGTCGTACCTCGGCTCGATGTTCACCTTCGTCGCCATCCCGCTGCAGGCACAGCAGCTGACGGGATCGTTCGTCGTCGTCGGCCTGCTCGGCCTCGCCGAGGTGATCCCCATCCTCGTGTTCGGGCTCTGGGGCGGCGCGCTCGCAGACCATGTCGACCGGCGGCGGATGATCCTCACGACCGAGGTCTGCCTCGGCCTCGGTTCGGCGATCCTGCTCGTCAACGCCTTGCTTCCGGATCCTCATGTCTGGGTGCTCTTCGTCGTCGGTGCGCTGTTCGCTGCGTGCGACTCGTTGCAGCGTCCGTCGATCGACGCGCTCGTGCCTCAGTCAGTTCCCCACGACCAGCTCGCCGGTGCCGCCGCACTCATGTCGTTGCGGTGGAGCATCGGCTTCATCGTCGGCACGTCGCTCGCCGGCCTCGTTGCGTCGTACCTCGGCGTAGCGGTGGCGTACGGCATCGACGTGGTGTCGTACGTGTTCTCGTTCCTCATCTTCCTGACGCTGAAGAATCGCGGTCGCATGCAGGAGGAAGGCACCCCCGGCATCGGTGCCATCGCCGAAGGTCTCCGCTACGCGTGGGGCCGCAAGGATCTCCTCGGCACGTACGCCGTCGACACGGTCGCGATGGTGCTCGCCTTCCCCTGGGCGGTGTTCCCCTTCGTGGCAGTGAAGTTCGACGCGCCGTGGGCCCTCGGTCTGCTCTACGCCGCGTCGTCGGTCGGTGCGGCGATCGCATCGCTCACCAGTGGATGGACGTCCCACGTGCACCGTCACGGCAAGGCGATCGTCGTCGCCGCATCGCTCTACGGATTGGCGATCGCCGGGTTCGGACTGGCACCCACCTTGTGGCTCGCGCTCGTGTTCCTCGCCCTCGCCGGCGCGCTCGACATGGTGAGTGGTGTCTTTCGTTCGCTGGTGTGGAACCAGTCGATTCCCGACGGGCTGCGTGGTCGACTGGCAGGGATCGAGTTCCTCTCCTACGCGATCGGTCCGCAGCTCGGTAACGCGCGAGTCAGCCTCACAGCGCAGTGGCGCGGCCTCGGCTTCTCCATCGCCTCCGGCGGAATCCTTTGCGCCGCAGGCGTTGTCGCGCTTGCTACAGCATTGCCCACGATGTGGAAGTACGACGTTCGCACCTCGCCCGACGTCGCTGCAGTACGACGAGCGCGTGAGCTGAACACCGACAACGGCGCTCTCTGACGTCGCGACAGACGTGCAGAACATCGCTTCAGAGGCGCTGCGTCGATACCATGCGCGCGACACGAAGTGCCTGTACGACGCGAAGATGCACGGAGTTTCTGGCACGCTCTGTCACAGTTCGAATGATGGCTTTCGGCGACAAGGCTGGAAGACGACTCAGGGAGGCATCGTGGCGGCTGCAAAGACCACCGCGAAGAAGCCGGTGGCCAAGAAGGCTCCGGCCAAGAAGGCAGTAGCCAAGAAGGCTCCGGCCAAGAAGGCAGTAGCCAAGAAGGCTCCGGCCAAGAAGGCAGTGGCCAAGAAGGCTCCGGCCAAGAAGGCAGTGGCGAAGAAGGCTCCGGCCAAGCGCGCCGTCGCCAAGAAGGCCCCCGCCAAGAAGGCTCCGGCCAAGAAGGCAGTGGCCAAGAAGGCTCCGGCCAAGAAGGCTCCGGCCAAGCGCGCCGTCGCCAAGAAGGCCCCCGCCAAGAAGGCAGTGGCCAAGAAGGCTCCGGCCAAGAAGGCTCCGGCCAAGAAGGCAGTGGCGAAGAAGGCTCCGGCCAAGCGCGCCGTCGCCAAGAAGGCCCCCGCCAAGAAGGCTCCGGCCAAGAAGGCAGTGGCGAAGAAGGCTCCGGCCAAGCGCGCCCCCGCCAAGAAGGCCCCGGCTCGCAAGGCTCCGGCCAAGCGCGCGGCGAAGAAGGCCTGACCTTCCGCTCGTCACGAAGCCCCCGACACCTCACGGTGTCGGGGGCTTCGTCGTCTCCCACCGGCCGGGGATGCGACAGATCAGTCGTCGTCCTCGGCGTCCATCGCCTCGTTGCGCGTGCGCATCCGCTCGAGCACACCGGCGGCCTCGGCCTCGCTGTCGTACGGGCCAAGCCTTTCGGCGTTCGGGTCGCCGAGCCCCTGCTCGACCTGCTGGGTGCGCAGGTTGAACCACCAGTCGCCGCTCATCGCATCTCCTTGTCGTCCACCTAGAATCCTCACCATGCCACTTTCGCCCGGCGTCATCAGCCCGATGCGTCCCGTGCCTCCGCACATCCCCCGGCCCGAGTACGTCGGCCAGCCGCGTGCAAAGCGCTGGACGGGCTCCGAGGTCAAGGACGCGGCCACCATCGAGCGGATGCGCAGCGCTGGCCGGCTTGCCGCCCAGGCCCTGCAGGAGGTGGGCAGCGCGATCAGGCCCGGGGTCACCACCGACGAGCTCGACCGCATCGGCCACGAGTTCCTCTGCGACCACAACGCCTACCCGTCCACGCTCGGCTACCCCGGCGGCGGCCGCGGCCCCGCCTTCACCAAGAGCCTGTGCAGCTCGCTCAACGAGGTCATCTGTCACGGCATCCCTGACTCCACCGAGCTGCGCGACGGCGACATCTGCAACATCGACATCACCGCGTTCATCCATGGCGTCCACGGCGACACCAACGCCACGTTCCTCGTCGGCGAGGTCGACGAGGAGTCGCGACTCCTCGTCGAGCGCACGCACGAGGCGACCATGCGCGGCATCAAGGCTGTCGCGCCCGGTCGTCAGCTGAACGTCGTCGGCCGTGTCATCGAGTCGTACGCACGCAGGTTCGGCTACGGCGTCGTACGCGACTTCACCGGTCACGGCATCGGAGAGGCCTTCCACTCCGGGCTCGTCGTCTTCCACTACGACGACCCGGGCTCCACGACCATCCTCGAGCCGGGCATGACCTTCACGATCGAGCCGATGATCAACCTCGGTTCGCACGACTGGACGATGTGGGACGACGGCTGGACGGTCCTGACCGCCGACCTGAGGCGTTCGGCGCAGTTCGAGCACACCGTGCTCGTCACCGAGGACGGCGTCGAGATCCTGACCCTCCCGTAGGCCGAGCGGGGCGACGCACCGCGGTGCGGGCAGCGAACACGGCATCCCGATCGGTAGATTCACTGCCATGACTGGCACCGCATGGCCCGACGACGTCCGTACTCTTGCCATCGACGTCGGCGGCTCGGGCTTCAAGGCCGCGATCCTCGACCGGCAGGGCGAGATGCTGACCGAGCGCGTGCGGCTCGAGACCCCGTACCCCGTTCCGCCCGAGAAGTTCGTGGCCACAGTTCTCGACCTCACTCACGACCTCGGCGAACGTCACCGCGTGACGGTCGGCTTCCCCGGCCTCGTCCGCAGCGGCCGCGTGCGCAACATCCCCTCGCTGTCGCGGGCGGCGTACGACGGAGACGCCGACCCCGCCCTCGAGGCAGCCTGGCGCGGCTTCGACCTCGTGACAGCGCTCTCGGACGCGTTCGGGGTGCCCACCAAGGTCGCCAACGACGCCGACGTCCAGGGCTGCGCCGTGGTGGCCGGCGAGGGCTTCGAGTTCGTGATGACCCTCGGCACCGGGGTGGGCACCGCGATGTTCCTGGACGGACGGCTGCTCCCGCACATGGACGCCGGTCACGCGCCGTTCCGCAAGGGCGACACGTTCGAGGAGCAGCTCGGGAACGTCGCACGCAAGCATGTGGGCAACGAGCGCTGGGCGCGACGTGTCGTCGAGGCGATCGTGGCGTACGAGCGGTTCCTGTTCTTCGACACGATCCACATCGGCGGCGGCAACGCCAAGCACCTCGACCCGGCTGACCTCCCGCACCACGCTCGCGTGGTTGCCAACACCGCCGGCATCACGGGCGGCGTGCGGCTCTGGGACCTCGACGCCTGAGCCGGCGTGACCGGAAGAACATGATCCGGCTTTCAATCATCTGGTCTGGCGCCGTAGCCTTGCCTCATGACCACCAGGTGGCTCGATGCCGAACAGCAGCGGCACTGGCGCGCGTACATCGCTGCCTCGGTACTGCTGTCGGACCGTCTCTCGCGCGAGCTCCAGGCCTCGCACGGCATGACGATGGCCGACTACGAGATCCTCGTCCGCCTCTCCGAGGCGCCTGACCGCCGACTGCGCATGAGCGAGCTGGCCGACCACACCCTGGCCAGCCGCAGTCGCCTCTCGCACCAGATCGATCGGCTCGAGAAGGCCGACTGGGTCGTGCGCGAGGCCTGCGAGACCGATCGTCGTGGCGCCAACGCCGTCCTCACCGACCACGGGTTCTCGGTGCTCGTCGCCGCAGCGCCGACGCACGTGACCGGTGTTCGCGAGCACCTCGTCGACCTGCTCACCCCCGAGCAGTTCGAAGCACTCGGGTCGGCCCTCGCGATCGTCGCCGAGCACCTGCAGTCGCCGGACTGCGAGGACCAGCGCACCGCCTGATCACCAGCGACGAGGCCCCCGCTCGAGCGTGATGCTCGTGCGGGGGCCTCGTGCTGTGCCTCGCGTCGTCCCGATCAGTCGACTGCGACGGCGTCCGGACCCACATCCACCGTGACAGGGTCCGGAGGTCGGGCGATCGGGCTACGAGGCGTCGATTGATCGGGCCGGCGCCTCGCCGTGGTCGATCAGGAGTTCTCGGGCTTGCGGCCGCCGACCAGGAACACGGCGCCGGTGGCGAGGAGCGCGCCGCCGAGGCCGAGCAGGACGCCGGTGCTCGAGCCGGTGTGCGCGAGCTGCGGCTGGGTGCCGCCGGTGCTCGGGAGGGAGGCCGGCGCCTGCGACTCCGACTTCACGTCGGTCGCCGTCGGCTCGTCCGTGGGGATCTCGCTCGGCGCGTCGGTGGGCTGGTCGGTGCCGCCGTCGGCCGGGTTGTCGGTCGGCTCGTCGGTCGGGGCGTCGGTGGGCTCGTCGGTCGGGGCGTCGGTGGGCTCGTCGGTGGGCTCGTCGGTGGGCTCGTCGGTGGGCTCGTCGGTGGGCTCGTCGGCCGGAGCGTCGGCCGGAGCGTCGGTGGGCTCGTCGGTGGGCTCGTCGGCCGGAGCGTCGGCCGGAGCGTCGGTGGGCTCGTCGGTCGGGTCGATGGTGCCGCCGCCCTCGCCGCACCGGTTGTCGCCGTCGTCGCCGTTGCTGTCGTCCTTGTTGCTGTCGTCCTTGTTGCTGTCGTCCTTGTTGCTGTCGTCCTTGTTGCTGTCGTCCTTGTTCTTGTCGTCCTTGTTGCTGTCGTCCTTGTTCTTGTCGTCCTTGTTCTTGTCGTCCTTGTTCTTGTCGTCCTTGTTCTTGTCGTCCTTGTTCTTGTCGTCCTTGTCCTTGTCGTCGTGCTGACGGTCGGCGTTGGCGCGCACGTCGTTGTTGTCGTCGCCGTGCACGCCGTCGTTGCCGTCCTGGGTGTCGCAGCTGGTGCCGTTGTCGTCGCCGTGCTCGTCGTGCGACGAGGACGAGCCGTGGTTGTCCGACGCGGACGCGGTGATCGCGGTGGCGACGCCGAGGCCCATGCTGGAGGCCAGGGCGACAGCGGCGACTGAGGCGCGGAAGGCGGTGCGGGAGGAGGAGATGTTCATGAGGTGACCTCGCTGATCGGGGAACGGGGCGGGGGGTATTCGTTCCTCGAGGTCGGTCTCACCACTGGCTATCCGCGACGCCGCCCTTGTGGGGATCGGTGACCGTCTCGACGGTCGCGGGTCAAAGCCTCCTCGAACACGGATCCGGTGGAGATCCGCTGCGGTGCCTGTGGAGCGCCGCAAGAAGAGAATGACCGATCCGCAGCCGGGGCGGTAATGCTGCGTGACCCCGGTTGAGCCATATGGGGCAAGGGATTTGGCGATCTCGACCTTTCGGTGGATGCCTCCTCCACCAGACCCCCCAGGGCGCGCACGCTGCGTGAGAACCTCCCCTGATCGGGCCTTGAGCCGGCCTTGAGAAACGGGCCCTGGCACCGTCGCGGCTGTGGCGGGGCGCACAGCCGCGACCCCGCCGTGACGACCCGAATATGACGACCCGCGAGGATCAACCCATGCTCACGATCTGCACCCGTTGCCGTACTCCGTACGACCGTCGCCGCGCCGCCGTGGGCAGCTTTCCCCGGCTGCTCGCCTTCTGCACGGACTGCGTGGCCGGCACGGTCCGCAGCCAGGGCTCGCTGAAGGCGCCCGCGCTCGCACCTGTCACCGACATCACCGTCCTGCCACGCCGGGCCCTCCCCGTCGCCTCCTGACCTTCGCTCATGGCCCGTGGTTTCGGAGGGGTCGTGTCGGTGGGTCGGTCTCAGGGGTCGCGCTGGCACATCGGCCGCGTCATGGTCTGTGCCGCACAGTCGATCCACTCGAACAGCGGTCGCTCACCGACGTGCGGAGCGTGACCGACCACGCTGGTGCGCGTCCCCCTGCACGCCGCGAAGCGGAGCGCAGGGGTTCAGCACGGTCATGCGAGCCGCCATCGTGCGCGGTCAGAGGGTGAACGACCCGTCCTCGATGAGGGCGACCGTGATATCGACGACGTCAGCGTCGAACAGGGTCCCTCGATTCGTTCGGAGGAACTCGACCGTTGCTTCCAGCCCGAGGCTCGACCGGTAGGGGCGTTGCCGGCTCATGGCCTCTGTGACGTCGGCGACGGCGATGATCCGTGACCCGAGCAACGTGTCGGCGGCGAGCAGCCCACGGGGATACCCCGAACCGTCGCAGCGTTCGTGGTGCTGTCCGACCATCGCGGCGATGGGCCACGGGAAGTCGATCGTGGACACCACCTCCTCACCGATCACCGCGTGCTCGCGGATCAGGTTCAGCTCGGCGGTCCTCAGCTTCCCTGGCTTGACCAGCAGCTCGGTCGGGACGCCGATCTTCCCCACGTCGTGGATCAGAGCGGCCAGGCGGATTCCTTGCACGTCCTGATCGTCGAGGCGCAGCCGAATCGCGATCTGCTCGGCGAGGGCAGCCACGGCGCTCTGGTGACCGGCGGTGTACGGATCCCGCGCCTCCAGTGCGCGCGTCAGGACCCGGATCGTCCCTTCCAGAGCGTCGTTGATCCGCATGGCCGCACGGTTCTTCGCGATCCCCACGCCGATGTGCTCGCCGAGGGCGGCCAGGATCGACATGGCGGTCACGTCGAAACCGCGTGCCTCCGCGGAGTAGATGGTCAGAACCCCGTCGACCTTCCCCGCGACGAAGACCGGGATGGACACCAACGAACGGATGCCGAAGTCGGTGGCACGAGCCCGCCATGGCTCGAACAGCTCGTCGGTGAGGACATCGTCGGTGAACACGGGAAGGCCGCTGTTCACGGCGACACCGGCCTGCCCGTGAGGCGTGACGTGGTGACCCCAGGTGAGGCTCAGATCGTCCAGGTAGCGCTGGGAAGCACCTGCCGACGCGATGGCGTCGACACGGAAGTGGCCGTTGGACTGCACCCGGGACTGCCCCGAGTTCGGTTGACACCTGACCTCTGAGGTTTCGGCCTCAGGCGGAAGGATGTCCCCGTGGCAAAGCCCTATCCCAAGGAGTTCCGCGACGACGTCGTGGCCGTGGCCCGCAAGGCCCAGGCACCGCTGT
>JBBQAY010000031.1:0-33318 GCA_038316965.1 Candidatus Nanopelagicales bacterium
TAGACGCGTACCTCGACGCCGTCGAGTCCGCCTTCGGCCGGCCGCGTGACGACCACGAGCGGGACGTCGCCGCGGTCGACGACCGGTGCCGTGCCACGTCGCATCAGCCTGAGTGTCCTGGCGTCGATGGTCATGGGGACGTACGCGAACGGCGTGCGGAACTGAGGGTCGATCTGGCCGACCATGTGCAGTTGCCGCCGCACCACCGGCACGGCGGCAGCCGCAGCCGCTATCGCTGCTGCCATGCCGACCGCGCGAACGATCCTGCTCATCTCGATCCCATCTCTGAGCCCGCAGGTGCGGGCGCTCTTCTCCTCGTCGACCCGATCGACCGCGCCGACCGGGCATGCGTGTGCGGGGTCAGCTGTCGGACGACGGCTGCTGGAGGGCGGCGACGAAGCCGGCGAGCTCGGTGGCGTCGATCTTCGAGACCTGAGCGTCCGACGGGAAGTCGCCACTTGCGACGTCGGCGCGGAACTCGGTCAGCGCGCGCACCCGCTCGGCGTCGATCTGGCGCTGCAGCGCCGCGAGGTCGGCGTACGCGCGCGCGTGTCGAGGTGTCCGCTCGCTCTCGCCGCAGAGGTCGCTGGTGAACAGGAACTGCACGTCGGCGTGCGGCCCTGACCCGAGCGAGATCGTGGCGAGCCCGGTGCGCGCGTTGATCTCGCGCATCACCTCGGCGGGGATGAGCTCGCACTCCACCGCGAAGGCCCCGGCGTCCTCCAACGCCTGGAACTTCTGCCACAGGGCGAGCGCCTCGGGCGCGGTCTTGCCCACGGCCCGCACACCGCCGTAGAGCGTGGACTTCTTCGGCACGAAGCCGAGGTGGCCCATGACCGGGATGTCCTCGTGCGCCAGGCGTCGTACGCCGTCGAGGCCACGAGCGGTGATCACGGCGTCAGCGCCGGCGCCGAGTGCCTTCAGGGCGTCGCGCAGCAGGTCGTCCTCCGTGACCGCGCCGGAGAAGTCGATCGCCGCCGTCACGAACACCTGCTGCGACCCCGTGCGCACTGCCGGCACGAAGTCCGACAGGCACACGACCATCTCGATGCCGGCGGCCTCGGCCGCGGCGGCCTCCGCGGGCGTCGAGGCGGTCACCTGCGCCAGCTGCCGCCCCTGCGACTTCAGCGCGACGATGTCGGCGACCGTCACGGTGCGGACGGCCTCGCGGCCGTTGTAGTCAAGGATGCGCGGCATCGGTGCTCCCACTCGAGATCGGAGCGTCAACCTACAACTCGAGCCCGAACCGTGCGCTCAGCCTCGGGAGACGCGGCCGCGCAGCGCCATGAAGGCGAGAGTGTGGCTCACGGCCGCGACGGCGAGGATCGCCGCGGTGCCCTGCAGGAGGGGCGTGAGCTGCCAGCCCTCCGTGATGAGCGACCGCAGCGCGGCGAGCACGTACGTCACCGGGTTGTACGTCGCCACCGTGGAGAGCCACCCCGTGAGCGCCTCCTGCGGCAGGAACGCCGTCGTCAGGAACGCGAAGGGGAAGAACAGCAGGAAGCTGGAGTTGACCGCCGCCGGGTTGCCGGTCTTGAGGGCGATCGCGTACGGGAAGCCGGTGAAGGCGAGGCCCCACATGCCGGCGAGGAGAAGGAAGGCCAGGATCCCCAGGGCGCCGGTCGTGAAGCTCACCCCGACGAGTGCGCCCAGGATCAGCACGGGGATCGACAGCGCGATGACCAGCGTGAAGTCGGCGACCATCAGCCCGAGCAGCAGTGCCGGACGGCTCATCGGCGTGAGCAGGAGCCGGTCGAAGTAGCCGTCGTTGATGTCGGTCACGAGCGCGCTGGCGCGGGAGATGCCGGTGACGGCGAAGATGATCGCGACCGGCAGCTGGAACGCCTTGAAGTCGCTGATGCCCGCGGCCTCGGCCACGCCCGACAGCGAACCGACGTTCACGACGAAGAAGAACACCGGGATGATCAGCGCGGGGATGACCGCCTCGGGCTCGCGCGGGATCTGGCGCAGGGCCCGGATGGCCACCGACGTGAGGTCGCGCGCGAAGCCCGCGTGCCGGGCGATCACGTCGTCGGCGTGCGGGTCGGGTCGCACGGTTGTCGTCTGGGAGCTCATGACTCCACCTCCGCCTGCTCGTCGCCGTCGGTTCCGGACTCGCGGTCCGCCAGTCGCGCGCCCGTCACCGACAGGAACACGTCGTCCAAGGTCGGCGTACGCAGCGACAGCTGGCGCACTCGGAGCCCGCCACCCGCACCGGCCAGCGCGATGGCCACGGGGCTGATGGCCTCGGGGCCGTTGCTGACCGCTGCCGTCACCTCGTAGCCGTTGACGTCGACGCGCTCGACCCCCGGGAGCGGGAGGAGCGCCGCCCGCGCGATCTCGGGGTCTCCCTCGACGACCGCGATGACGAGGTCGGTGCCGATCGACCGCTTGAGCTCGTCGGGCGTCCCCTCCGCCACGATGCGGCCGTGGTCGATGATGCCGACGCGGTCAGCAAGCTCGTCGGCCTCCTCGAGGTACTGCGTGGTGAGGAAGACGGTCATGCCGAGCTCGCGGTTGAGCCGCCGCACCTCGTCCCACACCCGTGCGCGGCTCGTGGGGTCGAGGCCGGTGGTCGGCTCGTCGAGGAAGAGCACCGCGGGTTGTGCACCAGCGCGAGTGCGAGGTCGAGGCGGCGCTTCATGCCGCCGGAGTACGTCGCGACCCGGTCCTCGAGCGCGCTGCCGATGTCGATCAGCTCGCGGAGATCGGCCAGCCGACGTTCGGTGTCGTTCTTCGACAGACCGTAGAAGCGGCCCTGCAGCCGGAGCATCTCGAGGCCGGTCTGCTTCGGGTCGAGGGCGGCCTCCTGCAGGGCAACGCCGATGCGCAGCCGCACCTTGTCCGCCTGCGTCTCGACGTCGAAGCCCGCGACCCTGGCGCTGCCACCGGTTGGGGAGATGAGCGTGCACAGAACGCGCGTGACCGTCGACTTGCCGGCGCCGTTGGGCCCGAGGAAGCCGTAGATCTCGCCGCGGGCGACGGACAGGTCGACGCCGTCGACGGCCAGGGTGGTGCCGAAGGCGCGCTTCAGGCCCTCGGCCTGGATCTCAGGTTCGGTCATAGTGCGGCAAGCCTAGGGGCGACGTGCGACAAGCGAATCTCGAAACGTGCTGCGCTGCCCGTGCACCGGTCCGACTGAGCCTTTGGCGGTCCACGGGCAGCAGAGCATCGGTCAGGCTCCGGCGGCCGTCCGGCGGACGCCGATGATGAGCAGGTAGCCGACCATCCAGAGCTCGCCGATCGTCGCCGGGAACGTCAGTGCCTGGGCGAGGCCGCCGGCCGTGGGAGCGGCGTACGTCACGAAGGCGCCCAGGATGTAACCCACTCCGCTGACCATGAGCAGCCATCCGAGCGCGGCCGGCATCCACCCGGAGCGACGGGCCAACCAGCCCATGGGGATGAGCCAGAGGCCGAAGAACAGGGCGCCGACGCCCCACAGGTGCCCGCTGACGAGGTAGAGGAGCTGGGCGGTCGCAGCCTCGGTCCCAGGGCTCTCGAGCGCGCCGCCTGCGACGTCGATCGCGGCGGCCAGCGCTGCAGCGCTGCCCAGGAGCGCCACGGCGTTCACGGTGCCGAAGACGGCGATGCAGCCGGCGGCGAACGAGTTGACGGAGCGGAACAGCCGGAAGAACCAGAGCGCGCAGAGGGCCTGGGTGAGCACGAGTCCCATCTCCAGGATCACGCCGAGCCGGGCGAGCCCCTCGTTCTCGACGAGGTTCGCCAGCGTGGCGGCCGGGTCGCCCTCCACGAAGAGCTGGCTGCGCACGAGCAGGAAGCTGGCACCGCCCGTGACGGCGACGCCCAGGTAGAGCAGGCCGGTCATGCGGGCGGTGCGCACCAGGTCGGCGCGGGCCGCATCGTGCTGGGGGACGGCGGGTGCCGCGGTCGTGGTCATGGGAGAGCCTCCGGTCGATGTGTGCCTTACGTTGTAAGGTATCCTTACACGGTAAGGTGGGCGTTGTCCAGAAGGAGGTCCGATGACCGCAGAAGCCGTACGAGGCACGCTGAGCCGCGAGCGCGTGCTGGCGACCGCGATGACCGTGGCCGACGCCGACGGGCTCGCGGCCGTGACGATGCGGCGGGTGGCCTCCGAGCTGGGCGTCGAGGCGATGTCGCTCTACCACCACGTCCCGAGCAAGGAGCGGCTGCTCGACGGCCTGGCCGACGCGCTCGTCGTGGCGATCGCTACGGCGGCGCCCGAGCGCAACCCGTCCGACGACTGGAGGACGTCGCTGCACGACCGGTGCCTAGCAGCTCGCGCGGTCGTCGTGCAGCACCGGTGGGGGCCCGAGCTCATCGGCTCGCGCACCGAGGTGCCGACCAGCCTCCTGGCGTACTTCGAGGCAGTTCTCGCGACGATGGTCGACGGCGGGCTCAGCTACCACCTCGCGCACCGCGGCCTGCACTCGCTGGGCAGCATGATCCTCGGCTTCTCGCAGGAGCTCTTCGCGGTTCCTGAGGGCGACGCCGACCCCGGCGCCGACGTCGAGGCTCAGATGGCCGCGATGGCGGAGGCGTTCCCCCACCTCACCGCGATGGTCGCCTCCGAGCTCCACGACAACGCCGAGGACCCGCTGGGCTGGTGCGACAGCCAGTCGGAGTTCGAGTTCACCCTCGGCCTGATCCTGGACGGCCTCGCTCGTCATCACGACGCAGACGTGAGCTGACGAGCTCGAGTCCGATGGATGCGTGAGTCAAGAGCGAGGACTGTCGGCATCGCCGAGCCGACGCAGCAGCTCCAGGAACTGCTCTCGGCTGACCCCATCGAGTGGCACGAGGGCAGGGCTCGTGGCGAGTACCCGCCCGGTCAGCGAGCGCCGAACCCGGTGAGCCACGTGATGGCCTGGTCGAGCTCGTCCTGGGTGCGACCCTTCTTCTCCACCGTGGTGACGTAGTGGGCATAGACCGAGGCCACGCTCGTCGTGAAGATCCGGTGCATGGATCGAGGGTAGGGGCTGGCGTTCGTGCGGCACAGGGTGTCGGCGCGCGATCGGCGTGAGGCTCTGTCGCTCCACCCGACGGTCAAGTCCGGGTGGCGAACTGCCGAATCCTGAGAAGTAGCACGGCGACCGTGGCATCCGGCTGGTCGGCCGAACGCGAAGGGCTCGAGCGCATGAACCACCAGGGCACCGACCCCGCGCAACGCGTCGAGGACCTCCTGCGTCCCGTCCTCGGCGACCAGGGTCTCGTCGGCTGGCTCAATCGGCCGCGCCACCAGCTCGACGGCCGCACACCGGCGCAGCTGCTCATGGACGGCGACGGCGACACCGTCCTCGAGATGGCGATCCACCTGTCCCGTTCTGCCTGACGCGGGTCAGTCGAGCAGGGACGACGCGTCGTCCGGCGCGTCCGCGGCGACCGCGAACAGCGCGTCCTCGGGCACGACGTCGAGCGCAGCGATGTTGGTCGCGCGCAGGACGACCGGTGCCCGTACGCCGGCGGCGTACGACTGGAACCAGCGTGTCGCGCACACCGCCCATCGGTCGCCCGGCTGCAGCCCGGGGAAGCCGTACTGCGGCATCGGGGCGGAGAGGTCGTTGCCGGTCTGCTTCTGGTGCTCGAGGAACTCGGCCGTCACCACGGTGCACACGGTGTGCGACCCGACGTCCTCGGGCCCGGTGGTGGTGAACCCGTCGCGGTAGAAGCCGGTGAGCGGCTCGAGGCTGCACACCTCGAGCGGCTCACCGTGCACGTTGGCCTGCGGCTCCATGGGGCCACCCTAGGAGCCGTCACGGTCCGCTGACGCCATCACCGGCGGCCTGAACGTGGTGGGTGCGTCAGATGTCCGGCAGGCGCCAGCCTTTTCGCACAGGGTTGCGCTCATCGGTGGTCGTTCAGTCGACGTACGTGGCGCCGAGACGCTCGAGGTGGCCGGGGTTGGTGATCGGCAGGCCGGCCAGCGCGGCGTTGGGGAAGTCGTCGTCCACGTGGACGACGCCGATGCCCGCGGCCTCGAGGATCGACGCACCGATCGAGGCGCGGAAGCCGCTGCCGCAGTAGAGCCACACCGGTCCGTGCGAGGCTCGCTCGACGGCCCAGGTCGCGACCTCGTCGATCCGGCTCCTGAGCTCGTGCAGGGGAACGTGCTTGGCGCCGCTGACGAAGCCGTCGTCGTACTCGCCGTTGCGTCGCAGGTCGAGCATCGGCAGCTCGACGTCGTCCGCCAGCGCCGCAGCCATCTCGACGTGGTTCGCGCGACGGTACGCCGACAGCGGGGCCGAGTCGGTCGCGAGCTCGACGGTCGGGGCGATCGTGTAGGCAGTCGGGCGGTCGATCCCGATGAGCACGAGGTCACGCTGCATCATCGCGACCTCGTCAGCATCCGCGCCGATCAGAGTGAGCGGAGCGCCCCACTCGATGAGCCAGCCGAGGTAGGTCACGGCGTTGCCGTGGACGTCGAACGACAGTGAGCCCTTCACGTGCTGGGCAGCGAAGATCCGGCGGTGACGCAGGTCGACGACCCACTCGCCCGCCTCGATGCTGCGGGCGATGTCGGCAGCAGTCGCGACGCGTGGAAGTGACAGGTCGACCGGCCCGGCACCGGCCTGGTTGGCAGGGCCCATGTGTGCGTAGTAGGCGGGGAAGGCGTCCAGGCCGGCGATGAGCTCGGTGACGAACGTGTCCTCGTCGACGGTGAAGGCAGGGTTCGTCGCGATCTGCTGAGCGACGGTCGAGTCGGAGCCGACCGTGGCGGTCGCGCTGCAGAACGAGCCGAAGCCGTGCGTGGGGTAGACCTGTGCCGACTGTGTGACGTCGGCTGCGATCCGGCGCATCGAGCCCCACTGCGCGCGGGCAAGCGGCTCGGTGAGCGCGGGGCCGAGGAGGTCGGGACGGCCGACGCTGCCGAACAGCAGCGATCCGCCGGTGAACAGCGCGACGTCCTGGCCGTCGTGGTTCACGGCGAAGGACAGGTGGTTGGGCGTGTGGCCAGGGGTGTGGATGACTCGCACGAGGCCCGCGCCCGTGTGCAGCTCGGCCTTGTCGCTGACGGCGTTCGCGGCGAACGCGATCTCCATCCCCGAGGGGACGACGTACTCCGCGCCGAGCACGCGCGCAAGCTCGAGGCCGCCGCTGACGTAGTCGTTGTGGAAGTGCGTCTCGAACACATGGGAGACGGCCCATCCTCGCGCGTCGAGCACCGCCTGGACCCGGTCGATGTCGCGCTGCGGGTCGATGACGATCGCGTGCCCGTCGCGACCGACCACATAGCTGCGGTCGCCGAGGTTCGGCGTCTCGATCGAAACGACGTCGATGCTGCTCATGAGGTGACCACCTGTCCGCCGGCGGACTGAAGGTCCGCGATACCGCCGCTGAGGTTGTAGACGTGAACGAATCCGGCCTTGGCCATGGCATCGGTCGCCAGGCTCGAGCGTCGACCGCTGTGGCAGTAGACGGCGTACGTCGCGTTCTTGTCGAGCGTGCCGATCTGGGTGTCGAAGCCGGCTGCCTCCACATCGACGTTGATGGCGCCCTCGATGTGGCCCGCGGCGTACTCCGACGGCGTGCGGACGTCCACCATGACCACTCCGGTCTGCGTGGCCGTGCTGAGGAACGTCGATGCGTCGACGGTCTGGACGCTGCCGCCGGACGAGCACCCGGCAAGGAGGGTCACGCCGAGGAGGGCGCCCAGCAGGAGGATGAGCTTCTTCATGGTGCTCCTTCTAGATGACGGAGGGCTCGATGCCTGGGGCGGCGATGAGCGGCCCGCCGGACTGGAGCCAGCCCTGCATGCCGCCGTCGAGGTTGAGCGAGTCGATGCCGGCGGCGAGCAGCTGCGCGACGGCGACCATCGAGCGGCGCCCGGACCGGCAGACGACGAGCACGGGGCGACCCGACGGGATCGAGCCGAGCGACTGAGGGACCAGCGAGAGGGGGAGGTGGACGGCTGTCGGCGCGTGCCCGGCGACCCACTCGTTCGTCTCGCGGACGTCGAGGAGCGGGCTCCCAGCAGCCAGCAGCACTCTGGCCTGGGCCGCATCGACGCCGGGGACGACCGGAGGAGTCGTCGTCATGAGGCAGCCTCGTCCCGGCTGGGGCGGACCTCGAGCACCGTCGCGGTGCGCAGACCTCGGGGGACGGACGCTCCGTGCACCGACGCAGTGCGGATCATGCGGGGGCCGCCGAGGACGTGATCTCCGCCATGTCCAGCGCGCGGACTGAGGTGATGAGCTCCTCGAGCGCTGGCGCCGGGAGGGCGCCGGCCTCGCGGTAGACGAGCACGCCGTCCCGGAAGACCATCAAGGTGGGGATCGCACTGATCTGTGCGGCAGCCGCGAGCGATTGCTCCGCCTCGGTGTCGACCTTGCCGAACGTGAGGTCCGGGTGCTTCTCCGAAGCCTTGTCGAACACGGGCGCGAACGCGCGGCACGGGCCGCACCACGACGCCCACCAGTCGACGAGGGTGATGCCCGGGCCGGTCGCCAGCTCCTCGAAGTTCTCGGCGGTCAGCGTCACTGTGGCCATGTCCGTCATCCCTCTCTCGCAGGTCTCGTGGACAGACTAACAGATACCCCGGGGGGTATGTTCCCAGCCCTAGGGAGCGGGAGTCAGAGGCCGAGGACCGCCTTCACCGTCGTGTAGCCGGCGACCAGGATCATGAGGACTCCGAAGGCGGTCGAGAGAGCCCAGCCGGGCACCAGCCGCGAGAGCAGGGCCCCGATCACGGCGAACGCCGCGCTCGCCACGGCAAGCCCCGCGGTCACCGCAAGCCCGCCGGTCGAACCGTGCCGCACGGCCAGCGCGACCGCGCTGTTGATCACGATGACGACGAGTGCAGTCGCGGTCGCCTTCTTCACGGGCAGCTTCATGGCGCTGACCAACGCGGGGACGACGACGAACCCGGCGCCCACGCCCATCAGCCCGGTCACGAGGCCTACCGAGGAGGCAAGGCCGACCACCTGGGGCTTGGACGCAGCGGCGGGTCCAGCCGTCGGGGAGGGAGGTCCGGTCTCGTCGCCGGCCGGCTCGAGCCGCTCCTCGGCACGGGTCTCGGCACGGTTCCGCTCACCGGTTGCCGCGCGCAGCATGGCGACTGCGCCCGCGAGCAGCAGCAGCGTGAGGCCTCCGAGCAGGATCGCCGGGTCGACGTACGCCGCGAGCCTGGCGCCAACGACGGCACCGACCGTGCCGAGGACGCCGAACGTGAGGCCGACCTTCCAGTCGACCCGGCCTGCGCGCTGGTGAGGCACCAGGGCGGCGAGGGCTCCGGCGCTGACGATGACGAGCGACTGCGAGGACGCGACCAGGAACGGCTGGCCCACGGCGATGAGCAGAGGGACCGCGAGGATCCCGCCTCCGCCGCCGAGCAGGCCGATCACCATGCCGAGCACGGCGCCGATGAGCAGCACCGCAGCGACGTTGGTCATAGGAGCGTCCTTGCTGATCGACAGGCGGGTCGAGAAGTGCCAGCGGCGGTTCGCCCGATATCGCGCTGGGTCCTGGTGAGCATCCCACTCAGCGTCGGACGGCCGGTGGTGCCGCACTGTAGGGAGCATACCCCGAGGGGTATCGACTCGGTGGTCACGGTCGGGATGGCACGGGCCTTCTGGGGTCGCGCAGACCCCTCACCCTCGCGCTGCCACGCGTGTCGGGCAGGACGAGGATGGAGCAAGCGCCGTGGCGGTGAGCCCGGGGCGGGCACGGCACCGAGAGGAGATGCGTCATGCAGATCGCGGACAAGGTCTTCGTCGTCACAGGCGGCGGGAACGGCATCGGTCGCGAGGTGACCCTCGAGCTGCTCCGCCGCGGGGCGCGGGTTGCCGCCGTCGATCTCAGCGAGGCTGGTCTCGCCGAGACGGCTGCCCTCGCCGCAGCGGCCGAGGGCCTCCTCACGACGCACGCCCTGAGCGTGTCCGACCGCGCGGCAGTCGAGGCGCTGCCCGAGCAGGTGGTCGCCGCTCACGGCCAGGTCGACGGAATCCTCAACATCGCAGGGATCATCCAGCGGTTCGTCCACGTCGAGGAGCTCTCGATCGAGGAGATCGAGAAGGTCATGGCCGTGAACTTCTGGGGCACCCTCTACATGGATAAGGCCTTCCTCCCGTACCTCAAGAAGCGGCCGCAGGCCGTGCTGCTCAACGTCTCGAGCATGGGCGGGCTCGTCCCGGTGCCCGGTCAGGGTGCGTACGGCGCGAGCAAGGGTGCGGTCAAGCTGCTGACCGAGACCCTGTACGCCGAGCTCCGCGGCACGAGCGTGGCGGTCACCGTCGTCTTCCCGGGTGGCGTCGGCACGAACATCACCGGCAACTCCGGTGTCGAGGTGCCGAACATGGACAAGCTGATGGCGAGCGGCAAGCCGCCGAAGACCACGGCTCCGGCCGATGCCGGGCGTCAGATCGTGGACGCAGTTGCCTCCGGCAAGCCGCGGCTGCTCATCGGCAGCGACGCGAAGATGCTCGATCGCCTCTCGCGCCTGAACCCCACGAAGGCCATCACCACGGTCGCCAACCAGATGAAGAAGCTGCTCGGCATCTAGTCGTCTGCCATCCAGAGCTAGGGGTGCGGCTGACAGGATCGGGTCATGAACGATCCCCGTGCCGGACAGCTGCCTACCTCTGCCGACCTGGTCGACGTCGCCAAGCTGGTTACGGCGTACTTCACCGTGCACCCGGATCCCGAGGATCCCGGCCAGCGGGTGGCGTTCGGCACGAGCGGTCATCGCGGTTCGGCGCTCTCGGCCGCTTTCAACGAGGACCACATCCTCGCCACGACGCAGGCGATCTGCGAATACCGTGCGAGCAAGGGGATCGACGGCCCGCTGTTCCTCGGCGCCGACACCCACGCGCTGTCCGAGCCGGCGACCGTGAGCGCGCTGGAGGTGCTGCTCGCCAACGGCGTGCAGGTGCTGGTCGACTCGCGCGGCGGCTACACGCCGACGCCGTCGGTGTCGCGCGCGATCCTCGTGGCCAACGCGAGCGGGGCCACGGCCGACGGCATCTGCGTGACGCCGTCGCACAACCCGCCGGCCGACGGCGGCTTCAAGTACAACCCGCCGGACGGCGGCCCTGCCGGCACCGACATCACCGGCTGGGTGCAGGACCGCGCCAACGACCTGCTGCGCGCCGGGCTCGAGGGGGTGAAGCGTGTCAGCCTTGCGAGCCACAAGCCCGGCTACTACGACTTCCTCGACGCGTACGTCGGCGAGCTCGGCCAGGTGGTCGACCTCGAGTCGATCCGAAGCGCGGGAATCCGCATCGGCGCTGACCCGCTCGGCGGAGCCAGCGTCGGATACTGGGGCGCGATCGGTGAGCGCTACGGCCTCGACCTCACGGTGGTGAACCCCGACGTCGACCCGACGTTCCGCTTCATGACGCTCGACTGGGACGGCAAGATCCGCATGGACTGCTCGTCGCCGTCCGCGATGGCCAGCCTCATCGCCAAGCAGCACGAGTTCGACATCGCCACGGGCAACGACACCGACTCCGACCGTCACGGCATCGTGACGCCGGACGGCGGCCTCATGAACCCCAACCACTTCCTGGCCGTCGCGATCCACTACCTCTACGCGCACCGCGACGGCTGGTCGCCCGATGCTGCGGTGGGCAAGACGCTCGTGAGCTCGTCGATGATCGACCGCGTGGTCGCCGGCCTCGGCCGTCGGCTGCTCGAGGTGCCGGTCGGCTTCAAGTGGTTCGTGCCCGGTCTGCTCGACGGCTCCGTGGCGTTCGGCGGCGAGGAGAGCGCCGGCGCGAGCTTCCTCAAGCGTGATGGCTCGGTGTGGACCACCGACAAGGACGGCATCATCCTGTGCCTGTTGGCGTCGGAGATCCTGGCAGTCACGGGCTCGTTGCCGTCGCAGCTCTACCGTGGCCTGACCGAGCAGTACGGCGAGCCTGCGTACGCCCGCATCGACTCGCCCGCCACGCGCGAGCAGAAGGCGATCCTCGGCAAGCTCTCGGCAGACCAAGTCACGGCGACGACGTTGGCGGGGGAGCCCATCACTGCGACGCTCACGACGGCGCCGGGCAACGGGGCAGCGCTCGGTGGCCTGAAGGTGCAGACCGAGAACGCGTGGTTCGCCGCTCGCCCGTCAGGCACTGAGGACGTCTACAAGCTGTACGCCGAGTCGTTCAGGGGCCCGGACCACCTCGCCGCCGTGCAGGACGAGGCGCGTGCGGTCGTCGCTGCGGCCCTGGCGGGCTGACGCGGCGTACGTCACGCGGGGTTCGTGCGGCGCCGGGGGAGCGGTCGCGCCAAGATGGGGCCATGACCAACCCGATCCTGGCCTGGGGCCCTCTCGTCGTGTTCTTCGTCGCAGCCGCGGCCGGTTCGCTCATCGGCTACCTGCAGTTCCTCTCGCTCTAGCACGGACCAGCGCCAGAACGACGTCATGACCAAGCCCGACGACGACTGGAGCGCACGCCGTCGCGAGGCTGCTGACGCCCATGCGCTGCGAGCGGCCCGCAACCGGGCCACCGAGGTGGCGCAGGCTCGCGAGCTCGTGGCCGGCTTCGTCGCCGAGGCGCGACGTCGAGGCCTCACGACTCAGCCGTTGCGCGTGCGCGCCGGCGACTCGCGCGACACGTACGCGAGCGGCCTCGTCGGCTGGCACCTCCGGCGCGACGGCTCGCTGGGGATCGCCGAGGACGGCGAGATGTACGTGCTCAGCTCGCCGCGCAGCGTGCGTGCCCGGCTCACGGGCGTGAGGCTGGCACCCGACGAGCCGCGCCTGCAGGCAGGCATCGGCGGCCGCGACGGCGAGTCGGTCGCGCTCGCGACGCTGCTCGAGCTGCGCCTCGCCGCCGGCGACGACTGGCCGATCACGCGCTGACGCGCCGTCCGACGTCCCCGCGTCAGGCGGCGAGCAGGCCGTCGATCTGGCCCATGGCCTGGCGCAGGCCCTCCTCCATGCCCATCTCGACCATCTGCTCGAGGCTCTCGAGCGAACTGAAGGTCGAGGTCAGCGTCATGACCACGCCACCGCCAGCCCGGTCGACGATGTCGACCTGCATGGCGGTGACGCCCATGCCGTCGAGCGGCGTGCCGTCGTCGTCGGCGAAGCCGTCCTTCACGACGAGCTGGCGCGGTGCCTCCACCTGCACCACGTCCCAGTAGCCGCGCGGGGTGTCGCCCTCCGGCCCGGTCATGAAGTAGGTGACCTTCCCGCCCGGGCGGAGGTCGTGCTCCTCCACGGTGGCGGGGTACGTCGGCGGCCCCCACCACCGCTCGAGCTGGCGCGGGTCGGCCCAGAGCTGCCAGGCGCGCTCGGCGCTCACGTCGTACTCGGCCGTGACCGTCATGGTCAGCGCGTCGAGGTCCTTGTCGATCGAGGTCACGCTCATCGTCGTTCTCCTTGGTCGTCGGCCAGTACGTCGGACATGCGGTCGAACCGTGCGCGCCACAGCTCCTCGTACGCATCGAGAAGGGCGCGGGCTCGGCGAACGGTCTGGGGGTCGCCCGTCACGCGTTGCTCCCTGCCCTGCTTGCGGCGGGACACCAGCCCCGCCTCCTCGAGGACGGCGACGTGCTTCTGCACGGCGGTGACGCTCATGGGGTAGCTCCGCGCGAGCTCGGACACCGAGTGCTCGCCGACGAGCACGCGTCGCACGATGTCGCGTCGGGTCGCGTCGGCGAGGGCGTGGAAGATCCGGTCGACCTCGACGTCGGAGAGCTGATCTACAACCATAAGGTTGTAGATATTGCCTGAGGGCGGCGCAGAAGGTCAAGGCCCGGTGCCGGATCCGCCTGACACCAGCCAGTCGTGCTGCGCGTCAGTGAAGGTGATGTGGATGCCGGCGACCGGTGCGGGAAGCGACGGAGGACGGAGCATCGGTGAGAATCGGCCAGCGACGAACGCGCCCGCGAAAGCTCGCGGTCGACGCACGATCCGCCGTCGCTGCAGGGGCGTGACCTGAACCGGGAGCGACGAAGCCCCGATCCGTGTCAGGACCGGGGCCTCGTCGCGCGGAGTACGTCAGCGACCGAAGATCCGGTCGACGAGGGACCTCTTCTGCTCGGGCGGGCAGGTGCAGCGCCCGGACTTCGGCACGCCACGCATCACCTGGTCGACGTGCTGGCCGCAGCCGGCCCACGTCGCCTTGCCGCAGCGTCGGCAGCTCACCTGTCGGCACATGTCCTGGTCTCCTTCGTCGGTGTTCGTGGTAGCCATCACTATACCCCCGGGGGTATAGTGATGGCTACCACGAACCCCAGGAGGACGCCGTGACCGCAGGATCCGGGACACCGGCCGCCCAGCACGTCGTCGAGGACCAGAAGGCCGTGCTGGCCGTGACCAACCGGCTCAAGCGCGCGCAGGGCCAGCTCGGCGGCGCGATCGCGATGCTCGAGGACGGCAGGTCCTGCCAGGACGTCGTCACCCTGCTCGCCGCGGTCAGCAAGGCCGTGGACCGCGCGGCGTTCCAGATGATCTCGACCAGCCTGCGCGAGTGCGTCGTGGCCGGCGACCAGGACTCCGACGCCGTGGCCGAGCAGCTGCAGAAGCTGTTCCTGTCCCTGGCCTGAGACCGACCGCGCCGCAACCGATCTCAGCCGGGACGCCGGATCAGGCAGGACGTCGGGCGAGCACTACGGCGTCGTACGCGTGAGCCGGTGACCCGGCGACCTCCACGGCACGGGCGGCCTTGGTCGCGACCTCCACCGTCAGGCCGCTGCCCTCGAGGTCGGCGACGACGTCGGCCTCGCCGAACAGCACGGAAGGGTCCTGCGGGCCGCCCACGCCCTCGGTCAGGTTGTCCGTGTGGTGGGCCACCACGAGGAGCGTCCCACCGGGCGCGACCGCGGCCGCTGCGGACCGGTGGGCCCGGCCGCGGTCGTCAGCCGGGATGTGCAGATAGCAGACGACGACGAGGTCGAAGCTCTGGTCGCCCAGCGGATCGGCGACGACGTCGGCCTGGCGCACGTGCAGCCGCCCGAGGGGCTGCACGTGCTGGTCCCACAGGTGTGCCGCGCGCTGGAGGGCGACCGCCGAGAAGTCGGTGACGGTCGCCTCCCAGCCGTGGTCAGCGAGCCACAGCGCGTTGCGCCCTTCGCCGCCGGCGACGTCGAGCGCCCTGCCAGGGGGTAGGGCAGAGCAGTGCTGCTCGACGAACACGTTCGGACCGGTGGACCACACTCGGTCCACGGCGGCGTAGCGGGCGTCCCATTCTGCGGCTCGCACGTCTGACCCCTCAGTGGTGCGACTTGCGGATCATCTTGAGCATGCGCAGCGACACCGCCGCGAAGCGGAACCCTTGAAGGGGAACAGACTTGCGCTGACGAAGGGTCTTGTCGGTCGGGGCCGGCGCCAACGTGACGGCGAGCGGTACCTCCGCCGGCGAGACGGGCTCGGTGCTCGAGTTCTCGGTCATCGTCAGCTCACTCCGGGATGAAGGACCAGCCGGGCAGGCCCTTCGCCTTGTAGATGAACATGTAGTGGAGCAGGTTCTTCATCCAGTGACCGGCGAGACCGATCTCGCCCGTCGTGTCGTCGAGGCTGCGGCCGTAGCCGGGGAAGCGCACGTAGTCCGGTACGACGGGGTACATCGTCATCGAGGCCGCTGTGCCCTTCGTGAACCCGGCACCGGCGCTCGCGACGCAGGCGGCTCCCATGTCGGCCATCGAGGCCTTGTGCTGAGGCGTCGTGGACCGGCCGGCCAGCATGTCGGCGATGCTCTCCGCCACCGCACGACCCATGAGACCCGACGGCATGCCCGTGCGCGGAGGTGCAGGGGAGATGACCGTGCCTCGGGGGCTGGTGCGCGGCACCGAGATCGGGTGCGGCGGCGCGAACGCGATGCCGATGCCGAAGACGTTGGCGTACTTCGGGCTCTGGTAGGTGCTCGGCCAGTCCTCGGCCCGGTACTCCTCGAACTTCTTCGGCGTGTAGTCGGCGTCCACCTTGAGGAAGCCGCTCGGCGCGAAGATCTCAGAGCTGATGTCGCTGCCGTCGAGGGCGAAAGCCTTCAGGTCGACGCCTCGGAACGGCGGGAGCAGCATCGCGAAGTCGAAGTCGAGCACACCGTCGACGCCATCGAGCGTCTCGTAGTAGAGGCGGCCGTCCTCGATCTTGGTCGGGTGCGCCCGAGTGATCGAGCGGACGTCGCGCTCCACGAACAGCGACTCGGTCCACAGCTGGCTCGTGGTCACGAAGCCGTTCTGCTTGAACGACAACCCGCCGACGCCGAAGTCACCGAGCTCGTACTCGTTGGTGAAGTAGACGATCTCGGCGAGGTCGCGCAGCCCGCGGCTTCGCAGCTCGTGCTCCACGTTGAAGGTGTACTCGAACGCCGCACCCTCGCAGGTGCACGTGCCGTGGCCGACGCCGATGACCAGGCGCTGCCTCTCGCCGCGCTGCAGCTTGGCGATCACGCCGTCGAGGGCCTTGGCGGCCTCCTCGGCGTGGCCGTAGGTGCAGACCGAGTACGTGTGGCCGTCCGGGCCGAGCCCGGGAGTCGCTCCGAAGTTCAGCTTCGGGCCGGTGGCGTTGATGACGTAGTCGTACTCGATGCGCTCGACGTGCCCGACCTTGCCCGGGGCGGTCCATTCGATCTCGACCTTGGGCTTGGCCGAGGCGTCGTCACCCTCGGGCCAGAGGGCGACAGCCTTGGCCTGGTGGTAGGTGATGCCCTTCTTCCTGTAGACGGGCGCGAGCTTGAACGTGACGTCCTTCGCCGACATCCGGCCGACCCCGACCCAGATGTTCGACGGGATCCAGTTCCAGTTCGAGTTCGGGGACACCACGACGACCTCGTGCTGCTTGCCCAGCAGCCGGCGTAGGTGGAGTGCGGCGGTGTGGCCGGAGATTCCGGCTCCCAGGACGACGACGCGTGCCATGTCTCGTGCTCCTCGACGCAGGGTGCGCGGCTCTGCGCACTGTTCTCACCATACCCCCTGGGGTATTGGCTTAGGACACCCTGGGCGCCGTCAGTGACAGGTGCAGCGGCGGTCGGTGGAGATGTTGGCCATCACCATGTCGGCGTGCATGCCGCAGCCTGACCAGGTGACCTTGCCGCAGCGGGAGCAGGTGGCGGGGCTGCACATGATGGTTCCTCCAGGGCGATCGGGCGCTGGTGCGCTCGTTGACTGGCCTCAGGCTATACCCCCGGGGGTATACGGATCAAGTCGTCCCAAGGCGGTGGCCCGAGCTCTGCACCGCCACCCTCGGCGTCAGAGATCGAGGTAGCGGTCGACGAACGCGTTGGCGAAGACCCGCTGCGGATCGAGGCGGGCGCGCAGATCCTGGAAGTCGGGAAGTCGCGGATAGAGCGAGCGCACCACCGCGGGGTCGGTGCTGAAGACCTTTCCCCAGTGCGGCCGTGCGGCGTACGGCGCGAGCTCGCGCTCGACGGCGATCACGGCAGGCGCGACTGCCTGGGCGTCGTCGACCCAGGTGAAGTGGATGCAGACGGTGTCTCGCCCCTCGCAGGGGCTGAGCCAGAGGCTGTCGGCGGCAACGGTTCGGATCTCGCTGATCTGAAGGACCGGAGCGACGACATCGGCGACCCTCTGGACCGCCTCGAGGGCTTCGCGCGCAAGGGATCTCGGCACCATGTACTCCGTCTGCAGCTCCTCGCCGCTGCTGGGGGTGAAGTCGAGGCGGAAGTGCGGCAGGCGCTCGAACCACGGCCCGGCGATCCCGCCCTGCGTGGTGCACGCATCGGAGTCGACTCCTGGCACCGGGTGGAGTTCGCGGTCGGCCGCTCGCGCCCCTGTCCAGGCCAGGTCGACGGGGTCGCCGTCGGTACGACGTTTCACCCACACCTGCTCGAAGCCGCGACCGGTCCACGTCGTGAACAGACTCACGCTGTGCGCTGCCCCCAGGACGTCGTCGAACCGTTCCACCGCGACTGCGAACGGGAGGTCGACCCACACGGTCTGCTCGAGGTCGTAGGCCGGCTCGAGGTCGAGCTCCAGCGAGGTCACGACGCCGAGCGAGCCGAGGGCCACCACGCTGCCCCCGAAGTCGTCGTCGCCGCGCCTCATCGTCCGCAACGACCCGTCGGCGGTGACGAGGTCGAGTGAGCGCACAGCGGTGGCGAGGCAGCCGAGCCCGTTCCCCGAGCCATGAGTTCCCGTGGCTGCCGACCCCGCGACGGAGATGTGCGGCAAGGACCCCATGTTGTGCAAAGCAAGACCGTGTGCGTGCACGACCGGTGCCAGCTCGCCCCAGCGGATCCCTGCGCTCACCGTCACTGTCGACCGCGTGGCATCGACCTCGGCCACCGGCGGCAGTGCGTCGAGCCGGACCAGGACGCCGTCGGTGTCGGCGACGCGTGAGAACGAATGAGCGGTGCCGAGGGCTCGCACGCGGTCGGACGAGGCGACGACCTCCTGGAGGTCAGACAACGACGTCGGACTCGCGACGCCCGTCGGCGCGAAGGTCACGTTGCCGGCCCAGTTGCGCGGCCTCTGCTGGTCGTCGAGGGAGGAGGTCACGGACCGAGCCTAGGTCGCTGCCGGGCTCAGGGTGCCGATGTCCCGCCGCGCCCGTAGTCGTCGGAGAGCCGGACGACGTCGTGCTGCCAACCCACACCGGCGGTGGAGGCTTCGACGAGCAGCAGGTCGGTGACCGCGGTGATGCGGTGGATGACCGTGGGCGGGATGTGCACGGTGTCGCCCGCCACCATGGTGGTGCGCTCGAGCAAGGCGGCGGAGATGCCCGCCTCCAGCACCATCTCGCCGCTGATCACGCTGATCGTCTCGTCCTTGCGGTGGTGCAGCTGGAGGCTGAGCGAGCGGCCCGCCGTGACGTGGATGAGCTTGCCCACGTAGCCGTTCCGGCCGTCGGCGAACAGCGTCTCGTGGCCCCACGGCTTGTCCTGACGCTCGGCCCGGAGGTGCTCGGCATCCGGCGCCTCGGCGTCGACCGGCGGGGAGAGGAAGGGATTGTTGCTCGGCCGGTGGCCAGCGGGGACGGTCATGAGGTTCCCTCGATGGGGTTAGGGAGAGCCGGGGATGCCGCGAGCTCGGCGAGCAGCGGGTCGAGGTCGACCACGGCGAAGCGGATGGTGGAGTCGCTGGCGCCGTACGGCAGCACCAGGGTGCGACCGTGCACCATGCCACCGCACGAGTAGACGACATTCGGTACGTATCCGTCCCGCTCGTCGGCCTCGGGGGTCAGGAGAGGCTGGCGCAGGCAGCCGAGGACGACGGTGGGATCGTCGAGGTCGAGCAGCAGCACCCCGATGGCGTACTGGCGCATGGGGCCGACTCCGTGCGTGAGCACGAGCCACCCCTGGTCGGTCTCGATGGGAGGGCCGCAGTTCCCGAGCTGCACGATCTCCCATGGCTGTGCAGGGGTCTGCACGAGCGCAGGCTCGTCCCAGTGCTCGAGGTCGTCCGACCACGTGATGCCGTTGCTCTCGCGGTCTGCCCGTGACAGCGCGACGTACCGGCCGGCTATGCGACGTGGGAACAGCGCCAGGCCCTTGTCCTTGGAGCCGGGCCCTGACAGCGGAGATACGGAGAAGGTACGGAAGTCCTGGGTCCGGATCTCGTGCGAGGCGACGCGGCTGCCGTCGTAGGCGGTGTACGTGCCGACGT
Source organism: Candidatus Nanopelagicales bacterium (assembly GCA_038316965.1). Lineage (GTDB taxonomy): Bacteria > Actinomycetota > Actinomycetes > S36-B12 > CAIYMF01 > Longivirga. Next base: position 19,483 of record JBBQAY010000031.1, read on the forward strand.
ACTCAAACGAGCCGTCGTCAGCGGGCAGGCGCACCAGGCGCACGTCCTCCATGCCGAGGCGCTCCGAGGGGCCACGGGGCATGAGCACCCGCTCCTGGAGGGAGGACGTGGCCGGGAACTGGACCCGGTAGGACGAGTCCGCGATCCGCTGGAAGCGGTCGATCGTCAGCGACGCCGCACCCCGCGTCAGACGTTGGTCCCGCAACGTCTGGAGCGCGATATCGAGCTCGTCGCGGCCGAACGTCTCGGGCAGGAGGTCGAGCACGAAGTTCGAGTTCGCGTGGTCACCCCACATGTCGTCGAGCTCGCTGGCGAACTCGAAGCGCCGGTACTGGGCCGGGAGGCCGTCGGGGAGGACAGCGACGGTCGGCCGCTCGTCGAGGCTCACGGCACCGTCATCGGCGATGGTCCCGGTGCGGAACTCGATGCTGGAGATGTGGCCTTCACCTACTGCTCGCAACGTCATCACGAATCTGACCGAGCCCGGAGGGATGCCGGTCTGGTCAGGGTGCAGCACCAGGCACGGGTTGAACAGCGCCGCGCCCTCGATCGCGAACTCCTGCGTGAAGTAGGCACCGATGAGGCGTCGGCGCGCCTGCGACCACGGCTCGTCCGCAGCCACCCGGTGCTCAAGCAGGGAGAAGTGACGCTCCCACGTGGATGCCAGCTCGCGGTGGCGCTCGCCGAATGACGACTCCAGGGCGCGCAGCCGGTCGTCCACCTGGGTGTCGTCCAGCGCGCGCGACCGCTCGATGACTGCCTGCGAGCGCGAAGGCCCTGAATCGGGGGTCTCCTGGCCGGGTAGGAACAGCCGCGCGACGACGCGTTCGGGATCGGGCCGCAGGACGTGGTCGGTGCGCCGCACCCAGGTGCGGTCGACCGCCGTCACGGCGTACCCGCCAGGACCGCGAGCTGCGAGAGCTGCAGTGTCGCGAGCCAGGCGAGGGTCGACTCCGCGCCCTGGTTCTGGTTGACCGCGTGCTCTTCCAGCCCGTCGTAGCCGCCGCCCGTGTGCTCGTCGCGCACCGCGAGGCCGCTGTCGTTCGCACCTTCGAACCATGCGACGCAGAGCTCGACGACATCCACCCACCGGGCGTCGCCGGTGAGCTCGAACGCCGTCTGTGCAGCCTCGGCGAGGGATGCGACCTCGATGGGCTGCTGGTCGAAAGCGGGCCGACGGTCGCCGGGCGATCGCCCGGCTGCCGGGACGACGGACAGGTGGCCGTCGTTCATCTGCTCGGTGACGAGCCAGCTGAGCAGCCGGAGCCCGTCGCGCTCGAGCTCCTGAGCCTCGAGCTCGCGGCCGATCACCAGCATCGCCTGCGGGAGAACGGCGTTCGCGTAGGTGAGGCGCGGATACGGCCACGGCCACTCGGTCTCCATGCGGGCGGGTTGGAGGAGGCGGCGGGCGTCGAGCATCACGCGTCGCGACTGGAGGTCGTCGGGAGCAACGGTGAGGAGCTGAGCGGCGCCAAGCGCCGCGTACGCCATCGCGCGCGGGTGGACCGAGCGCGCCCCCATCGCCGTCCCCGCGGCGATGCGTGCGGCACCTGCGAGCAGGGGGTCGTCGAGCCGGGCTGCCGCAGTGCCGAGCGCGCAGAGAGCCCGACCCCAGTGGTCGTGCGTCGATGCCTCGTCGCCCCAGGTGCCGTCGGGATTTCGTCGGTTGTGCATGAGGCCGTCGTCATGGAGCGCGGCCTCGAGGAACGAGAGGTAGGTGCGCGTCATGGTCCGGACCTCTTCGGTCGGATCCGTGATTCGTGAGGTGAGGACGAGCGCACGGGCGACGTCGTCGACGCACATGCCGTGCTCGACCCGCGGCTCGGTGAGGAGCGCGTGCTCCCACAGCCCGGTGCGGGTGGTCAGGTGGGCGAGATGGTCCAGACGAAGGGCACGAGGCATCAGACGGCCGATCGCAGGTGGGCGCCGAGCTCGATCGCCCCGTGGCTCGCGAGGCTCCGTTCGGACAGGTCGACCCGATCGTGACCGGCCACGGCAACGCCGAGCTCGATGTACCGCTGCGCGACCGCGGGCCACAGCAGCGACGCGGCAAGGCCGCGCGCCTCGCGCGCCATGTGGTCGCGCAGGCCGGGTGTCGTGAGCATCCGTCGCATCGCCTCGGAGATCGCTGCGGGGTCGCGCCGGGGCACGACGATGCCGGCACCGCCAGAGAGCAGCTCGACGGCATGCGGGAACGCTGTGGAGATGACGGGCTTGCCCGCCGCCACGGCCTCGGTGAGCACGCCGGACGTCACCTGTTCCGCGGAGTCGTAGGGGAGGAGGACGACGTCGGCCTCGCTGACGGCACGACGGAGGTCCGGGCCGGCGAGGTATCGGCTGTCGAAGTCGACGTGCTTCTCGAGGCCGAGGTCGCGCGTCATCGAGATCAGGCTCTCGCGGTACGCCTCACCGTCGCGCTCGAGCACCTTGGGGTGGGTGCGGCCGAGCACTCGGTAGCGCGGCAGCTCGGTCGTCTCCCTGAGCTCGGCCAGCGCGAGCAGCGCCCACTCGATTCCCTTGCCCTTCGAGAGCAGGCCCCAGGTCAAGATGGTCGGCCGCAGAGGCACGGCGGCGAGCGGGGATGGGTGGTCGGTGCGGTTGTCCTCGGCGCCGTGAGGAATCACGGTGATCTTCGCGGGATCGACACCCCAGCCCGAGACCAGCCGGTCACGCGCCGTCTCGGTCATCGTGACGAGGGCGGCCGACCGGTCAGCGAGCGAGGCCAGGACCCGGTGTTGGTTCGGCGTCGGGTTGGTCAGCACGGTGTGGAGCACTGTGATGACCGGGACGCCGAGCCGTTGGACGACGTCGAGCACGTCCTCGCCGTCCGGGCCGCCGAAGATGCCGTACTCGTGCTGCACGACGGCGATGTCGAAGTCGTCGAGCACCAGGGCGGCGTCGATCTCGGCCCCCCGCTTGCCGCGGACCCACTGGTGCACGACGGGGAGAACCTGCTCCTCCGGCTCGTCGACGAGCCGGACGACGCCGACGTGGGCGCCCGAGCGGTGAAGGTGACGCACGAGCGACTCGGCGAACGTCGCTATGCCGCACTGGGTCGGAGGGTAGGTGGACAGGAAACCGAACCTGAGGCCCATGGCCGTCTGCTTTCGCGATACCGATCTGTGCAGCCGATGCGCTGCCGTTCACTGAGGGAGCATCGACATCCCGAGGGCGCTCGGCCAGACAGCCGCGCCACAGGCCGCGGCTTCGTTGCCGCGGAACTTGCACTTCACCTTAGCACCGTTCCGGGGTGCCGATTTCCCCGTAGATTCAAGGGAAATCTGGAGGTTCTGGTGAGGGTCGCCTTGGTCGCCTCGATCGCGCACTCCGTGCCTCCGCGGGCCTACGGGCCGTGGGAGCAGGTGGCGTCGACCCTCACCGAGGGCCTTGTTTCGCGGGGCCATGACGTGACCCTCTTCGCGACGGCGGACTCCACGACGTCGGCCCGGCTGCATGCGGAAGCACCGGCCGGCTACGAGGAGGACTCCTCCGTCGACGCCAAGGTCTACGAGGCGCTCCACATCGCTGCGGCCTTCGAGCGTGCCGCGGAGTTCGACGTGATCAGCAACCAGTTCGACTTCCTGCCGCTCGTGTTCAGCCGCCTTGTGCGCACTCCCGTGGTGACCACGATTCACGGGTTCTCCTCCGAGCGGATCGTGCCGGTCTACCGCGCGTACGACGACATCGCGCACTACGTCTCGATCAGCGACTCCGACCGCCATCCGGATCTGCACTACGCCGCGACCATCCACCACGGGATCGACGTGGACTCGTTCACGCTCGGCGACGGCCGTGGGGGATACCTGCTGTTCCTGGGTCGCATCCATCCGGACAAGGGCACGCACGTGGCCATCGAGGTCGCGCGGCGAGCAGGTCTGCGCCTGGTGATCGCGGGCGTGGTGCACGACGAGCCGTACTTCCGCACGCAGGTCCTCCCGCAGGTCGACGGCACGTCCGTGTCGTACGTGGGACCGGTCGGCCCGGTCGACCGCGACCGTCTGCTCGGCGATGCGGTCGCGCTGCTGCACCTCATCGACTTCGACGAGCCGTTCGGCCTGTCGGTGGTCGAGTCGCTCGCGGCGGGCACGCCGGTGGTCGCCTACCGCCGTGGGTCGATGCCGGAGCTGATTCGTGACGGCGTGACCGGGTTCCTGGTCGACGACGTCGACTTCGCGGTGGAGGCCGTGCAGCGGATCGCCTCGCTCGACCGATCAGCGTGCAGGACCGAGGCGGCACGACGCTTCTCGGCCGCCAGGATGGTCGAGAATTACGAACGTCTGTTCGCGGCCGTTGCAGCCGGTGCGATCAGCCCGCTGACGACGCTGCGGGCGTGAGCCCGAGCGCCAAGGTCAGCTCGAGCACGATGCGCGGGTCGTCGAGCGAGTCGCCGAAGAGCTCCCGCACCTGACCCATCCGGTAGCGGACCGTCTGCGCGTGGACGAACAGGTCTGCGGCGACGTCGTCCCTGCGCCCTTGGTGCAGCAGCCATGACCGCAGAGTCTCCGCAAGGCGCTCGCGCGAGGATGCCCGTACGCCGGACAGCGGAGCGAGCACCCGGGCACGGAGGTCGGCGAGTGCTTCAGGGTCGGCACGCAGCACGATCTCGGCGAGGTGCTGGTCGGTGTCGACGACGCCGCGAACGGTGGCGATCTCGCGGGTGCGACGTACGCGGGAGTACGAGGAAGCGACGTCGGCCCACGGGCGCGCCGGGCCTACGACGGCGTCGCGACCGGAGAGCGTTCGCAGGAGGCGTGGGCGTGCACGGCCCCCGAGGTCGGGCACCAGGAGGAGGACGAGGTCGTCGTCGTCGCTGACGCCGGGCAGGTCCTGGCGGGCGAGCACGGTGCCGGCGGGAAGTGCGGGCATGAGCGCGTGCACCTGACCGCCAGGGATCACGACGGCGGTGAGCGTGGTGGGCGGCTGCCAGCCGGCACGTAGTGCCGCCGAGCCGAGCGTCGTCTCGTCTGCGCCGGCGAGGAGGAGCTGCGCGAGGCGCTCGAGGTAGCGCTCGCGGACGCGCCCTGTCGTGGCGAGCTCGTCGGTGTGCCCCGCGACGCTCGACGCCGACAGCTCGTCGATGTAGGCGAACACGAGCTCGGCGAACCGGGCCATGGTGATCGCGGGCATCCCGGCCGTCGCGGTGGCGGCCGACATCTCGCGCCAGGCGACCCGTGCGCCGATGCGGTACGCCGCCTGCAGCGCGTCCATCGACCGTCCGCTGCGTGCCTCGCCGCGTCCGAGGTCGTAGGCGGCCTCGAGGGCGGGGGTCAGGGGCGTCCCCGGGTCGGAGCCGGCCGTGCGCGTCGCGAGCTTGAGGAAGCCACCGAGGGCCACCTGTACCGCGCCCGTGATCGTTGCCCCGAGGTCGCCAGTGAAGGCGCCGGCGTACGAGGGCACCTCGGCCGTCACCGCGGCGACGGTGGCCGCGGCGACCTCGGGCAGCCGGTCGCGCAGGGTGGCTGCCACGGCGGGCTCGAGGGCGAGGTGCTCGGAGGTCGCGCGAGCGGCGGCGCCGTCCATGAATTATCCTCACCGAACAAACTAGAGGGCCCGTTTCACGCCCGACGGACAAGAGTTTAGACCATGGAGTGCATCACTCTGGTCACATGGCACTTCGTGACGTGAACACCGCATCGACCACGACCCCGCGGACCCGGGGCCTTCGTGATCGTCTGGTCGAGCTGGCAGGGCTGGTCACCACGCCGCTCGTGCCGTCCGACTACCTCGACCGGGTCGTCCCGCTGCGTGCGGGGACGGCGCTGCGCGGCCGCATCGTCGGCCTGCACCCGGAGACCCATGACGCAGTGACCGTCGTCATCGCGCCCGGCCGCGACTGGGCCGGCCACGAGCCGGGGCAGTACGTGCGGCTCGGCGTCGACGTCGAGGGCGTCCGTCAGTGGCGCACGTACTCCATCAGCTCGAGCACCGGCCGCGAGGACGGGTGCATCGCGATCACGGTGAAGGCCGTGCACGACGGCGTCGTGAGCGGCCACCTCGTACGCCACGCGCGCATCGGCACGGTCGTGCAGCTCGACCAGGCGACGGGCGGCTTCGTGCTTCCGGCCGTGCGTCCGGCCAAGGTGCTGTTCGTGACGGCCGGCTCCGGCATCACGCCGGTCATGGGGATGCTGCGCTCGTCGCGGCTCACCGACGTCGTCGTCGTCCACTCGGCGCGCACGGCGTCCGACGTGATCTTCGGCGGCGAGCTGCGCGCGATGGCGGCGCGTGGCGAGATCACCCTCGTCGAGCGACACACGTCGACCGACGGTCGGCTCGGGGCCGCCGAGCTCGAGCGACTCGTGCCCGACCTCGCACAGCGACGTACGTGGGCCTGCGGCCCGGGCGACCTGCTCGACGCGCTCGAGCAGCACTACGCCGCGCGCGGTATGGCCGACCGCCTCTGCGTCGAGCGATTCCGTCCCGCCGTGCTCGTGCCAACCGAATCCGGCTCGAGCGCCGTGACGTTCAGCCGCAGCAGCCGCGTCGTCGACGCCTCGACGTCCATCTCGCTGCTCGACGCCGGTGAAGGTGCTGGCGTGCTCATGCCGTCCGGTTGCCGCATGGGCATCTGCTTCGGCTGCGTCGTCCCCCTGCGCGAAGGCGTGGTGCGCGACCTGCGCGACGGCGCCGTGACCACCGCAGCACCCGGCGACGGCGTGCTCATCCAGACCTGTGTGTCGGCCGCGGCCGGCGCCTGCGACATCGACCTCTAGGAAGGCCGGACATGACCACGATCCAGAACAAGGCGCAGAGCCCGATCGCGCACCTGACCGACGAGGACATCACCGCACTCGGCGTGGAGCTCGACGCGATCCGCGAGCAGATCCTCGCGAGCCGCGGCGAGCGCGACGCGGCCTACATCCGTCGGGTGATCGACGTGCAGCGGGCGCTCGAGCTCGGTGGCCGCGGAGTGCTGCTGTTCTCGCTGTTCCCGCCCGCGTGGCTCGCCGGCACGACGGCGCTGTCCATCGCGAAGATCCTCGAGAACATGGAGATCGGGCACAACGTCCTGCACGGCCAGTGGGACTGGATGCGCGACCCGAAGATCCACTCGACGACGTGGGAGTGGGACAACGCCACCCCGGCGACGATGTGGAAGCACTCGCACAACGAGCTGCACCACACCTACACGAACGTGCTCGGCCGCGACAACGACCTCGGCTACGGGATCATGCGCGTCGACGAGGACCAGCGATGGAAGCCGGGCTACATCGCCCAGCCCGTCTGGAACTTCGTCAACATGTGCTTCTTCCAGTACGGCATCGCGGCGTACGACCTCGAGGTCGGCAAGTACCTCGCTGGGCGCAAGGACAAGGACCAGTTCTGGGCCGAGGCCCGCGTGGTGCTCGCGAAGATCCGCACCCAGGCGACTCGCGACTACGTCGTCCACCCGCTGCTGTCGGGCCCGTCCTTCGTGCCCACCGTCGCCGCCAACGCGACGGCCAACGTCGTCCGCAACGTCTGGACGCACTCGGTGATCATGTGCGGCCACTTCCCCGAGGGCGTCGAGACGTTCTCCAAGACCTCGATCGAGGGTGAGACCCGCGGCGGGTGGTACCTGCGCCAGATGCTGGGCTCGGCGAACATCTCCGGGGGGAGGCTGCTGCACATCATGAGCGGCAACCTGTCGTTCCAGATCGAGCACCACCTGTTCCCCGACCTCCCCAGCAACCGCTACCAGGAGATCGCGCCCCAGGTGCAGGAGCTCTTCGAGCGCTACGGCCTCACCTACACGAGCGGCCCGATGGTCAAGCAGGTCGCGTCGGCATGGAAGAAGGTCATGCGGCTCTCGCTGCCGAACAACCTGCTGCGCAAGGCTTCCGAGGGTGTCGCCACCGTGACGTCGGTGCCGCGCAAGGTCGTGTCGGCCGTGCTCCCCGACGTGACCTCGGGTGCCGCGGCCTGATCGTCAGCCGCTGCGTCCCCGCAGCCGCTCGGTGATCCGGCGTTCCTTCTTCGTCGGCCGTCCCGACCCTCGCTCGCGCACGATCGGCGCCGCCCGCTCCTCCTTCGGAGGAGGGGGCGGCGTCCTGTCGTCGTAGTTGAGGGCCGCGAGCGTCGCGCTCGTGCGCTTCTCGATGAGGCCGGTGACCACGACGATGCGTTCACCAGCGGGCGTGTAGGCGCGGACGGTGTCACCGATCCGTACCGGCGTCGATGGCTTGGCGGGGGCGTCGTTGACCTTCACGTGTCCGGCCTTGCACGCCGTGCTCGCCGCCGACCGCGTGGGGTAGATGCGGATGGCCCACGTCCACGCGTCGGCGCGGACGCTCGACGGCGGCGGCGAGGCTGGCATGCGGCCAGCCTAGGGCGGCGCGGGGAGTCGGATCGCGGCGTATCCCGCGCCGTTCGACCACCGCGGAGACGTTCTGCCGACCTCGTTCGTCGGATCTGTCGTGGGCCCGGGATGCCCCGGCGGCGCGGATGTCGTTCGATGTCGTGGTGGGTATGACGTGAGGGGCGGAGGGGGCGAGGCGTGATCGGCTGGCTGCGGTCGTCGCGGGCGCGTGCCGCGGTCGCTCTGACGGGCGCCGTCGCCCTCGTCGCTGTCGCGCTCCTGTGGGTCGTCCCGTCGCTGACGGCCGGGCCGACGGTCCGCGAAGAGGTGCTGCGGGTGCCGGTGGGCGCCGAGGCCGACGGGAGCACGGTCGACCTCGACGTCGCCGTCTACCGGGCCGACGACGGATCGGACGCCCGCTTGCCTGCGGTGATGCTGGCGCACGGTTTCGGCGGCCAGCGCGAGGACCTCGTCGCCCAGGCCCGCCGGCTCGCGCTGGAGGGGTACGTCGTTCTCACGTGGACCGCCCGCGGGTTCGGTGGCTCCGGTGGTCGCATCCACCTCAACGCGCCGGCGTACGAGGTGGCCGATGCCCGCGCGCTGGTCGACCTTCTCGCCACGCGCGACGACGTACTGCGTGACACCGACGGCGATCCGCGGGTGGGGATCACGGGCGGGTCGTACGGTGGCGCCATCGCGCTGCTCGCCGCGGGCTACGACCAGCGGATCGACGCGATCGCGCCGCGCATCACCTGGAACGACCTGGCCGCGTCGCTCTTCCCGCAGTTCGCCGCCGCCGCGGATCCCACCACGCCGGCCGCCCTCGAGCCGATCGCCGAACCCGGTGTGTTCAAGCGGTTGTGGGCCGGCGTCTTCTTCGGGAGCGGCTCGGCGTCCGAGGGCGACCCGACCATCTGCGGCCGGTTCGCCCAGGACGTCTGCGACGCGTACGGCGCCAGCGCCGCCACGGGTGTGCCGACCCCTGAGATCCTCGACCTGCTGGCGGCGTCGAGTCCGGCGTCCGTCCTCGACAGGATCGAGGCCCCCACGCTCCTGCTCCAGGGTCAGGCGGACTCGCTGTTCCCGCTCTCGGAGGGCGACGCCAACGCCCGCGGCATCGCCGCGGACGGGACACCCGTGAAGCTCGTGTGGTTCGCGGGCGGGCACGACGGTGGCGATCAGGAGGTCGAGCGGCTCGACGCCCTGACGCTCGCCTGGTTCGACCGCTACCTGCGTGAGGACGGCACACCTGCCGACACCCGCTTCGAGGCGACGGGGCAGGCCGCCTCGCTGTTCGGTGCACGCACGGGAGCCGACCCGCAGGTGCTCGCCGCGGACGCCGCGCCCGGCGTCGGGGACGCCGCCGTCGTCGCCCGCCGCGCCGTCCCGCTCGAGGGCGGGGCGCAGACGGTCGTCGCACCCGCGGGCGGGAACCCGGCCCAGGTCTCGAGCCTGCCCGGCCTCGGCGCCGTGGTGTCGACGCTGCTGCGTGGGTCGCAGCGAGCGCTGCCCGACATCCCGGGGCAGTCGGCCCTCTTCCAGACCCAGCCGTTCACCGAGCCCTTCACCCTGGTCGGGTCGGCGACGGTCGACATCCGGGTGCGCACCGACGCCCCCGACGTGACGCTGTTCGCGCGATTGCTCGACGTCGGACCCGGCGGCAGCGAGGCAGTGCTGCCGAACCGTCTCGTCACGACCGTTCGGCTCGGCGCGGGCGGCGACAGCACGGTGCGCGTGGTGCTCCCCGCCGTGGTGCGCGAGATCCAGCCGGGGCACGCGCTGCGCCTCGTCGTGACCACCACCGACCAGGCCTACGCGATGCCCGCGGACGCCCGTACCTACGGCATCGAGCTGGCGGGCGACGGCGCGCTCTCGTTGCCCGACGTGCCCGTGACTCCGCTGCCGTCGGACCTCTCCGGTCTCGTGCTGGCAGCGGTCGGCGTGGGCCTGCTGCTGGTCGCACTCGCCGCCGCCGCCGTGATCCTCGGCAGGCGCGGACGCCACGTGGCCGAGGACGTCGAGCCGGGGCTCGCCGACGTGCCGCTGGTCGTGCGCAACCTCGGGAAGTCGTACGCCGGTGGCTTCCGCGCGGTGTCGGACGTGAGCTTCCGCGTGGAGCAGGGGCAGGTGCTCGGGCTGCTCGGCCCCAACGGCGCGGGCAAGACGACGGTGCTGCGCATGCTCCTCGGGCTCATCCGGCCGTCCGAGGGCGAACTGCTCGTGTTCGGCCACCGCATCACACCGGGAGCGCCGGTCCTCTCCCGGCTCGGCGCGTTCGTCGAGGGCCCGGGCCTCCTGCCGCACCTGTCCGGCCGCGCCAATCTCGAGCTGTTCTGGCGGGCGACGGGCCGGCCGGCGGAGGAGGCGTACCTCGACACCGTGCTGGAGGTGGCGGGCCTCGGCGCCGACGTCGACCGGAAGGTGCGCACCTACAGCCAGGGCATGCGGGCACGTATCGCGATCGCCCAGGCGATGCTGGGCCTGCCCGAGCTGCTCGTGCTCGACGAGCCCACCAACGGCCTCGACCCGCCGCAGATCCGCGAGGTGCGCGAGGTGCTGCGGACGTACGCCGAGACCGGGCGCACGGTCGTCGTCTCCAGCCACCTCCTCGCCGAGGTCGAGCGCACGTGCACGCACGTCGTCGTGATGCACCGGGGCGAGCTCGTGGCCGCCGGACCGCTCGACCAGGTCGTGTCGGCCGACGGCGCCGGCGACTCCTCGGCCGACCTCGAGTCCGTGTTCCTCGGACTGATCGGAGCGACATGAGCAGCACCTCGACGACGCGCGGCGTCCACGACCTCCTGCGGTCGGCCCCGCCGCCCCCGTCCGCCGCGCCCGACGGCTCCGCCGCGGGATGGTCGGCGAACCGCACCCTTCCGCTGCGTGTCGAGCTCGTGCGTCAGTGGCGCCGCCGGCGTACGCAGCTGGTGCTGGCCGGGCTGGCGCTGTTCCCGCTCGTGCTCGCGGCGCTCTTCGCCCGAAACCGCGAGGGCGTGGTGCCCGGCGGCACCCGCTTCGTCGACCTCGCGACCGGCGGCGCGGTCAACTTCGCGCTGTTCGTCGTCTTCGCGTCCTCGACGCTGCTCATCGTCGTGGTGGTCGCGCTCTTCTGCGGCGACACGGTGGCGAGCGAGGCCGGCTGGTCGTCGCTGAAGTACCTGCTCGCCTCGCCCGTGGGACGGTCGCGCCTGCTCCGGCAGAAGCTCGTCGTCTCGTTCGGCCTGGCGCTGTCCGGGCTGGTGATTCTCCCTGTCTCTGCGCTGATATCCGGCGGGATCTTCTTCGGGTTCGGACCTGCCCGCACGCCCCTCGGCAGTGTCATCCCGACGGGCGAGGCGTTGTTCCGCCTGTCGATCGTGATCGGCTACCTCGCCGTCTCCATGCTGTTCGTCGCCTCGCTCGCCTTCTTCCTGGGCGTGCACACGGACGCGCCCCTCGGCGCCGTCGGCGGAGCGGTGATGCTCGTGATCATCTCGACGATCCTCGACCAGGTCGAGGATCTCGGGCCGGTGCGCGAGATCCTGCCGACCCACTACATCGGGGCCTGGGTGGATGCGTTCAACGACCCGGTCGTGTGGCAGGACATGAGCCGCGGGGGGATCCTCTCGGTGGCGTACGCCGCGGTGCTGCTCGCCCTGGCGTGGCGCAAGTTCCTGACCAAGGACGTGCTCTCGTAGCGGTGGTCGGACCGCGCTCTGCACGTCGCACTCCGGCGTCCGATCGACGGCTCATGGGTCTGCCAGACTGCGAGGCGTGAGCCCCGACCTGCGACCCGGCCCCGAGTCGCTCTGGCGCACGACGGTGGACGGCACGCCTCCGACGTACCCGCCGCTCGAGGGCGACCGCGACGCCGACGTCGTGATCGTCGGCGCCGGCTACACCGGCCTCTGGACGGCGTACTACCTCGCCGAGGCCGACCCGTCGCTTCGCATCGTGGTGCTCGACAAGGAGTACGTGGGGTTCGGGGCGTCGGGGCGCAACGGCGGCTGGTGCTCGGCGATCTACCCGGCGTCCATGCGACGGGTCTCGGAACTCGCGGGACGCGACGCGGCGATCCGGATGCAGCGCGCGATGAATGACACGGTCGTCGAGGTGGGTGCGGTCGCTGCGGCCGAGGGCATCGAGTGCGGGTTCGCACCGGGCGGGTACGCCTCGGTCGCGCGCAACGCGGCGCAGCTCGCGCGTGCGGAGTCCGAGGTCGCCGGCTGGGCGGCGTACGGGATGGCCGACCAGCTGATGCTGCTCGACCAGGAGGCGGCGTCGCGACGCGTGCGTGCGACCGACGTGCTCGGCGGCACGTACACCCCGCACTGCGCGGCGCTGCACCCCTTCTCGCTCGTGGTCGGGCTCGGCGCGGCGGTGGCACGGCGTGGCGTCACGATCCATGAGGGCACGGAGGTCACCGCGATCGAGCCCGGGCGCGTGGCCACCGCGCGTGGTGCCGTGCGGGCCGACGTCGTCGTCCGTGCGACCGAGGGCTTCACACCGACCCTGCCCGGCGTGCACCGCGCGGTCGTGCCGATGTACTCGCTCATGGTGGCGACCGAGCCGCTCGCGGACGACGTCTGGGAGCGCATCGGGCTCGCCGAGCGCGAGACGTTCAGCGACAAGAGGCACCTGCGGATCTATGGGCAGCGCACGGCCGACGGGCGCATCGCCTTCGGGGGTCGCGGGGCGCCGTACCACTGGGGATCGACGGTGCGACCCGGGCACGACGTCGACGACCGTGTGCACGCGATGCTCCGGCGCATCCTCGTCGACCTCTTCCCGGTGCTCGGCGGCGTCCAGTTCACGCACGCGTGGGGCGGCAACCTCGGGATCCCGCGCGACTGGACGCCGTCGGTCACGTTCGAGGCCGTGACCGGCTTCGCGCAGGCGGGCGGCTACGTCGGCGACGGGGTCGCGACGTCGAACCTCGCCGGCCGCATCCTGCGCGACGCGATCCTGCGCGAGCCCGCGAGTGAGCTGCTCGACCTGCCGCTGTACGGGCACCGCTCGGGCGCCTGGGAGCCCGAGCCGCTGCGGTGGACGGGCGTCAACGCAGTGACCGCGCTGTTCACCGCCGCCGACCGCACCGAGGCGCGCTCGGGCCGGCCGTCCCGCGCGGCCGCCCGCTTCTGGCACGCCCTCGGTCACTGACGACGACGGCCCGCCAGACGCTCTTCGCGCTGATCACTTCGGTGGTCCTGGCCGTGCTCGGCCATCGGTTGGATCAGCTGCCGGTCCTACCGTCGACGTTGGCCCGGCGGGGCCTGTGGGCGACACGCCGTCGAACCGGTCCTGTGGATGGTGAGTCGCTGAGATCGGTTGGGGTTGCTGTGGATTGCGGGGGTGCGATGCCAGTGGACTGTCGGAGGTGCCGGGCAGGATGGGTTCCATGAGTCAGGCCACCGGTGTCGATGTGGGGCGTGAGTTCGCGCGCCTGGTCGCGGGGGTGCGGGGGATGCTGACCGAGGCGTGCGTGCTGGCGGGGTCGGGTGCGGTGTCGGATGTGCATCTGGCGGGTCTGCCCGAGCTGGCGGCGGAGCTGGTGCGGGTCCGTGATGACGCCTCATCCC
>JBBQAY010000032.1:0-31817 GCA_038316965.1 Candidatus Nanopelagicales bacterium
AAGCGGGTGCCGAGCCCGACGAGAGGCGGCATGGAGTCGACGACCAGGGCGATCGCGAGATAGGTCGAGCCCCAGACGACGTAGACGATGGTCATCGCCGACCAGACGGCGGCGGTGGACCCCTGCGCGGCAGGGGCGTGCGCGCTGGTGTCGGCGGTGGTCACCCGCGCATCCTCTCCGGTCCGGGCGCCGCGCTCCAACCGTGGTCGAGGTCCCTGTCGGATTCCCGCTGCTCGCGTGGACTCCCGCCCCTCCGGATAGGCACAGTGTGCGATGGGGGTCCTGTGCATGACCTGCTTGCTGTCAACCTCGGGTGACGACTGAGGCAAGCCTGATCGGTGGCAGTGATCATTGTGCGTGACGGGCGGCGTTCCTGGTGAGGCCAGCCTTCGCTACGCGACACAGTTCACAGCGATCTGTGCGCATGCGACCTCCGAGAAGGAGCAAAGTGTCCAGCGTACGGTCGCGTGTTCTCGGCACAGCGCTCGGCGTCACGTTCCGATTCTCGAAGGGGTCTGCCTGATGAATGCGCTCGATCTGGCGCGGTGGCAGTTCGGCATCACGACCGTCTATCACTTCCTGTTCGTGCCGCTCACGATCGGGACGTCTTTCCTTGTCGCGATCATGCAGACGGCGTGGTACCGGACCGGGGACGAGAAGTGGCTCAAGGCCACCAAGTTCTTCGGCAAGCTCCTGCTCATCAACTTCGCGATGGGTGTCGTCACCGGCATCGTGCAGGAGTTCCAGTTCGGCATGGCGTGGAGCGACTACTCCCGCTTCGTCGGCGACATCTTCGGCGCGCCGCTGGCCGTCGAGGCGCTCGCGTCGTTCTTCCTCGAGTCCACGTTCCTGGGGCTCTGGATCTTCGGCTGGGACCGTCTGCCCAAGAAGCTGCACCTCGCGACCATCTGGGCCGCGGCGATCGGCACGATGCTCTCGGCGTACTTCATCCTCGCCGCGAACTCGTTCATGCAGCACCCGGTGGCCTACGAGTTCAACCCGGAGACCAACCGCGTCGAGCTGCAGAGCTTCGCCGAGCTGCTCTTCCAGAACACGGCGTACACGACGTTCGCGCACGTGATCACGTCGGCGTTCCTGGTGTCCGGCGTCATGCTGGTCGGCGTCAGCCTGGTCGTCATGATGACCGGCCGCTCGGTCGAGGTCATGCGCAAGTCGCTCAAGGTCGGCGTCATCTCCGCTGCTATCGCCGGGATCGCCGTCGTCTACACCGGTGACGTGCAGGCAAAGATCATGGTCAGCAGCAGCCGATGAAGATGGCTGCCGCCGAGGCGCTGTACGAGACCACCGAGGCCGCACCCTTCAGCCTCATCACCATCGGAAGCCTCGACGGTTCCGAGGCCTACTGGTCGCTGGAGATCCCGGGCCTCACCTCGTTCATGGCCACCGGCTACTGGAGCGGTCCCGAGAGCAAGGTCGAGGGCATCAACGACCTGCAGGTGCAGTACGAGGAGAAGTTCGGCCCCGGCGAGTACGCGCCGTACGTGCCGCTCATCTTCTGGGCGTTCCGCGCGATGATCGGCCTCGGCGTGCTCGGCGTCCTCTACGCGATCTTCGTGTGGTGGCGTACCCGCAAGGGCGAGGTCCCGTCGGGGCGCTGGATGAAGCGCACGGCGTCGGTCGCGCTCCTGTTCCCCCTGCTCGGCATCTCGTCCGGCTGGATCTTCACCGAGATGGGTCGCCAGCCGTGGATCGTGTACGGCCTCATGAAGACCGAGGCCGGCGTCTCCCCGACGCTCACGGCCGCCCAGGCCTGGATCTCGATCATCGCGTTCACGCTGCTGTACGGCGGACTCGCGGTGATCACGGTCGGCCTGATGATCCGCCAGGTGAAGATCGGCCCGCCGGAGACGGTCGAGCTGGTCGACGCCGACGACACCAACAGCGGTCAGCCTCTGACCTTCTCCTACTGACGGAACTGGAGTCCTGATCATGAGCTTGGAGATGCTCCAGAACGTCTGGATCGTGCTCATCGCGGTCCTGTGGATCGGCTACTTCGTCCTCGAGGGCTTCGACTTCGGCGTGGGCGTCCTGCTCCCCGTCGTGGCGAAGAACGAGGCCGAGCGCCGTACCGTCCTCACCACGCTCGGCCCGGTGTGGGACGGCAACGAGGTCTGGCTGCTCACCGCGGGTGGTGCGATGTTCGCCGCCTTCCCGGAGTGGTACGCCACCCTCTTCAGCGGGTTCTACCTCGCCCTGCTGCTGATCCTGCTCGCGCTCATCGTCCGCGGTGTCGCGTTCGAGTTCCGCAGCAAGAAGAGCGACCCGACCTGGCGCAAGCGGTGGGACATCGCGATCACCGTGTCGTCGTTCGTGCCCGCCCTGCTCTGGGGCGTCGCGTTCGCGAACATCGTCGCGGGCGTGCCGATGGAGCTGAACCCTGCGGGTGGCAGCCTCTTCACGGGCAACCTGTTCACGCTGCTCAACCCGTACGGCCTGCTCGGCGGTCTCGTCACGCTCACGCTCTTCGTGACGCACGGCGCGATCTTCCTGGCGCTCAAGACCGACGGCGAGATCCGCGTGCGGTCCAACAAGATCGCCGGCCAGGTCGGTCTCGTGGCCGCCGTGCTCGCGGTGCTGTTCGGCGTCTGGACCCAGCTGGCCCACAGCAACAACACGATCGTCTCGCTGGTCTTCCTGGCCGTCGCGGTGCTCTCCTGGGTCGGCGCTCTGGCCGCCAACCGCCTCGGTCGTGAGGGCTGGGCGTTCCTCGCCTCGTCCATCACGATGCTCGGCGTCGTCGCCTTCCTCTTCGCCTGCCTCTTCCCGAACGTGATGCCCAGCAGCACGGTCGCCGAGGCGACGTTGACGATCCGCAACGCGTCCAGCACGGAGTACACGCTCACCGTCATGACGTGGGTGGCCGTGATCCTCACGCCGATCGTCCTCGTGTACCAGTCGTGGAGCTACTGGGTGTTCCGGAAGCGGCTCTCGCCCAGCCAGATCCCGAACCCGGAGCACGGGGCGCTCGATCTCCCGCACGAGGTCAACGCCTAACCTGTGGGGGTGTCCCGACCACTCGATCCGAGGCTGCTGCGCTACGCACGCGGAGTTCGCAGCCTGCTCCTCGGGTCGGTGGTCGTGGCAGGCCTCACCGCAGCCCTCGTCGTAGCCCAGGCATTCAGCCTGGGCTACGTCGTGTCTCAGGTGTTCCTCGGCGACGCGTCGCTCGACGACGTCATGCCGGTCGTGGGGCTGCTCGCCGCGATCGTCGTCGGCCGCGCCCTGCTCGCCGCCGTCGGCGACATCCTCGCCCAGCGGTCGGCGACGCGGACCTCGCGCGAGCTGCGGGCGGCCATGCTCGCCCACGTCGTGAAGCTGGGGCCGATCTGGCTCTCGGGCGAACGACGCGGACAGGTGGCGACGCTCGCGACGCGCGGCATCGACTCGGTCGAGCCGTACGTGTCGCGCTATCTCCCACAGCTCGTCATCGCTGTCGTCGTCCCGCTCACCGTGGGCATCGCGATCCTCACGCAGGACCTGCTCGCGGCCGTGATCGTCGCGGTGACAGCACCGCTCATCCCCGTCTTCATGATCCTGATCGGGCTCTACACCCAGACCGCGACCGCGAAGCAGTGGTCGACGCTCGGCGTGCTGTCGGGCCACTTCCTCGACGTCGTCGCCGGCCTGCCCACGCTCAAGGCGTTCGGGCGCGAGACGGCGCAGTCCAGGCGGATGGCCGAGATCGACCAGCGCTACCGCAAGGCGACCGTCGGCGTCCTGCGCATCTCGTTCCTGTCGTCGCTCACCCTCGAGCTGCTCGCGTCGCTGTCGGTGGCTGTGGTCGCGGTGGCGATCGGCATCAGGCTCGTGTACGGCGAGATCGACCTGCAGACCGGTCTCACCGTGCTGATCCTCGCCCCCGAGGTCTACCTGCCGATCCGCATGGTGGGAGCGCAGTTCCACGCCGCCGCCGACGGCATCGACGCCGCGGAGCAGGTCTTCGAGATCCTCGCGACCGAGCCCGCGACGACGGGAACGCGCACCGACATCCCGCGCGGGCGTGTGGTCGTCGACGGCGTCGGCGTCACCTACCCGGGCAGCGAGGTCGTGTCGCTCGTTCCGACGTCCGTGGTGATCGAGCCGGGTCGCGTGACGGCCGTGGTCGGGCCCTCCGGCGCCGGCAAGTCGACGCTGCTCGCCGTGCTGCAGGCCTTCGTGGCCCCGACCGAGGGTGTCGTACGCGTTGGCGATGTCGCGCTGTCCGATCTCGACGCCGCGGCCTGGCGGGCGCGGCTCGGCGTCGTCGCGCAGGACCCGGTGCTCGTGGGCCCGACCGTGGCCGACGACGTCCGGCTGCGCAGGCCGCTCGCCTCAGGCGCCGACGTGGACGCCGCGCTGCGCGAGGCGGGCCTCGACCCGGCGACGCTGCCGGACGGTGCTGCGACCCGCGTCGGCGACCTCGCCTCGGACGTGTCCGCCGGCCAACGACGTCGGGTGGCCCTGGCCCGCGTGCTGCTCGACCCGCCGCCGCTCGTGCTGCTCGACGAGCCGACCGCCGGTCTCGACGACGACGCCGAGGCCGACGTGGTCGTGGCCGTCCGCCGTCTCGCTGCGCGCGGATGCGCGGTCGTCGTCGTCGCCCACCGCCCCGGCCTGGTCGAGCCCGGCGAAACCGTCGTAGCCCTCGAGCCCGCCGGAGTCCCCTCATGACGGCGCTGAGGTCTCCGAGTTACTGCCCAAAGTGGGGCTTTGGAGCCGCTGATTACCCCACTTTGGGCAGTAACTCGCGTCCTTCCGGGGGTACGGCGTGAGTGCTGTGACGACGTCTGTGGCGTCGAGTGCGGGGCGGTCGCCGGTGCGGCGGCTGATGCCGTGGCTTGCGACCGAGCGTTCACGCCTCGCGCTGGCTGTTCTCCTCGGCTTCCTCGCGATCGGCTCCGGCGTCGGGCTGCTCGCGACCAGCGCCTGGCTCATCTCGAGCGCCGCACTGCAGCCGCCGATCCTCACCCTCGAGGTGGCGATCGTCGGCGTGCGCGCGTTCGGCATCGGCAAGGGCGTCTTCCGGTACGCCGAGCGCATGGTGTCCCACGACGCCGCGTTCCGCGTGCTGTCGCGGCTGCGGCTCGCGGTGTACGACCGGCTCGCGGTCGTGGCGCCGGCGGGTGTTCCGGCGTACCGGCGGGGAGACCTGCTCGAGCGCCTCGTCCGCGACGTCGACGCGACGCAGGACCTGCCGCTGCGGGTCCTGCTGCCGTACGCGTCCGGTGCGCTGGTCGCGCTCGCGTCTGTGGTGCTCGCGTACTTCATCCTCCCCGTCGCCGGTCTGGTGCTTGCGATCTCCCTGCTGCTCGCCTCGACCCTCGTGCCGTGGATCGCGGCGAGCGCGGCAGCGGACGCCGAGCGCGCGAGCGCACCTGCCCGCGGCGCGCTCAACGCCGACGTGCTGACGCTTCTCGACGGCTCCGCCGACCTGATCGTGTCGGGTGCGGCACCCGCGTGGCTCGACCGGCTGGCCGACGACGACCGTCGCATCGGCCGGCTCGCGGCGCGGTCGGCCAACGCGTCGGGGCTGGCCTCCGCGCTCGGCGTGCTGCTGTCGGGCGGCGCGGTGATCGCCATGCTGCTCGTCGCGATCCCGGCGGTTCGCTCCGGCGAGCTCGTCGGCGTCAACCTCGCGGTTCTCGTGCTGCTGCCGCTGGCGACGTACGAGGCCGTGGTCGCGATGCCGACGGCGGCTCTCGCGCTCGGACGGGTGCGCGGCTCCGCGCAGCGCGTGGTCGAGGTGCTCGACGCCGTCGACCCGGTGCCCGACCCGGTGGCGCCCGCCGCGGTGCCTGTCGGTGTGGTCGGCGTACGGATCGATGACCTGCACGCTTCGTGGCCGAGCGGGCCGGAGGTGCTCGAGGGGCTCTCGCTGGACGTCGCGCCCGGCGAGCGCGTCGCGATCGTCGGCTCCTCAGGCTCGGGCAAGTCGACGCTGCTCGCGGTGCTCGCCGGCTTCCTGCCGTACGACGGCTCGGTTCGGCTGACCGGAGGGGACGCGGTCGCGGTTGGCGACGCCGAGAGCGCGACCGGCGTCGAGCTGCGCGACCTGCGCGGCTCGGACGTGCGCGCGGTGGTCGCGTGGTGCCCGCAGCTGCCGCACGTGTTCGACACGTCGGTCGTGGAGAATGTGCGGCTCGCCAAGCCCGACGCTTCCGACGCCGAGGTGCGCGTGGCCCTCGACGCCGTCGGTCTCGGGCCGTGGCTCGACGCGCAGCCGCGCGGGCTCGACACCTCGGTCGGCGACCATGGCGCGCTCGTGTCGGCCGGTCAGCGCCAGCGCCTCGGCGTCGCGCGGGTGCTGCTCGCGGGGCACCCCGTCGTACTTCTCGACGAGCCGACCGAGCACCTCGACGAGGCCACGGCCGAGGTCGTGGCCGCCGAGCTCCTGCGAGCGCTGGCCGGGCGCACCGTGCTCTGGGTCGCCCACCGCCCCCACGGCCTCGCCGCGCTCGACCGCACGGTAACCCTCACCTGAGGCACCCACCCTCCCCGTCAGACTGATCAATCCGTCGCTTCCGCACCCGGGAAGCGACGGATTGATCAGTTTCAGCGGGGGGGGGGTCGCTGTTCGGTGGCAACCATCCGGCGTGCCCATCGCGTGATGATGGGTGAGGGCGGCGTACGGCGGCCCACGACGAGACGGGGACGACATGGCGGACCGGCCGGACTTCGCGGAGTTCGTCTCCGTACGGTCCCCCGCCCTCCTGCGTACGGCGTACCTCCTCACCGGCGACTGGGCGCTCGGTGAGGACCTGCTGCAGACCGCGCTCGCCTCGTCCTGGCGCCGCTGGGGCCGCCTCGCCGGCGAGCCCGAGCCCTACGTGCCGCGCACGATGCTGAACACGTACCTCTCGTGGCGACGTCGCCGGTGGAGCGGTGAGGTGGCCACAGGGGTGCTCCCTGAGCGCGCCCTCGACGACGCGACAAGCGCAGCGGACGAGCGCGACCTCGTCTGGACGGCGCTGCAGCGGCTGCCGCGCCGACAGCGCGCGGTCGTCGTCCTGCGCTACTACGAGGACCTCACCGAGGCCGAGACGGCGAACCTGCTGGGGATCACCGTCGGCACCGTGAAGAGCCAGGCGAGCAAGGCCCTCGCCACCCTGCGCATCGACTCGTCGCTCGCGCGCTCTGCTCCCGAGACCACCGACACGCAGACCACGATGGACGAGGTGCGTTGACATGCCGCTCACCGAGAACGAGCTCCGCGACCTGCTGCGCGACCGCAGCGCCGCGACCCCCGCGACCCCCGACCGCGTCGACGCAGTCCGCACCCGCGTCGCCAAGCAGCGCCGCCGCGAGCTGGCCGCCGTCTCCGGCGCCCTCGCCCTGGTGGTCGCCGCCGGCGCGCTCTGGGCGATGCCCCGCCAGTCCGCGACGCCGGTGGATCCCGCCTCGCCGAGCCCGAGTGCGTCACCGTCCATCTCGTCCACCGCCAAGCCCGTCGGCACCACTACCACCAAGACCCAGATCGGCGGGCTCGACTTCGTCATCACGGGGCCGGCGGAGATCACCGGCACAGAGCCCTTCGACGTCACGATGGTCGTCACCAACCTCGTCATCGGCGAGTGGACGGGGACGATCGCGGTGGGGCTCGCGTCGGACGCCGAGGTGCCGGGCATGTTCGAGGGCGGGCTCATCGGAGCCGCGGGCGAGGCGGTCGACGGCTACCCGAGCAACCTGGGCGTCACGCTCCCCGACCCCGGGCGGCAGTTCAGCGGCGTGATGCCCGCCGCCTCGGTGACGCTCGGCGAGATCGAGTCGAAGACCTGGACAGTCTCGGTGCAGCGCGACCCCAGCGTCCCGGCCTTCGGTCGCGTGACCGGCTGGCTGCCCATGGCCCAGAGGGACGGCGACGCCGCCGGCACCGCGATCGTGGCGACCCAGGCGGGGGAAGGGATCCCGGTCTCGCCGGTCGAGAGCAACCTGTCGTGCGCCACTGTCACGATCGGCACGTGGGAACGCGGCGAGGTGCAGCCGTGGACGCTCGATCTCGCCTACACCGCGGTCGTCGGTGCCGACGGGAAGGTCACCTGGGAGGAGATCGCGGGTCTCGGAGACCAGGGCACGGGGGTCACGAGCACCCAGACGGGCAAGGTGCGCAGCTCTACGGTCATGAGGGCGCTCGGCGACCTCGGCGCGGCGACGCCGAGCGGCTTCGGGGCCGAGACCCCGGACCTTCCCACCACGCTCGCCCCCGGTCGCTACGTCGCGTACAGCGGCACCCAGCTCGTGCCCATCACGTTCGCCGGAACGTGCGGCCCGAGCGGAGACTCGATCAGCGGTACGTGGACGGCGTACAACGACCGGACGAAGGGTCTGCTCGACTGCGACGCCGTCGCTGCCGTGACGCTCGCCCAGCCCGTCGCCGCCAAGGCGAGCGGCTACTGCCCGAAGGGCTGACCCCTCCCGTCACACTGATCAATCCGTCGCTTCTGCACCCCGGAAGCGACGGATTGATCAGTTTCAGCGGTGGGGTGGGTGGCTGAGGGGTCACCAGCACCCCCTCCGAGATGCCAGGATGCGGGGGACAACGTGCGACGGTGCGCGGTCACGGCGGCGATCCCGACCGGACCATGCCCGGAGCCACGACGGCAACCGCAGGAGGTCCATCCATGACCGCAGACGGAGGCCCCGAGCTCGTCCAGCTCCTCACACCCGAGGGCGAGCGGGTCCACCATCGCGACTACGACGTCGACCTGACGCCGGACGAGCTGAGGGCGCTGTACCGCGACCTCGTCCTGGTACGCCGGGTCGACGCCGAGGCCACCGCGCTCCAGCGCCAGGGCGAGCTCGGCCTCTGGGCCCAGCTGCTCGGCCAGGAGGCTGCGCAGGTCGGCTCCGGCCGCGCTCTGCGGCCCGACGACTTCGCGTTCCCGACGTACCGCGAGCACGGGGTCGCATGGACTCGCGACGTCGACCCCCTGCAGCTGCTCGGGCTCTTCCGCGGCGTGACCAACGGCGGGTGGGACCCCCACGATCACAACTTCGCGCTCTACACGATCGTCATCGGCGACCAGACCCTCCACGCCGTGGGATACGCCATGGGCATCCAGCGCGACGGCACCGACCGCGCGGTGATCACCTACTTCGGCGACGGCGCGACGAGCCAGGGCGACGTCAACGAGTCCTTCGTGTTCGCCAGCGTCTACAACGCGCCGGTCGTGTTCTTCTGCCAGAACAACCAGTGGGCGATCTCCGAGCCGCTCGAGCGCCAGACGCGCATCCCGCTCTACAAGCGCGCGGCAGGCTTTGGCTTCCCCGGCGTACGCGTCGACGGCAACGACGTGCTCGCCGTGCTCGCGGTCACCCGCGCAGCTCTGCAGAACGCGCGAGAGGGCAACGGCCCCACGCTGATCGAGGCGTTCACCTATCGCATGGGTGCGCACACGACGTCCGACGACCCGACGCGCTACCGCGTCGCCGCCGACCTCGAGGCGTGGAAGCTCAAGGACCCGATCGAGCGGGTCAAGGTCTACCTCGCGCGCAGCGGCCTCGCTGACCACGACTTCTTCGACGCCGTCGAGGCCGAGGCGGAGACCCTCGCGATCGGGCTGCGCGAGGGATGCCGGTCGCTGCCGAACCCGGAGCCCGAGTCTCTCTTCGACCACGTGTACGCCGAGCCGCACTCGCTGATCGACAGCGAGCGCGAGGAGTTCGTGCGCTATCACGCGTCCTTCGCGGGAGGGCAGCACTGATGGCCGTCACCACGATGGCGAAGGCCATCAACGCGGGTCTGCGCAAGGCGCTCGAGAACGACCCCAAGGTCTTGCTCATGGGCGAGGACATCGGCAAGCTCGGCGGCGTCTTCCGCGTGACGGACGGCCTGCAGAAGGACTTCGGCGAGGCGCGCGTGATCGACTCTCCCCTGGCGGAGAGCGGGATCGTGGGCACCGCGGTGGGGCTCGCGATGGCCGGCTACCGGCCCGTGGTCGAGATCCAGTTCGACGGCTTCGTCTACCCGGCGTTCGACCAGATCGTGACGCAGGTCGCCAAGCACCGGGCGCGTTCGTCCGGCCGCACCCCGATGCCGATCACCATCAGGCTCCCATTCGGCGGAGGCATCGGAGCGGTCGAGCACCACAGCGAGTCGCCCGAGGCGTACTTCGCGCACACCGCCGGTCTCCGCGTGATCTCGCCGTCCAACCCGGTCGACGCGTTCGTCATGGTGCAGCAGGCGATCGCGAGCGACGACCCCGTGATCTTCCTCGAGCCCAAGCGGCGCTACTGGGACGAGGCCGACCTCGACGACACGGTCGACATCGCACTCGCGCAGTCGCCGTACGCCGCTCGCGTCGTGCGGCAGGGCACCACCGCCACGCTCGCCTGCTACGGCCCGATGGTGCGCACGTGCCTCGAGGCCGCGCTCGCCGCGGAGGCGGATGGTCTCGACCTCGAGGTGATCGACCTGCGCTCGGTGTCGCCGCTCGACATCCCGACGGTTGCCGCGTCCGTGCGCAAGACCGGTCGGCTCATCGTGGTGCACGAGGCGTCGGTGTTCCTGGGCATCGGTGCCGAGCTCGCTGCGCGCATCACCGAGGAGTGCTTCTACGCGCTCGAAGCGCCGGTGCTACGGGTGGGCGGCTATCACACGCCGTACCCGCCGTCCCGGCTCGATGAGGAGTACCTCCCCGACCTTGATCGCGTGCTCGACGCCGTCGACCGCGCGCTGGCGTACTGAGGAGGGTGGACATGAGCGACGTGAAGACGTTCCTGCTGCCCGATGTCGGCGAGGGCCTCACCGAGGCCGAGATCCTCGTCTGGCACGTGAAGCCGGGCGACACCGTGGTGGTCAACCAGACCATCGTCGAGATCGAGACGGCCAAGGCTGCGGTCGAGCTGCCCTGTCCATACGCAGGCACCGTCACCGAGGTCTTCGTTGCCGAGGGCGACACCGTCGAGGTCGGCACGCCCATCCTCGCGATCGCCACAGGCACAGGCGGTTCCGAGGCTCCGAGCCTGTCGCCGGCGAGCGACATCGTCCCCGCGGTCGCCGTCGAACCCGACGAGGGCAAGCGCGAGGCCGTGCTCGTCGGGTACGGCGTGAAGCAGACCGGAGCACCGCAGCGGCGTCAGCGGGTCCCGCACGTGACTCCGCACGGAGCACCCGAGGTCGAGGCCGGTCCGCCCGGCGAGGCCGCGCGCCCGGTGCGCTACGGCTCGCTCGAGGTGGGTCGGCACACCGAGGAGGTGCTCTCGCGGCGCAGCCCTGTGCTCGCCAAGCCCCCGGTGCGCAAGCTCGCGAAGGACCTCGGGGTCGACCTCTCGACGGTCGACGCCACCGGTGACGATGGCACGCTCACGCGGGCCGACGTCGAGCGAGCGGCGAAGCTGAGCGGCCTCGCGCCATCCGTGCGTCCGGCGTACGCCGGTGCGTCGCGCACCATCGCGCCCGAGCGCACCGGCCCGCGCGAGGAACGCACGCCGGTGAAGGGCGTGCTCAAGATGATGAGCGAGGCGATGGTGGCCAGCGCCTTCACCGCACCGCACGTCACCGAGTGGGTCGAGGTCGACGTCACGCGGACGGTCGAGCTCGTCGACAGCCTGAAGAAGCGCCCTGAGCTCGAGGGCGTGAAGGTCAGCGCGCTGCTTCTGGTCGCTGCGGGCCTCATCCGTGCGGCCCGCGCGTTCCCTGGCGTGAACTCCACCTGGGACGCCGATGCCGGCGAGGTGGTCACCAAGCACTACGTCAACCTCGGCGTCGCCGCCGCCACACCGCGCGGGCTCATCGTGCCCAACGTCAAGGACGCCGACCGGCTCGACCTCGTCGGCCTGGCACGTGCGCTGCACGACCTCGTCGACGTCGCGAAGTCCGGGAAGACGCCGCCGTCGGACATGGCGGGTGGCACGATCACGATCACCAACGTGGGCGTCTTCGGCGTCGACGGCGGCACGCCGATCATCAACCCCGGCGAGTCCGCGATCCTCGCTATGGGCCGGGTGGCCCTGAAGCCGTGGGTCGTCGACGGCGAGGTGCGTGCGCGGCACGTCATGCAGCTCACGCTGTCGTTCGACCACCGTCACGTCGACGGCGCCCTGGGCTCGCAGGTGCTCGCGTCCGTCGCCCGATTCCTGGAGGACCCCGCCCTTGACCTCGTCCTCGGCTGACTCCCATCCGCATCCCTCCCGGCACCACGTGCCGGGCGACACCACCACCGTCGCCCGCTCGCGGGCCACGCTCGCCGACTGGCTCGAGCCCGAGCACATCGGGTGGTCGGTGCGGCACGTGCGCGAACTGCTGCCGACCGAGCGCATCCGCTCGGCGGCGCAGCCGCGCGAGCTGCCCGAGCGGATCGAGACGTCGCTCCTGAACCTCACGATCGAGGCGCACGACGGCCCGGTGGCTCTGCACGACCTCCTGCACGACCGCGAGCGCGATGCGCTCGTCGTGCTGCACCGGGGCGAGCTCGTGCTCGAGTGGCTGGCGCCCGGCGTACGCCGCGACGAGCAACACCTGGTCTTCTCGATCACGAAGTCGGTGACCGGTCTGCTTGCCGGAGCGCTCGCGTCGCGCGGGCTGCTCGACCTCGACGCACCTGTGGTCGACGTCGTCCCCGAGGTCGCCGGCAGTGCGTTCGCGACGGCCACCGTGCGTCAGCTCCTGGACATGGAGGCGTCGTTCGCCTTCGTGGAGGACTACTCGCCCGGGCCGGATCTCACGGCGTACCGGCACGCGGCGGGCTGGTACCCGGCGCCCCCCGGGGCCCCGGCACTGCGTGACTACCTCGCCACGCGCGAGCCCGACGGCGAGCATGGTGAGCGCTTCCGCTACCTCTCACCCGCGATCGACCTGCTCGGCTGGGTGTGCGCTCAGTCGGCCGGCACCACGTGGGCCGAGGCGGTCGAGCGCTACCTCTGGCAGCCCGCCGGCACCGAGCTCGGCGCGCACGTCACCCTCGACCGCGAGGGCACGCCACGCGCTGCCGGTGGCATGAGTGCGCTCCCGCGCGACGTCGCACGTCTCGGTCAGATCGTGGCCGAGCGAGGCGCGGGCCTCGTGTCGGAGGAGTTCGTCGACGACCTCCTGCACGCCGGTCACCGCGAGCAGTGGGCGCGCGGCGACTTCGCCTCGATGTGGGCAGACGGCTCCTACCGCTCGTGCTGGTACACGCCCAACCTCGATGCCGACGTCGCCCTCGGCATGGGCATCCACGGCCAGATGCTGTACGTCGACGTCGCCCGTGAGGTGGTCGTCGTCGTCCTGTCGTCGTGGTCGGAGCCCGACGACGAGCAGTGGCACCTCGACAACCACGCCCTCTGCCGGGCGATCGCCCGCACCCTCGTCGAGCGCTGACTGCTGTTCGGTTCTCTACGGGGTGATGGCGAGGGCGGCGGGGATGCGAGCGGCGAGGTCGGGGTCGCCCGTGAGCTCCACCTTGGCGAGTACGGCGGGATCGCTGACGTCGAGCCGACCAGTGACCAGGCGTGCGTAGGTCTCCCAGTCGGTCGTGATGCCGATCGTCGTCGCGGCGAGCGCATCGATGTCGGCACCCTTGCCCTCGGGCGTGACGGCGGCGTACCGCTCGAACGCGATGGGGCCGGTGACCGTGAGCCGGATGGACGTGCCGGGCGGTGCTTCGACGTTCCTGGCGAGCATGAAGGCGAGCGTGCGCGCCATCTGCACCGCGGCCACCTGGGCGCCGGACGTCTTCAGGTTGGCCGGGAGCATCACCGCTCGGCGGATGTCCTGCTCGTGCGTCCACGTGTCGAACGTGCGCATGCGCACCATGCGGTCCAGCGGCACCGGGGTGCCGAAGACGCCCATCACCTCGGTCTCCAGGCTGAGCGGATCCAGCGCCATGATCTGCCCGAGCCGTACGTCGGCGAGGTCGGCGAGCTCGTCGCACGACTCCTGCTGGGGCTGTGACCGGCGTACGTCGACCCCGATCTCCGTCAGCCGCCCGAAGTCGTTGGTGACGTACGGGAAGCGTGACCAGTCGACCTCGTGCGCGGGCTGCTGCCGCCCGGCCATGAACGACTCGATCCACGCCAGGTGCCGGACGACGTCGCCCGAGCTCCAGCCGGGGCACTCGGTCGGTGCCTCCCACTGCTCGGGCGAGAGGCGGCGTCCGAGCTCCGCGACGGTGTGCAGGGCGCCGTTCCACGCCTCCATCAGCTCGCGGACGCCGTACGACTCTGCGGGGAGAGGGCTCATGCGGCCGAGGCTAGCCCGACCCCCACCGCTCAGACCGGGCAAACGGGGGTTCCACGCTTGCCCACCCGCCGCGTGCCCTATCTCGGCAGGATGGGTGCGTGACCCTCACGGCGCACTGGGTGCGCGGCTGGCTCGCGCGGCCGGATGACGCCGTCCTCATCGACGGCGATGACGGTTGGACCCTGTCAGGTGCGGCGATGCAGGCGCAGACGCGTGAGCTCGCCGGCCGTCTCGCGGCGGCCGGGGTGGGCCGCGGCGACCGGGTGCTGCTCTCGCGGACGCCGTCCGTCGAGACCGTGCTGGCGTACGTCGCCGTCCTGCGGCTCGGCGCGGTCGTCGTGCCGGCCAACACCGCGTACACGGCTCGCGAGCTTGCCCACATCGTCGGTGACGTGCGGCCGGTGCTGGCGCTCGTCGACGACGCGTCGCGCATCGAGGGGCTCCCGGCGTACGGAGGCAGGCTCGAGGATCTGCCCGGCGCGATCGAGGCCGCGCTCGACGCCTCGGACCACGACGACCTGGCGATGGTCGCGTACACGAGCGGCACGACGGGCCAGCCCAAGGGAGCGATGCTCAGCCACGGCAACCTGCTCGCCGGTGCAGAGGCGCTCGTGCAGGCCTGGGGCTGGACGATTGCCGACCGGCTGCTGCACACGCTGCCGCTGTTCCACATGCACGGCCTCGGCGCGTGCCTCAACGGCTCGTTCACCGCCGGCGCGTCAGTGGTGCTCTCACGCTTCGATCCGGCGCTCGTCGTCGAGACGGTCGCGGCGTACGGCGCCACGCTCTACTTCGGCGTGCCCACGATGTACGCCAAGCTGGCAGACGCCGGTCAGCTCGCGGGGCTCTGCGGTCTCCGCCTGCTCGTCTCGGGGTCGGCGCCGCTCGACCCCGCCCTGTTCGCCCGTATCGCCGAGGAGGCGGGCCAGCCGCCGGTGGAGCGCTACGGCATGACCGAGACGGTGATGCTCACGTCGAACGCCCTCGAGGACCGCATGCCCGGCTGCGTCGGTCGTCCTCTGCCCGGCGTGCAGGTGCGCCTCGGCGAGGGCGGGGCCGTGGAGGTCAACGGCCCCAACGTCTTCCGGGGCTATTGGGAGCGGCCCGAGGCCACGGCGGCGGCATTCACCAGCGACGGCTACTTCCGCACCGGCGACATCGGCACCCTCGATGATGACGGCCGGCTGCGTCTCGTGGGACGCGCGAGCGAGCTCATCATCACCGGCGGCTACAACGTCTACCCGCGCGAGGTCGAGGACGTGCTGCGTGAGCACGCGTCGGTGGCCGACGTCGCCGTCGTCGGAGTTCCCGACGCAACGTGGGGCGAGACGGTGGCGGCCTTCGTGGTGCTGTCGGCGCCCGAGGCGTACGACGCCGAGTCGCTCGCGGCTCATGCCGCAGCGGCGCTGGCGGCGTACAAGATTCCGCGCACGTGGCACGTCGTGGACGAGCTGCCGCGCAATGCGATGGGGAAGGTGCTGCGCGACCTCCTGCGCGACAGCTACTGACACCCCTCTCGCTCAGACTGACGAAACCGTCGCTTCCGGGGCTGGGTAGCGACGGGTTGATCAGTCTGAGCGCAGGGGTTGGCGGGCTGGGATGATGCGCGCATGACACGTGTGGCCCTGGTGCAGCTCGACTCCTCCGACGCCGAGACCCCGGCCGACCGCCTCGAGCGGGCGGCGAGGATCGTCGAGGGGCTCGTCGACGTCGACCTTGCCGTGCTGCCCGAGCTATGGCACGTCGGTGCCTTCGACCTCGAGGGAGCCAAGGCAGAGGCGCAGCCGATGGACGGGCCGGTCGTCACGCGCATGCGCGCCGCCGCCAAGATCGCCGGTCTGACCCTCCACATGGGCTCGTTCGCCGAGGCGGCCGGCGCGAACCGCTACAACACCTCGGTCGTGATCGACGCCGACGGCGAGATCCTCGCGACGTACCGCAAGCAGCACCTCTTCGGCTGGGAGGACGGCGAGCCCTCGGTGATGACCGCGGGCGACTCGCTCACCGTGCTTCCGACCGACCTCGGCGCGACAGGCCTCGCCACCTGCTACGACCTGCGCTTCCCCGAGCTGTTCCGTCGGCTGCTCGACTCGGGCGCCGAGACCTTCCTGCTCGCCTCCGGCTGGCCGAGCGCGCGCATCGAGCACTGGTCGGTGCTGACCCGCGCCAGGGCGATCGAGAACCAGGCATGGGTCGTGGCGTGCAACAGCGTCGGCAACCACGCCGGAGTGCAGATGGGCGGGCATTCGATCGTGGTCGACCCGCGCGGCCTGGTCGTGGCCGAGGCGGGCACGGACGAAGAGGTGCTCTACGCCGAGGTCGATCCCGCGGCCGCGCGCGAGTGGCGGATGGCCTTCCCCGTTCTGACCGACCGACGCCTGTAGCCCGAACGGCGGCTCCACGAGGCGGCGTGCTGGGGTTGGATGTGCGCAGGGGGTGGTCGTATGGGATTGCTGGACAGGTTCCGGCGCAGTGCGCTCGACGAGGTGGATCCCGACGAGCGCTCGCCGCAGCTGGGCATCAAGTACAAGGACCTCATGGTCGTCGACCAGATGGTCAAGGCGGGCGCTGACCTCTCGCAGCCGCGGCACTGGATCTACTACCTCTACCTGCCGAGCGAGCCGCTGGCGCACGAGGCGGCCGCCGAGGTGCGCGCGGCGGGCTACGAGGCCGAGGCCCGTCCCGCGGCCGGAGGCGCCGACGGGCAGTGGTGCGTGGTGGCGGAACGGCACGAGGTCGTGTTCAGCGCCGACCTGCTCATCGACAGCGACAACCTCTTCCAGGGCCTGGCCGACCGGCTCGGCGGCGACTACGACGGCTGGGAGGCCTCGGTCTAGCGCCCGAGGTCGGTCACCTTCGCGACGGCGCCGCTGCGGTCGTACGTCGTCCACTCGCGCACCTGGCGCCCGCGGTCGAACGTGCCGCTGCGCATGAGCGAGCCGTCCTGCCGCCACCACTGCCAGTCGCCGTGCAGCTCGCCGTCCTTGATCCTGCCCTTGGCCTTGAGGCCGCCGTCGGCGTACAGGTCGCGGGCGAAGCCCTTGCTGTCGGGCGCCATCCGCAGCTCGTCGAGCCTTGCTGCGATCAGCCTCTTCGTGAGCGGCTTCGGCAGCGTGGAGCCGGCCGGCACCTTGATCGCGCCCTTGGACGCCTCGTACGCCGCGAGAGCGTCGCCGAGCGTCGCAGTCACCGAGCCCGAGTGCGGCAGGTACGACCAGTGCCTGGCCGATCCGGAGAGGCCGGCGATCGCGGTGCCGTCGACCGTCCACGCTGGGGCGCCGTACGCGATGGCCTCGTCCGCGCGTGGCAGAAGGCTGCCGATGAGGGCGCGCATGGCCGTCAGGCTGCTGCGCTGGGGCTCGGGCTGCTGCGCGATGTACGCGTCGATCTCGCTCGCCATGGCGAGGACGCTAGCGCCGCCGAAGCGTCCGGGAACAGGACTCGTGCGGTTGGGGTTGGATGTGGCCATGACGACGCGCGCGCGGGTGAGGGCCCCGGAGCTGACCGGGCGCCAGGGGTGGCTCA
Organism: Candidatus Nanopelagicales bacterium; assembly: GCA_038316965.1. Lineage (GTDB taxonomy): Bacteria > Actinomycetota > Actinomycetes > S36-B12 > CAIYMF01 > Longivirga. The sequence continues at coordinate 17,684 of JBBQAY010000032.1, forward strand.
ACACCGGCGGTCGTGAGCTGGCGCTGGCAGATCTGCGCGGAAAGATCGTGCTCCTCGACTTCTGGACCTTCTGCTGCGTCAACTGTCTGCACGTGCTCGACGAGCTGCGTCCGCTCGAGGAGAAGTACGCCGACGTCCTCGTGACGGTCGGCATCCACTCGCCGAAGTTCGTGCACGAGGCGGAGCACGCGGCCGTGGTCGCGGCCGTGGAGCGCTACGGCGTCCACCACCCGGTGCTCGACGACCCCGATCTCTCGACGTGGAAGCAGTACGCAGTCCGAGCCTGGCCGACGCTGACCGTGGTGGACCCCGAGGGCTACGTGGTTGCGCAGCTCAGCGGCGAGGGGCATGCGCACGCGCTCGACGCCCTCCTGGCCGAGCTCGTCGTCGAGCACGAGGGGAAGGGCACGCTGCATCGCGGTGACGGCCCGTACGTCGCTCCGCCGGCTCGCGAGGGAGCGTTGTCGTTCCCCGGCAAGGTGCTCGTGCTGCCCGACGGCACCCTGCTGGTGAGCGACACCGCCCATCACTCCCTCGTGCATCTCGAGGTGGACGGTGAGACGCTCATCGCCCGGATCGGTTCGGGTGCACGAGGTTTCACCGATGGCACCCTCGATGCGGCGGAGTTCTCCGAGCCGAACGGCCTGCTCCTCCTTCCTTCCGAGATCGCGACGGCGGTCGGCTTCGACGTCGTGGTGGCCGACACCGTCAACCACGCCCTCCGCGGCCTCGACCTCGCGACCGGCGCGGTGCGAACTCTCGCCGGCACAGGTGCTCAGTGGATGCAGGGTGAGCCGAGTGCCGGCGCCGCGCTCGACGTCGCGCTGTCGAGCCCGTGGGACGTCGCGTGGTTCGACGGCGCCGTCGTCATCGCCATGGCGGGCGTCCACTGGCTCGATCGTCTCGACCTCGCCACGTGCGAGGTGAGTGCGTACGCCGGTACCACGAACGAGGGCCTCGTCGACGGCGACCTGACGCAGGCCTGGTTCGCGCAGCCGAGCGGGCTCGCCACCAGCGCGGACGGCGACACGCTCTGGCTCGCTGACTCCGAGACCTCGGCCCTGCGACGGGTGCGCAACGGCCTCGTCACCACCGAGATCGGTGCCGGGCTGTTCGACTTCGGTCACCGTGACGGCGCTGCGGAGCAGGCACTCCTGCAGCATCCCCTCGGCGTCTGCGAGCTGCCCGACGGCTCGGTCGCCATCGCTGACACGTACAACGGTGCGGTACGTCGCTTCGACCCCGTGACCCGTGAGGTGTCCACTCTCGCAACGGGTCTGGCTGAGCCCAGCGACGTCGCGGTCGTCGATGACGACGCGCGCGGCCACGTCCTTCTCGTCGTCGAGTCGGCCGCACACCGTCTCGTGCGCGTAGCCCTCCCTGAGGAGGCGTTGCGCGTCGAGGGCACGGCGTACCGCACGCAGCGGCCGCCGACCGACCTCGTGCCGGGTCAGCTCGACCTCGAGGTGCTGTTCACGCCGCCCAGCGGTCAGAAGCTCGATGATCGGTACGGGCCCTCGACCTACCTCGTGGTGTCGGCGTCCCCGCCGGCGCTGCTGCTGGACGGAGGGGGTGCGGGCACCGACCTGCGTCGCACGCTGGTGCTCGCCGACCCGGCAGAGAGCGGCGTCGACACCGGCGTGCTGCACGTGTCGGTGCGGGCGGCGTCCTGCGACGACCCGGACGCCCCGGGTGCGGCCGAGTTCCCGGCATGTCACGTGCACCAGCAGGACTGGGGCGTGCCGGTGCACCTGGCAGCCGACGGCGATCGCCGCCTCGCGCTCGTGCTCGCCGGCCTCGACGCCTGAGGTCGAGGCGCGGCGCGGCAAGGCTCGCCGCGCCGCGCGCAGCACCCCGACGCCGTCGACAGCGAGCTTGCGCCGTAGGCCACTGACCCGGCCGGCTTTCGAGCACCCGTTAAGGACAGATCACGCCCTTCAAGGGCGCTTTCTGTCCTTAGCGGGAGAACTGGGCGCTATTCGAGGGGGAGGGTTCTGATGAGGGTGGTGAGGCGGGCGGTGTCGGCGTCGGTCCAGTTCGGGGGCTGGGTGACGGTGGCCCAGATCGCCGGCATCGACCCGCCGTAGTTGTGGCCCTGGCCGTCGGGGACGGCGACGCCCATGAACTGGTCGACCGTCACCTGCAGGAACGTGATGATCGGGTACCACCGCATGTCGGCGCTGCGGCCCGGGCCCGGCGGCTCGCTCAGCCAGTCGGGCTTCTGGAACAGCAGCGCGGCGCTCCACCACACCACCGAGTCGTTCGCGTGCTGGACGTAGGCCACCCGCGGGGACGCCCACTCGCCAGCGGGCTTGGCCAGGTTGGCGGGATCTCCGGCGTACCTGATGGTCGTGCCGCCCTGGTAGGTCGGCTGCCACTCGGGGCTTCCCTGTTCACGGTCGTCGGCGATCTGCCCCCACGGCTGGCTGAAGTTGGGTGTTCCCACGAAGATCGCGCCGTCGGTGCGGGCGGAGATGTCCGCCGCATCCGTGTACGCCGACTGCAATGAGAACGAGCCGAGTGAGAGCCCGTACGCGAAGAGCTTCGGCCGCGAGCCCTCCGGCAGCGACGACCACTTCGCGTAGACGGCGTCGAACACCGCAGCGCCGGCCTCGCTGGCCTTGTCGACGTCGACCAGCGTCGAGATCCAGGACGGCAGGAAGGAGTACTGGATGCCGACGATCGCGGTGTCGCCGTTCCACGCGTACTCGACGGTGTTCACCGTCTGCGGCTCGAGCCAGCCGGTGCCGGTCGTCCCGGCCACGACGATCGCGGCGCGGTCGAACGCACCGGTGCGCTCGAGCTCCTTCACCGCGAGGTCGGCGCGGGCCTTCGCGTCGGCGGCGGAGTCGAGGCCGACGTAGACGCGGATGGGCTCCTTGGCCTCGCGGCCGGAGAACTCCTGCAGATCGCCTGGTCGCGGATCGCGCGCGACGAAGTTGCGCCCCTCCATGCCGAGGGTGTCCCACGCGACCAGGGAGTCGGGCGACCCGGAGCGCTCGGGCACCTGAGGCTGGGCGATCCCGGGCTGGGTGGTGGCGTTGGTGCCGGAGTAGACGTTGTTCATCAGGGCCGAGAAGCCCTTGAGCAGTACGTCGGTCACCGCGAGGTAGATCACGAGCGTGACGACGAGCGCGGCGATGATGAACGCGACGGGAGCCGGCACCCATCGCGACAGGCGGTGCCCGATCCAACGGGTGGCGCGGCGCAGCCCTCGACCCGCGAGCACGCCGAGGACGGCGAACACCGCGGCCACGAGGCCTACGACGACCGCCCAGCCGTAGCCCTCGTCCTCGAAGCCGACGGCTTCGCGGACGCCGTTCTGCCAGTACGTACCCGCGAGCAGGTTGACCGCGACCGCGATCGGCACCCACACGGCCAGCGCGCGCCAGGCGAAGGCCTTGACGCGTGCGGACCGCTCGCGCAGCGGGGTGAGTCGCAGGAGCCAGCTGATGAGGCAGCCCATGCCGTAGCCCAGCGCCGCGCCGAGGCCGGCGATGACACCCTCGAAGATCCAGGGCCGAGGAAGCAGCGAGGGCGTGAGCGCCCAGCCGAAGGTCGTGACGGCGAAGAAGACACCGAGGAAGTTGAGCCGCTTCCACGCGGGGCGCCGCGCTGCGGAACCGGTCGGCTCGATCGAGTCTCCGCCGCCGTCGGCGTCGGCGTCGTCGATGGCAGGGGGGGCCTCGGGGGCGTTGCTCGTCACGGCCCAGAGCCTAGGACGCCTGGGAGTCCGGGGCTGCGCCGATCTGCCAGGTCCTGGCGCCGAAGCCGTTCGTCAGGCGCCGTCGGACCGTCCGCCGTCAGAGCGTGGGCGGCGGCCCGGGTGCAGTGGTGAGCGGCTCCTCGGCGCTCATGATCTGCGGTGCCGACTCGCTGGCTCCGCCGGCCGCGGCCTCGCGCATCCTGCGCCGACGCAGGTAGACGGTCGCGGCGATCGCGCTGAAGAAGACCGTGAGCAGTCCGCCGCCGATGAGGCCGGAGCGAGGGCCGTACTGCTCCGCCGCCCAGCCGATGATCGGGGCGCCGATCGGCGTACCTCCGAAGAACACCAGGGTGTAGACGCCCATGACGCGTCCGCGCACCCAGCCCTCGCTGCGGCTCTGCAGGTAGGTCTGCACGGACGTCGTGAACGTCATGGCGGTGATGCCGGCGAAGGGGAGCAGAAGCAGGATCGAGAGGTACGTCGGGGCGAATCCGACCACGACCTCGACACAGCCGAAGACGAGCGCAGAGATCACCACGAGCCTCAGCGGTACGACCACTCGCCGAGCGGCAAGCAGCGACCCGGCCAACGCGCCGACCGCGAGGGCGGTCGACATGATGCCGAACGCCTCGGCGCCGACGTCGTACTCCAGCCGTGCCATGAGCGCCATGGTCATCTGGTAGTTGAGGCCGAAGGTGGCCACGACGAACGCGAGCGACAGGGCGAGCACCATGTCGGCGTTGCGGCGCACGTAGGCGAGCCCCTGCCGGAGCTTGACCGTGCCCTCCTGCCGACGCACGGGTCGAAGCTCGGAGGTGCGCATCGCCATCAGAGCGGCGATCGTGACCGCGAACGACAGCCCGTTGAGCACGAAGACCCAGCCGCTGCCGAGGACGGCGACGAGGACACCGGCGAGGGCCGGTCCGACCAGGCGGGCGAGGTTGAACGAGGCGCTGTTGAGGGCGATCGCGTTCGAGAGCGAGTCCTTGCCGACGATCTCGTTGACGAACGCCTGCCGGGCCGGGTTGTCGAAGGCGGAGGCGACGCCGAGCGCGAAGGCGAGCACGTAGACGAGCGAGACGGTGGCGAGCCCGGCGAGTGCGACGACTCCGAGCAGGATCGCCAGCAGCCCCATCGCCGCCTGCGTGATGACGAGCAGTCGGCGTCGCGGCATGCGGTCGGCGAGCGTGCCGCCCCACAGTGAGAACAGCAGGTAGGGCAGGAACTGCAGCCCGGTGGTGATGCCGAGGGCGATGCCGGAGGAGCCCGACAGGTCGAGCACGAGCCAGTCCTGCGCCACCCGCTGCATCCAGGTGCCGGCGTTCGACAGGATCTGCCCGCCGAAGTAGAGGCGGTAGTTGCGCACCTCGAGTGCGCGGAACATGGGGGTCACGAGTCGGCAAGCACCTCCAGCACGGGGAGGGCCACGGCAAGGGCCTGGCGCTGCTCGGCGGTGAGGTCGATGAGGAGAGCGGCGAGCCACTCGTCGCGACGACGGCGGTCCTCGCGCAACATCTTCTGAGCCCGCGGAGTGAGGGATACGACCTGCTGACGGCCGTCGGTCGGGTCGGCGACGCGGTCGACGTACCCGGCCTCGGCGAGGTTGGCCAGCACCTTGGTCATGGTGGGTGGGCGGACCTGCTCGTGCTGCGCCAGCGCACCCGGTGTGAGCGGGCCGAGCCGGTCGAGGGTGGCGAGCACACTGATCTGCCCGAGCGGCACTCCATGGTCGGCACGCTGCTGTCGCAGGCGTCGGGCCAGGCGCATCGTGGCGAGGCGGAGGTCGTGCGCCAGGTCGGTGGTGACGGCGGGGCTGGAAGACATGTTCGTTAGCATAACTAACGATATCAGGATGCGCCACCGAGAACTCCGTGCCGGGAGGCGGTCAGCGGGCAGACCCGGTGGCTGCCCGACGCAGGCGGTCGAGGACGGCGTCGGCCAGGGCGCCGCCCACGGGTGCCACCGTCATCACGGTGGCGATGCCCGCGGCGTCAGCCTCGCGCAGGGCGGCGTACAGGGCCCGGGCGTACGCCGCGGAGTCGCCGGGTGCGGCCAGTCGGCGTACACCGGCAGGCGTCGGTACGCCGGCCGGCGCCAGCAGCGCCACCGGTGCGGTGGCGGTGGCCGCGGCAGCCACGACTCCCTCGGCATCGACGAGCAGCACCTGGGCGCTCGGTGCGTAGTGGGCCGCGAGAGAGCCGGGCGAGCGGACCGTGGAATCCGCGGCCACGACGTCGAGGCCCGTCACGGCCTCGATCTCCTCGACGCCGATCGCGCCAGGACGCAGGAGCCGCGGGTGGCCGCCCGTGCAGTCGATGATGGTCGACTCGACTCCGACGTCGCTGCTCGCGCCGTCGAGCACGGCATCTCTCCCAGGCTCGAGCACGTCGGCCAGCTCGTCGAGGACGTGTGCGGCGTCGGTCGGGCTCACCCGCCCGAACCGGTTCGCGCTCGGCGCGGCGATGCCGCCACCGAACTCAGCGAGGAGCGCGTGCGCGACCGGGTGCGAGGGAACGCGGAGGCCGACCGTCTCCTGACCGCCCGTCACGTGATGGCCGGCGCGGGGCCCGCGGGGCAGAACCAGAGTCAGCGGCCCGGGCCAGCGTGCAGCAGCCAGAAGCCTTGCGTAGGAAGGGATATCGACGGCCCAGCCGTCGTCGATCATGGTGCCTTCGGCGAGGTGGACGATGAGCGGATGGTCGGTCGGCCGACCCTTGGCGGCGTACACGCGCGCGACGGCGGCTGTGTCCTCGGCGTCGGCTCCGAGGCCGTAGACCGTCTCGGTCGGAAGAGCCACGAGGCCGCCAGACCTGAGCAGCCGCAGCGCGAGGACCACGTCGCGCGTCAGCAGCGCATCGCGTCGTCCGTGGTCCACGGCGTCATCCTCCCAGGTCTGCTGCTGCTCAAGAACAGCCGACGAGGCTGCCGAAGATCAGTTCATGATCGCTCTCGTGCTGCTGACTCTGGCCCTGGCGGCTCTCGTCGTCGGGAAGCACCTCGACGACCGTCGCGCCCACGCTGAGGCCCGCGCACGGCCCGACGACCGGCCGGGCTTGCGCGCAGCTGGCGGCCGCTGAACATGACAGAGGCCGGACCCAGGTAAGGGTCCGGCCTCGGTCTGCTGCGCGCTGCCTGGATGCGGGCAGTCGCGCGCGTACGGCGATGTCGCCTAGAAGGCGGCCTCGTCGAGATCCATGAGGTCGTTGTCGGCGGCCTCGGCGATCGTGCGCTCGGCGGTGAGCAGCGGGAAGCGCTGCGCCGCGAAGAACTTCGCCGCTGCGATCTTGCCGGTGTAGAACTGCTGGTCCTTCTCCGAGACGCCGCCCGCGGCCAGCGCCTCGACGGCGATCGCTGCCTGACGCAGCAGCAGCCAGCCGATGACGAGGTCGCCGAGGCACAGGAGAAGCCGGGTGGTGTGCTGACCGACCTTGTAGAGCTCGGTCTTGTCCTGCTGGGACTTCATGGCGTAGCCACCGAGCGTCCCCACGATGCCCTGCACGTCCTCGAGCGCCTTGCCGAGCATCTCGCGCTCCTGGGCGATGGTGCCGTTGCCGGCGTCGCCCTTGGCGAAGTCCTGGATCTCGCCGCTCACCCGGGTGAGCGCCTGGAACTGGTCGCGCACCATCTTGCGGAAGAACAGGTCGAGGCCCTGGATCGCGGTCGTGCCCTCGTAGAGGGTGTCGATCTTGGAGTCGCGGATGTACTGCTCGATCGGGTAGTCCTGCAGGAAGCCCGAGCCGCCGAGGGTCTGCAGCGACTGCGCGAGCTGCTCGTACGAGCGCTCGGAGCCGACACCCTTGACGATCGGGAGCAGCAGGTCGTTGACGCGCTCGGCGAGGTCGAGATCGACCTCTGCCTCGCCGCCGAGCCGGTTGAGCTCGACCTGGTCCTGCCACCACGCCGTGTAGTGCACGAGCGCGCGCATGCCCTCGGTGTACGCCTTCTGCAGCATGAGGCTGCGGCGTACGTCGGGGTGGTGGGTGATGGTGACGCGAGGGGCGTCCTTGTCGGCGAACTCGGCGAGGTCGCCGCCCTGCACGCGATTCTTCGCGTAGTCGAGGGCGTTGAGGTAGCCGGTCGACAGCGTCGCGATCGCCTTGGTGCCCACCATCATCCGGGCGTACTCGATCACCTTGAACATCTGGGCGATGCCGTCGTGCGCGTCACCGACGAGCCAGCCGACCGCGGGCTCCTTGTCGCCGAAGGTGAGCTCGCAGGTCGTGGAGACCTTGATGCCCATCTTCTTCTCGACGTTGGTGGCGTAGACGCCGTTGCGCTCACCGGTGAGCTCGCCGGTCTGGTGGTCGAAGTGGTACTTCGGGACGACGAAGAGCGAGAGACCCTTCGTGCCGCCGCGCGCGCCCTCGGGCCGAGCCAGCACGAGGTGGACGATGTTCTCGGTCATGTCGTGCTCGCCCGAGGTGATGAACCGCTTCACACCGGTGAGGTGCCAGGTGCCGTCGGGCAGCTGCACGGCCTTGGTGCGTCCGACACCGACGTCGGATCCGGCGTCGGGCTCGGTGAGCACCATCGTGGCGCCCCACTGACGCTCGATCATGATCTCGGCGATCCGCTTCTGCTCCTCGTTGCCGAGGTGGTCGAGGATGGCGGCGAAGCCGGGGCCCGACATGAACATGAACGCCGGGGGGTTGGCGCCGAGCATGAGCTCGCTCGCGGCCCAGCGCAGCGATGGCGGCGCACCCGGTCCACCGAGGTGCTTGGGGAGGTCGAGGCTCCAGAAGCCGGAGTCCATGAGCGCCTTGTACGACGCCTTGAAGCCCTCGGGCATCGTCACGGTGCACGCGGCGGGGTCGTAGACGGGCGGGTTGCGGTCGGCGTCCACGAACGAGGCGGCGAGCGGGCCCGTGGCGAGGCGCTCGACCTCGATCAACGTGTGGCGCGCGGTCTCGACGTCCATGTCGTGGAACGGGCCGTGGCCCAGCCGTTCCTGCGCACCGAAGACCTCGAAGAGGTTGAACTCGATGTCGCGCAGGTTGGACTTGTAGTGGCTCATGGCGGTCTCCCGTGTTCAGCCAGCGCTGGAGCGACTGGCGGTTACCCGTCGGTAACCCATGATGCTACCCGCCGGTAACTCTGGCAAGGCCAGTCCGGTCACGAATCCGCGAACAGCGTGTCGCCGCAGGTCAGAGCCTCGAGTTACTGCCCAAAGTGGGGTAATCGCGGCGTCCAAAGCCCCACTTTGGGCAGTAACTCGCGGACGGCGCGGACCTCAGCGGGGGACGTCGCGGCGGCGCAGTCCGGTCAGGGCGACGGCGAGGAGCGCCACGGTGGCCGCGGTGAGCAGGAGCACCGGCGTCCAGCGCATGGGCACGGCGGGCCACAGCGGCACGTGGCCGAACGGCGAGGTCTGGGTGAGCCAGTCGGGAAGCCCGAGGATGACGCCGAAGTAGCCCGCGAGCACGCACCACACGAGGACGACCCAGGCGACGACGGCGGCCAAGCGGGGCAGGACGCCGATCAGCGCGAGAGGTACGGCGACCACGAGCCAGACGGCGGGTGCTGAGAGCAGCGTGGCCAGCAGGGCCCTCCACGCCTGGCCGACCACGTCGCCGCCCGGCGCGCCGAACACCGCCCCCAACGACAGACCGCCGACGGCGAGCAGGATCGTCGAGCCGATCAGCGCGACGCTTCCGTGGCCCATCAGCCACGACGTGCGCGTCTGCGACCCCGAGAGCAGCAGCTCGGCGCGGCCGTCCTCCTCCTCAGAGCGCAGCCGCAGCACGGTCGAGATGCCGTAGCCGGCTGCGACAAGGCCGAAGAGCCCGGTCATCGTGACGAGGAACGCGTCCTCGAGGCTGGTGGTGCCTCCCGCGAGCTTGCGCAGCACGTCGGCCAGACCAGGGTTCTTCGCGACGAGGTCGACCGAGGTGTTCAGCATCGAGCCCTCGACGGCACCGAGGACGGCGAACGCGATCGCCCACACGACGAGGCTCGTACGACCGAGCCGCCAGGCGAGCGTCACGGGGCCGGTGATCCACGAGGCCGCCGTACGTCGACCTGTGCGCTGCGCGATGAGGCCGTCGCCGACGTCACGTCGTGCCGCGATGTGGAGGGCGACGAGCGCGATTCCCACGGCCACAAGGAGAGAGAGGCCGAGCAGCCACCACCGCTCGTCGGCGTAGGCGCGGGTCTGCTGCGCCCAGCCGAACGGCGTCAGCCACTGCAGCGGGCTCCCACCCTCCTGGCCGTTGCCGGTGGACGTGATGAGGAAAGCAGCGCCGACGACGAGGCCGGCGAGCCCGTTCGCCCCGCGCGAGGTGCGGGCCATCTGCGCGGTCACGCCCGCCACCGCTGCGAACACCAGCGCCGCCAACGCCTGGGTGAACGCGAAGGCGATCGAGCCGACGAGCCCGGCGCCGACGGCGGTGAGGAGCACGGCGCAGACGACGGCGAAGAGTCCGAGCAGCGCGGCAGCCGAGAGCAGAGCGGCCGCGAGCGGAGCGGCGTGCCCGACGGGTCCGCCGAGGATGAGATCGCCGCGGCCCTCCACCTCGTCGGCGCGCGAATGGCGTACGACGAGGAACGACACGACGAGCCCGAGCGTCAGCAGCATGCCCGCGCCGCTGCGCCAGGCAGTCAGCCCACCGGTGGTGAGCGGGTCGAACAGCGGGCCGAGGATCGCCGACAGCGTGGGGTCGGCGGCAAGCGACGCCGCGAGCCCGAGCCGGTCCTCGGCCGTCGGGTAGAGGCGGTCCCAGGACGTCGCGACCGACATCGTGAGCAGCGCGGCAAACAGCGCCCAGACGGGGATGCGGACGCGGTCGCGGCGCAGCGCCAGCCGGAGCAGCGTGCTCGTGCCCGCGAACGACGACGCCGGTGCCGGCAGGGTCAGCAGCGCCAGGCGCGTCGGTGCCGTGGTGGCGCTCATGCCCCGGCCTGGTCGTAGTACCGGAGGAACATCTCCTCGAGCGTGGGCGGTCGGCTCTCGAGGCTGACGATGCCCGCCGCCGTGAGGTGGGTGAGAAGGTCGGCGAGGCCCGCCGGCTCCACCGTGCACCGCAGCGTGCGGTCGACGTACGACACGTCGTGCAGGCCGGTGACGTCCTCGAGCCCGTGCAGCTCGTGACTCGTCACCGCCACGACCGACATCCGTTGCAGGTGGCGGAGATCCGCCAGCAGGCCCGACTCGACGATGCGGCCCGCCCGCACGATCGAGATCCGGTCGCACACGGCGTCCACCTCGGCGAGAACGTGGCTCGACAGCAGGATCGTGCGTCCTGCGGCCCGGAGAGCCGCGACCTCGTCGCGGAACACCTCGCTCATCAGCGGGTCGAGGCCGTCGGTCGGTTCGTCGAACACGTAGAGCTCGACGTCGGCAGCGAGAGCGGCGACGAGCGCGACCTTCTGCTTGTTGCCCTTGGAGTACGCCGACACCTTCACCGAAGGGTCGAGCGCGAAGGCGTTGACGAGCCGATCCCTCCGGGCGGCGTCGACCCGGCCACGCAGGCGCCCGAGGACGTCGATCGTCTCGCCGCCGGTGAGGCTCGGCCAGAGCGAGACGTCGCCGGGCACGTAGGCGAGTCGGGAGTGCAGCGCGACGCCGTCGGTCCAGGGGTCGCCCCCGAGCAGCGTCGCCGAGCCGGCGTCGGCGCGCAGCATGCCGAGCAGGACCCGCAGGGTCGTCGTCTTGCCGGCGCCGTTCGGGCCGAGGAAGCCGTGCGTCTCGCCGCGCTCGACCACGAGGTCGAGGCCGTCGAGGGCCCGGGTGGTGCCGAAGCTCTTGATGAGCCCGTGGACGTCGATGACAGCGTCGTTGCTCACTCGTCCTGTCTACTCCTTCTGCGGCGGGGAAACCCCGGTTGAGCGCGACGCGAAACCGGGGAGACGGCGGGCGGCCGGCAGGTCTAACGTGAGGTCGAAGAGAGCGTCGACCGGCGCCGCACCCCGAGGAGGACGTCATGGCTGCCCGAACCCCTGCCGGCGTCCCCGGGACTCCTTGCGGCTGAGCCGTTCTCGCTCGTCGTACCTCCCGCCCGACCCGGTCTCCCCGACCCCCGCGCGCTGCTGCGCGCCCCTCGATGGAGTCACCGTGTCCGTTAACGTCCACTCCCTGTCCGACCTCGGCTGGGATTCCTCTCTCCTCCCCGACGCTCTCCCGAGCGGACGCCCCGCGCGCGTCACGTTGCAGGGCCGCGACGTGTGGCGCGTGCACGACGGCCTCGCCGAGCACAGCGTCGGCGTCCGTGGTCGGCTGCGCGCTGAGCCTCGGTCGCTCCCCGTCGCGGGCGACTGGGTGCTGCTCGCGGGAAGTGTCGACGACCCCTTGATCGAGGCCGTGCTGCCGCGGCGCACGTCGCTGGTGCGCAAGCAGGCGGGCCAGCGCACCGTCGAGCAGGTGATCGCGGCCAACGTCGACGTCGTACTCGTCTGCGCGCCCGCTCACTCCCTCAACGCCCGACGCCTCGAGCGCGAGCTGACCGTGGTCTGGGAGTCAGGCGCGACGCCGGTCGTGGTCGTCACGAAGTCCGACCTGCTGCACGGCGACGTCGCCGAGACCCTCGCCGAGGTGCGCGGCGTCGCGCTCGGCGTCGAGGTGCTCGCGGTGTCGTCGTACGACGGCGACGGTCTCGACGAGGTGCGGGCGCTCATGCCCCCGGGTGTGACCGGTGCGGCGATCGGCCCGTCCGGCGCGGGCAAGTCGACGCTCGTCAACGCGCTGGTCGGGCACGACCTGCTCGCGACGACTGCGGTGCGCTCGGACCACCGCGGCCTGCACACGACGTCCGCGCGCCATCTTGTCCCGCTGCCGGGCGGCGGGCTCGTGCTGGACACGCCGGGCATGCGCGAGCTCGTGCTGTGGGCCGACGAGGACGCGCTCGATGCGACCTTCGCCGACGTCGACTCCTTCGTGGCGCTCTGCCGGTTCTCCGACTGCGGCCACCACACCGAGCCCGGCTGCGCGGTGCTCGCCGCCGCCGAGTCTGGCGAGCTCGACGAGGCACGCCTCGAGTCGTGGCGCAAGCTCCAGCGCGAGCTCGCGTACCTCGCGCGCAAGCAGGACGCAAGGCTCGCGTCCGAGGAGCGCAAGCGCTGGGCACGCATGACCCGCGAGGGGCGAGCCCGCGCCCGCGAGTGACGCCGAGAAGCTGCTAGCGGCGCCGGTGGGGAGCAATCGTTGCCTCTAGGGCAACCAGGGGCACCCTCATCCGGATAACCATTGCGGCTCAGGCGGTCTGGGCTGCGTCGTCGTCGGCTATGCAGCAGAACGCGCGCCGGTAGGCGAGCGGTGACGTGCCGCGGATCCGGCCGAAGTGGTGGCGCAGGACGGTGCCGGAGCCGAAGCCGACCTTCGACGCGATCTCGTCCACGCCGAGCGTGGTGTCCTCGAGCAGGCGGCTCGCGAGGTCGACCCGTCGCGAGATCAGCCACGAGTACGGCGTCGTTCCGGTCTCCTCGCGGAAGCGCCGGGCGAACGTGCGAGGGCTCATGAGCGCGTGCTGCGCCATGTCGTCGACGCCGATCTCCTGGTCGAGGTGAGCGAGCATCCAGTCGAGCGTGGGGCCGAGGCCGTCCTCGCTCGTGACCGGGACGGGGAGCGCGACGTACTGCGCCTGGCCGCCGTCGCGGTGCGGAGGAACGACCATGCGCCGGGCGATCGCGTTCGCCACGCGGGAGCCGTAGTCCTGCCGCACGACGTGCAGGCAGAGGTCGATGCCGGCCGCGGTGCCGGCGCTCGTGAGGATCTGGCCGTCCTCGACGTAGAGGACGTCGGGCTGCACGTCGATGCTCGGGTAGCGCCGCGCGAAGTCCTCGACGTACCGCCAGTGCGTGGTGGCCTTGCGCCCCTCGAGCAGCCCGGCTGCAGCGGCGACGTACGAGCCGGAGCACACGGTGAGGATGCGGGCCCCGCGCGCGACCGCTGCCTGCAGCGCCTCGATCACGTCGGGCGCGAGGACGAGGTCGACCTCGGGCTCCTTGTCGAGCCCGAGCGCCGGGATGCACACGATGTCGGCGGTCGCGACGCGGTCGAGACGGTGCTCGGGAAGGAGGTCCATGCCGCCGTACGACGCGTGCACGCGCTCGTGCACCGAGGCCACGGCGAAGTCGAACGCCGGAACGCCGTCGCCGGTGCGGTCGACGCCGAACACCTCGTAGACGACTCCGAGCTCGAACGGTGCGTACGTCTCGCCGACGAGGAGGGCGACGACGTCACGGGCTGGTGCGGACATGGGACGAGGATGCACGAGTGCTGGCAGAAAGTCTACGAGTAGTGTCTATCCTGCCACTGTCGGCAGGATCGCTGTGTAGGCAGGATTACTGCCATGACCACGACCACACTGTTCCTGCTCCTGCTGCTCGCGACCGTGGCGCTCGCCGTGGTCGCCGTCGTCCGGGCCGTGCGCCAGGACCCGGCCCGCCACATCCCGTGCTCCGCGTGCGACGACTTCGCGCCGCGCTGGAGCGACG
>JBBQAY010000033.1:0-31468 GCA_038316965.1 Candidatus Nanopelagicales bacterium
GGTCAGACGAGGGGGCGCACCTCGTCGCCGATCCAGCGGATCCAGCCGACGACGTCGGGCTCGTCCTCGGGCGGGTACAGCACCACCGTGTCGACTCCCGCCTCGGCGAAGCGGCGTACGCCGGCGGCGACGGTCGCGGCGTCGCCCGCGAGGCCCTTCTCGGTTGCGGGATCGCCCGACAGCTCGCCGACGTACGACGCGAGGCGCTCGCGCGAGGAGTCGCCGCGGACGGCCAGGACGAGCAGCGAGATGGGCGGGCGCTCCCGACCCGCCCGGTGCGCACCGGCGTCCACCACCTCGAGCGCGGCGACGACCTCGGACGGCGAGTTGCGCGAGTCGAGGAGCACACCTGCCGCGACCTCGCCGAGCAGCTCGAGCGTGCGCGGTCCGACCCCGCCGCCGAGCACGGGCACGGGCTGCTGCGGCGGCCAGTCGAGGGCGACGGCATCGAGCGACACGTACCGGCCCGAGGTCGTCACGGTCTCGCCCGCGAGCAAATGGTCGAGCGCCACGACGTACTCGCGCAGCAGCGTCAGCGGCGACTCCACCCGGCCGCCGACCTGTGCCATCCAGCTCTGCACGCCGTGCCCGACCACCGGCACGAACCGGCCGGGGAACAGCCGCTCGAGGGTGGCCACCTCCATCGCGAGCAGCGCGACGTTGCGCAGCGGCGCCGGCACCAGGCCGATCGCGACGGTGAGCCGCTCGGTCCAGGCGAGGCACGCCGAGGCGGCCGCGATGCCGCTCTCCTTGAAGCAGTCCTCCCACAGCCACAGCTGGTCGACGCCGGAGTCCTCGGCCGCGCGCGCGGCGTCGCGCAGCTGCTCGGGCGGGTACCAGGGCGGGAAGACCACGCCGATCGTTGCCGTCATGGGTTCGACCCTAGGTGCCCATCGCCGCGACGACGGGGCAGGCCACCGAGGAGCGGGAGGGTCAGGCGCGGTCGTCGTGGGCGCTGTGCAGGCCGCTGTCGGTGCCGACGACGAGCGGGAGGGTCAGGCGCGGTCGTCGTGGGCGCTGTGCAGGCCGCTGTGGGCGCCGACGGTCTCGGGCTCGTCGGACGTCGTGGCCCAGCGCGGTGCCAACCAGTCGTCGGCGCCGTCCAGCACCCCGCCGCCCGGATCGTCCTCGTGCTCGGGACGGCCGTCGCTGCGCACGGGGTCGTACTCGGGGCGCAGGATGTCGCGCACG
The DNA here is from genome assembly GCA_038316965.1 of Candidatus Nanopelagicales bacterium. GTDB lineage: Bacteria > Actinomycetota > Actinomycetes > S36-B12 > CAIYMF01 > Longivirga. The sequence continues at coordinate 1,192 of JBBQAY010000033.1, forward strand.
ATCATCGCCGCGAACCACAGCGTGAGAGCGACGTGCGCGAGGATCGCCGCGACGTACCACCCCTCGGGCAGCGCCTTGTTGTTGTCGTTGCCGTAGCCGAGGAGGAAGTACCAGATGGCGGCGAAGTAGAGCACCTCGCCGACCTGCCAGATGAGGAAGTCGCGCCAGCGCGGCCGGGCCATCACCGCGAGCGGGATCAGCCAGAGCACGTACTGCGGTGAGTAGACCTTGTTCGTGATGCAGAACGCCGCGACGACGAGGAACGCCAGCTGCGCGAAGCGCGGACGGCGACGCGCAACCATCGCGAGCAGCGTGATCCCGACGCAGAGCACCCCGAGGATCCCGATGGCGAGGTTGTTCACCGATCCCGGCGGAACGGGGTGGCCGAGCGCCAGGAAGATGTACCAGATCGATCCCCAGTCGGCGCCGCGCTCGTTGGAGAACCGGTAGAACTCGGCCCACCCGTCGAAGTTCGCCAGCATGATCGGCACGTTCACCACGGCCCAGGCCGCGGCCGTCCCGCCGAGGAGGCCGGCGTACTCCTTGAGCTTGCCGCCGCGCAGGCAGAGCAGGAAGAGCGGACCGAGCAGCAGCACGGGGTAGAACTTCGCGGCGATCGCGAGCCCGAGCAGCACGCCCGACCAGAACGGCCGCGAGCGCGACCAGAGCAGCATCGAGACCGCGGTGAGCGCGACGGCGAGCATGTCCCAGTTGATGAGCAGGCAGAGGATCGTGCAGGGCGCGAGCGCCACCATCGCGGCGTCCCACGGGCGGCGGCGCACGGTCAGCGCGGTCGCGATCACGGTGACCATGAGGCACACGAACAGCAGCAGGGCGTTCCAGTCGAAGAACCCCACCGACCGCTCGCCCACGCTGCCGTTCGAACCGGTGAGCCACGACGCCAGCTGCATGAAATAGCCGGTGAGGACGGGGTACTCCAGCGGCCGGTCACCACCGCTGGTGAGGTACGGGAAGAGTCCCTCCGCGAAGCCGCGTCCGCCGTACAGGGGCGGGATGTCGCTGTAGCAGAGGCGGGTGTACGACGCGTCACCGCTGAAGTTCTCGAGGCGGCACGGGAGCTTCTGCAGGTAGGCCAGCACGAACGAGAACGTCGTCAGCATCACGAGCACCCGCATCGGCGACCAGAAGCCGGCGAAGCCGCGCACCCTGCGTCCGAGCGGGCCACCGATCCGCTCGGTGGCGGCGGCTACGAGCGGGTCCTGCTCGGACGGGAGGGTGATGCCTCCGCTGCCGGCGTCGTCGTCGAGCAGCGCGGTCGCCGCGTGGCTGTGCGCCGACGACGACATCGCCTCGAACGGCGACCCCGCAGGGCTCACGGCCGAGCCCGCCTCAGGGACGCGAGGCAGGCCGGGGTCGGTGGCGTCGTTCTCGGGCACGGTCGTCATCGTGCCCTACGACGTCGCGCAGGTCCGCGTGCGTTCCGTGTCCGACCCGACGACATGTCGCGGTCCGCTACGGCGACGCGGCCGGACTGCCGCCGACCGGGCTCGGTGGCAGCGACGGGGCAGGCGTGTCGGACGGCGTCACGGTCGGGGTCGGCGTCTCGGTGGGCGTGACGGTCGGGGTCGGCGTCTCGGTGGGCGTGACGGTCGGCGAGACGGTGGGGCTCACGGTCACGGTCGGGCTGGCCGTGGGAAGGCTCGTCGGCTCGGTGAACTGCTGCACCGGCAGTCCATCGAGGGCGCCCTTCATGAACGCCGTGAAGATCGCCGCCGGGAACGAGCCACCAGTGACCGACGACAGGCCACCTACTCCGGACAGGGTCACGGGCAGGCCGTCAGGACCGTCCTTGGTGAGCATCACCGCGGCGGCAAGCTCGGGCGTGTAGCCGGCGAAGAGCGCCGACTTGTTCTCGTTCGTCGTACCGGTCTTGCCGGCCACCGGTCGGCCGAGACCCAGGGCGGTCTTGCCGGTGCCGTCGGTCACGACCTTGCGCAGGGCGTAGTTCACGACGTCGGCGGTGTCGGAGGTGAAGGCCTGCTTGGGCGATGAGTCGAGCTTGAAGAGCAGGCCACCGTTGCCGCCGCGCACCTCGAGGAGCACCGTGTACGACGCCTGCTGACCGCGCGCCGCGAACGTGGCGTAGGCGTCGGCGATGTCGATGACGTGCGGCGAGGCGACGCCGAGCGCGACCGAGCGCACCGGCTCCAGAGCCGGCGTGTCCTCCGGGATGCCCGCGCGCTTGGCCGAGTCGACGACGGCGTCGTAGCCGGTCTCCTTCGAGACGGCGACGTACACGGAGTTGACGGAGTTCTCGGTGCCCGACAGCAGGGTGATGTCGCCGTACGAGCGGTCGCCGTAGTTGTTGACCTTGTAGCCGTCGATCTCGATGCCGCTGTTGCCGTTCCAGACCGAGTCGAGCGCGAGGCCCTTCTCCACCGCGGCCGCGAGGGCGAACGGCTTGAAGGTCGAGCCCGCCTGGCCGATGGCCTGGGTGGCGTTGTTGACCTGGTTCTTCAGGAAGTCCGCGCCGCCGTACATGGCGACGACCTCTCCGGTTCCTGGACGTACGGCGGCAAGGCCGATGCGCAGGCCGGCGGTCCCGGTCTTCGGACCCTGGTTGCGCACGGCCTCGACCGCCGCGCCCTGGGCCTTCTTGTCGAACGTGGTGACGACGCGCAGACCGCCGCGGTTGAGCTCGTCCTCGGTGATGCCCTTGGTGGCGAGCTCCTTCACGACGGTGTCGAGGAGGTAGCCGTTGGTGCCGGCGAACTTGTTCGCGGGCTTGGGCGTCTTGAACTTCGGGAAGTTCGCGGACGCCTTCTGCTCCGGCGTGATCCAGCCCTTGGTGACCATGCCGTCGAGCACGTAGGTCCAGCGTCCCTTGAGGCGTTCGACGTTCGCCTCGTCTGCCGGGTCGTAGTTGCCGGGGGAGCGGATGATCGACGCGAGCGCAGCCGACTGGCCGAGGGTGAGGTCTTCGACGTTGCGGCCGAAGTACTGCTGCGACGCGACCTGGATGCCGTAGGCGCCGCGGCCGAAGTAGATGGTGTTGAGGTAGTCCTCGAGGATCTGGTCCTTGGACACCGTCGTCTCGAGCTTGACGGCGAGCAGGATCTCCTGGGCCTTGCGCGACAGCGTGCGCTCCTGGGTCAGGAACGCGTTCTTCGCGTACTGCTGGGTGATGGTCGAGCCGCCCTGGAGGCTGCCGCCGGAGACGTTGTTCCAGATCGCGCGTCCGATGCCCGCCGGCGAGAAGCCACCGTGCTCGTAGAACTCGCGGTCCTCCGCTGCGAGCACCGCGTGCTGCGTGTCGAGCGGCACCTGTGACAGCGGCACCGAGATGCGGTTCGCGTCGCCGATGCGGCCGAGCTCGGTGGTGCCGTCGTTCCAGTAGACGATCGAGGTCTGCGCCGTCGCGACCTCGTTCGGCTCGGGGACCGTCGTGCGCCACAGCAGGAAGAAGAAGAGACCGACGACGCCGGCGATCCCGAGCAGGACGAGCGACAGCAGCTGCTTCCACGACGGGAGCCAGCGGCGGACGCCGGTCTTGCCAGCGCGCGGGTAGTCGATCCTCACAGGGTCATCCTCGGGGAAGCGGGCGCGGACGGGCTGAAACCCGTCCGCCAGTCCGACGTACTACGACGGTCCCAGGTTTCAGCCCCCAGACCGAAATCGACCCCGTGTGGTGGCCGTCACTCCGCCTGGCGCACGGTCCCGAAGCCGACAGCGACCCGCGCGGCCACCGGCACCGCGCGACGGCCGGTCTGCGAGCCGTCGCCCGCACATCCCGCGTACATGAAGGTGCGGATCGTTCGCTCCTGGGCAACGAAGGCGGCCTTCATCGCACTCAGTCCAGGAGGTCGTGGGGCTTGCGCAGGGGCTTTCGGGGTACGCCGTCGCCGAGCACGTAGGTCAGCGTCAGGTGGTTCCAGCCGCAGTTGGTGCACACCTCGACGACGTACACGCGGAACTGCCCGTGCTCGTAGGCCATCACGGGGAGCTCGGCCGAGGACTTCACGCGTCCGGAGAACGGGCCGAGCTCGTCGCCGAACACGTACGTGAGGTGGACGAGCTCCTCGGTGCGGCAGAGGGGGCACGGCCGCTCGGTCGGCTCGCCGTGGTGCCTGGCCGCGCGCAGGAGGTAGGGGTCGGCATCGGTGTGGTCGTCGCGCAGCATCGCGTCGCCGTTCTTGATGCGCTCGAGCACCGCGCGGCGGGTGAGCGCGTGGTCGACGAGGCCGCGCGGGCGGGCGGGGTCGGCGACGTCCTCTGCCTCGGGCAGCGGTGCCGAGCGCGAAGGTTCGGCCGGACGCTCCCCGCGGATGCGGGTGGCCCGGTGCGAGGGGTGACGCGGTGATGCCACCGCACGAGGGTACGTCGCGACCGCCGTCCGGTCCGCACGGTCGTCCTGCCCGCGCCTGGTCAGCCGGCTGTCCGCGACGTCCTGACCTGCGGCGGGACGCCAGCGGGCGGACGGTCACCTGGGTGGCCGAGGGTTCCGCCGTTCCAGCTGCGGGCGTCTGGCCCCGTCGTCACAACGGACGGCGACGTGCGGGTGACGGGGGGCACAACGGCTGGGGTTTGCGTCTCTGGTGTTCCTGACGTAGTGTCCGATTCGATGTATCGCACCGATACATCGAAGGCAGTAGTCGACCGGAGGGAGGGCTCATGGCACCGCGCGGAAGCAAGCGCAGCGGTCTCCTCGAGCTCGCCGTCCTCGGTCTGCTCCACGAGTCGCCGATGCACGGCTACGAGCTGCGCAAGCGGCTGTCGGGCGTTCTCGGCACGTTCCACGCGATCTCCTACGGCTCGCTCTACCCCTGCCTCAAGGACCTCGCCGCCCGCGGGTGGCTGGTCGAGGACGGCGAGGGCGACCCGGCCGGCCTGTCCGGCAAGCGCGCACGGATCGTCTACCGCCTCACGGCGGAGGGCAAGGAGCACTTCCAGGCACTCGTCGGCGAGGCCGGCCCTGACACGTGGGAGGACGACCGCTTCGGCGTCCGGCTCGCGTTCTTCGGCCGCACCGAGGCGTCGGTGCGCCTGCGCATCCTCGAAGGACGGCGCAGCCGTCTCGAGGAGCGCCTCGACGCGCTTCGCTCGTCGCTGTCGCGCACCCGCGAGCGGCTCGACAGCTACACCCTCGAGCTTCAGCAGCACGGCCTCGAGAGCGTCGAGCGCGAGGTGCGGTGGCTCGACGAGCTCATCGCCAGCGAGCGCGACTCCGAGCCGCGCACGTCCCAGCAACTGCAGGAGTCCGGTGCCCCGTCGGGGCAGCGGTTGAACACCACGTCCGGGGCCGGGATCTACCCGACCGCCCACGGTGAGTGAGAGAGGAATCCCGATGGGTTCGGTACGCGTAGCCATCGTCGGCGTCGGCAACTGTGCGACGTCGTTGATCCAGGGCGTTGAGTACTACAAGGACGCTGACCCGACCGCTTCGGTCCCGGGTCTCATGCACGTGAAGTTCGGGCCGTACCACGTCAACGACCTCGAGTGGGTCGCTGCGTTCGACGTCGACGGCAAGAAGGTCGGCCTCGACCTCTCCGACGCGATCGGTGCGAGCCAGAACAACACGATCAAGATCTGCGACGTCCCGCCGACCGGTGTGATCGTCGAGCGCGGCCACACCTACGACGGCCTCGGCAAGTACTACCGCGAGATGGTCACCGAGTCCGAGCTCGAGCCGGTCGACGTCGTCGCCCGCCTCCGCGAGGTCCAGGCCGACGTCCTCGTCTGCTACCTGCCCGTCGGCTCCGAGGCTGCCGCGCGCTTCTACGCGCAGTGCGCCATCGACGCCAAGGTCGCCTTCGTCAACGCGCTTCCCGTCTTCATCGCCGGTACGCCGGAGTGGGCGCAGAAGTTCGCCGACGCCGGTGTCGCGATCGTCGGCGACGACATCAAGAGCCAGATCGGCGCGACCATCACGCACCGCGTGCTCGCGAAGCTGTTCGAGGACCGCGGCGTCACCGTCGACCGGACGTACCAGCTCAACGTCGGCGGCAACATGGACTTCATGAACATGCTCGAGCGTGAGCGCCTGGAGTCCAAGAAGATCTCCAAGACCCAGTCGGTCACCTCGCAGCTCCGCGACCCCATCGACCCGCGCAACGTGCACATCGGCCCGTCCGACTACGTCGCGTGGCTCGACGACCGCAAGTGGGCGTTCGTGCGCCTCGAGGGCCGCAACTTCGGCGACATCCCCCTGTCGCTCGAGTACAAGCTCGAGGTGTGGGACTCCCCGAACTCCGCCGGCATCATCATCGACGCCATCCGCGCCGCGAAGATCGCCAAGGACCGCGGCATCGGCGGCCCGATCCTGTCGGCGTCGTCGTACTTCATGAAGTCGCCGCCGGTGCAGTACACCGACGACGAGGCCAAGCAGGCCGTCGAGGACTTCATCGCCGGCACCATCGAGCGCTGACACAGCACTCGCACCGCACGTCACGGAGGCCGGATCCCGCCAGGGGTCCGGCCTCCGTGTTCATGCCGGCTCCAAGCTGCGGGCTCCTTCGTCGCCCTCCGCGTCGCCGGGCCCCGCGCCGGGCGCGGCTCGTCGTCGGGGCCGCGTTCCTCGGCCCCGCTCCTCGCCACGCGGAACCCGGCGGCGCGGGGTACGGCAGGTCGTACGTGATATCGGTGGCGCGGGGTACGGCGGGTCGTAGGTGATGACCGTCGTCGGGGACTCGTTCCTCGGCCCCGCTCCTCGCCACGCGGAAACCGGCGGCGCGGGGTACGGCGGGTCGCACGTCATGACCGTCGTCGAGTCGTCGTTCCTCGGCCCCGCTCCTCGCCACGCGGAACCCGGCGGCGCGGGGTACGGCAGGTCGTACGTGATATCGGTGGCGCGGGGTATGGCGGGTCGTAGGTGATGACCGTCGCGCTACCTGTTTGTCGCCGTCACCGCTGCAAGCCCTGTGGTCGACGGCGCACATGATTGACCCGTACGTACGGCTCTGTTGGATGAAGGTCGCCTTCATCCGGAACCGAGGGGGCGGGTAGGTTCCGGCGCATGACGGATGCGGGCTCGGCCACGGACGACTCGTCCGGCGGGGCGGCGTCGGGGCGGCCGGGGGGCGTCGGGGTGAAGGCCGTGCTCGGGGTGCGCGGGTTCCGGCTGCTGCTCGGTACACGCCTCACCGGTCAGTTCGGCGATGGACTCGTGCAGGCGAGCCTCGCGACGTTCGTGCTGTTCTCCCCGGAGCGCCAGCCGACTGCGGCCAAGGTGGCCGTCGCCTTTGCGATCCTGCTGCTGCCCTACTCCCTCATCGGCCCGTTCGTCGGGGTCTTCCTGGACCGCTGGCGCCGGCGCTCGGTGCTGGTCTACGCCAACCTCGTCCGCTCGGTGCTCGTCGTGGGGCTCGCAGCCGTGGTCGCGAGCGGCCGCGACGACCTCGTGCTCGCCGTCTCGGTGCTCGTCGCCCTCGGCGTCAACCGGTTCATCCTCGCCGCACTCTCGGCCGGCCTGCCGCACGTGGTGCAGGACCGCTACCTCGTCACCGGCAACGCGATCGCCCCCACTGCCGGCACGATCGCGTCGGTCACGGGCGGACTGCTCGGCGTCGGCATCCGTGACCTCGCCGGGGGCGGCGACCGGGGATCGGTCGTCGTACTGGCGTGCGCCGTCGCGGCGTACCTCGTGGGCTCGACCGTCGCCAGCAGGCTCCGACCGGACCAGCTCGGCCCGGACGACGACACCCACGCCGAGACGTTCGGCGGCGTGGCCCGCGGCATGGTGGAGGGGGTCCGGCACCTCAACGAGCGCCGCCCCGCCGCCCGCGCTATCGGCTTCGTGATGGTGCACCGCGTCGTGTTCGGCATCGCGGTCGCGCTGACGGTGCTGCAGTGCCGCGGCGCGCTCTTCCCCGACGACAGCGAGAAGGCGATCCTCGCCCTCACCCTCGCGACCGGCGCGGCAGGTGCCGGCGCGTTCATAGGCGCGGTCGTCACTCCGCGGCTCTCGCGCAGGATCGGCACCGTGCGCTGGCAAGCGCTGGCCTTCGTGTCGGGGGCGACCCTCGGTGCGATCGGTCTCGCGCTCGGCACAGTTCCGGGCGTGATGCTCGGCGGCCTGGCCATCGGCTTCGCGGGCCAGTGCGTGAAGGTGTGCGCCGACACGATCGTCCAGGAGGACGTCGAGGACGACCACCGCGGCCGCGTCTTCGCGCTCTACGACGTCGGCGTCAACGTCGCGATCGTGCTCGGCCTCACGGCGGCGGCGTTCGTAGCGCCGGCCACCGGCCAGTCGCTCATGGTCTGCGCGTGGATCGTCGCCCTCGCCGTGGTCGGCTCCTGGTGGGCGCTCACCGCCGAGCGGCGCGACCCAGCCCGCTCGTACGCCAACGACCCTGAGGCCCTGTCCGACGGCGACTGACACGCCCCGCGCGGTGGCTCGGCCCTCGCGGCCGTCCCGCTGAGGCAGTGCAGTCCGACGCAGGCTCATCGAGGCAGGCTCCGCGTGATCGCACGCTCGGCGCTCTCGCGGCCCTACGCTCGCCCCGACGGCCGAGAGGGGCACCCGATGAACGACGCAGTGACCACCACCCAGAAGAACGCTCGAGGGCGAGGAATCGCCGCCTGGGTGGTGCTCGTGATCGCCGCGCTCCTGTTCCCGCTGGCGCTCACGGCCTTCTGGGCGCAGAAGACGGTGGTCGACACGGCGCGCTACGTCGCCACCGTCGCGCCTCTCGCAGAGGACCCCACGATCCAGAAGGCAGTGGCCGACAAGATCAGCGACGTCCTCATCACCCAGATCGACGCCGGAAACCGACTGACCACCGTGCTGCCCGACCAGCTCGCACCGCTCGCCCCCATGCTCGCGGGCGGCGTGAACAACTTCGTCACCCAGCAGGTCGACAAGTTCGTCACCGGCCCGCGCTTCGCCCAGCTGTGGGAGGACATCAACCGACGCGCGCAGCAGGCCCTCATCGGATCGCTCTCGGGCAACCCGACCGGTTCGGTGGCCATCCAGGGCGACCAGATCGTGCTGGACACCGGCGACCTCATCGAGGAGGTCAAGAAGCAGCTCGTCGATCGCGGGCTCTCGTGGGCCGCCAACATCCCGGTGCCCCCGATCGCCGACCGCCAGGTCGTGCTGCTGACCTCGCCCCAGCTCGAGGCGGCGCGCACCTACTACACGATCGGCCAGCCCGTCGCCGCCTGGCTGGTGTGGGTCGTGCTGCTGATGTTCGTCGTCGCGATCGCCCTCAGCACGCGTCGGCCGAAGATGATCATCGCGACGGGCGTCGCGATCCTGCTCGGTGCGATCGCGCTCACGATCGCCATGGCATTCGGCCAGAACGAACTGCGCAACTCGTTCGCCGGTACGCCGTTCGCGCTCGCCGAGCAGGCCTTCTGGACGATCCTGACGCAGTACCTGGCCATCGCCGTACGCATGGCGTTCGCGCTCGGCCTCGTGATCGCCGTGATCGGCTGGTTCCTCTCGGGCACCGGGTCGGCGGCGGCCACCCGCGGCGCCCTGTCCGGCGGCGCCGCCGGCATGGGCGCGCGGCTCGCGAACGGCCCCCTCGCGCCGCTCGCACGGTTCATCGCTGGGCTGCGGCGTCCGCTCCAGTTCGCTGTCGTGGTGGTCGCCGGCATCGTCCTGCTCGTCCAGGATCAGCTGAAGGCCAGCACCATCCTGTGGACCGTCGTCGTGGCGGGGCTGGCCCTGTTCGCGATCGAGGTGCTTGCCGCCGCCGGGCGCACCGACGAGATTCCCGAGGACTCATTGGAGCCGGCCGTCGAGACCACGACCGTCTGAGCCATGGCGCTCTAGCGGGTGGGCCACCAGGCACGCAGGGCTGCTTCGGCGTCGTCCTCGGTCATCGGGCCCTGGTCGAGGCGAAGCTCGAGGAGCCAGCGGTACGCCTCGCCCACCTCACGGCCGGGCGCGAGGCCGAGCACCGCCATGATCCGGTTGCCGTCGAGGGCCGGACGGATGGAGGCGAGCTCCTCCTCCTCCGACAGCCGGGCGATGCGCTCCTCGAGCGTGTCGTACGTCGCGGCCAGCGCCGCGGCCTTGCCCCGGTTGCGCGTCGTGCAGTCGGCGCGGGTCAGCTTGTGCAGCCGCGCGAGCTGGTCGCCGGCGTCGCGGACGTAGCGGCGCACGGCGGAGTCGGTCCAGTCGCCGTCGCCGTAGCCGTGGAAGCGCAGGTGCAGCGCCACGAGCTCGGTCACCTCGGCGATGTCCGCGGTCGAGAAGCGCAGCGCCTCCATCCGCTTCTTGGTGATCCGGGCGCCGACCACCTCGTGGTGGTGGAACGACACGCGGCCGTCGTCCTCGAAGCGCCGCGTCTTGGGCTTGCCGACGTCGTGCATGAGGGCGGCGAAGCGCAGCACGAAGTCGGGCCCGCTGACGGGCTCGTGCGTGGTCTCGAGCGCGATGGCCTGCTCGAGGACGATCAGGGTGTGCTCGTAGACGTCCTTGTGACGGTGGTGCTCGTCGACCTCGAGCGCCAGCGCCGGCAGCTCGGGCAGCACGAGCTGCGCGAGGCCCGTCTCGACCATGAGCGTGAGGCCCGCCCGCGGCTGTGCGCCGAGCACGAGCTTCACGAGCTCCTCGCGCACGCGCTCGGCCGACACGATCGCGAGGCGTCCGCACATCGTGGTCATCGCCTCGACCACCTCGGACGCCACGGCGAAACCGAGCGAGGAGGCGAACCGCGCAGCGCGCATCATCCGCAGCGGGTCGTCGCTGAACGAGTCGTGCGGGGTGCCCGGCGTACGCAGGACGCCCGCGTGCAGGTCCTGCACGCCGTGGTGGAGATCGACGAGCTCCCACGAGGGGAGGCGGACGGCGAGGGCGTTGACGGTGAAGTCGCGACGGACGAGGTCGTCGTCCAACGACGTGCCGTACGACACCTCGGGCTTGCGCGACTCGCGGTCGTACGCCTCGGCCCGGTACGTCGTGATCTCGAGCTTGTGGTCGCCCTTGCGGAGCCCGATCGTGCCGAAGGCGATCCCGACGTCCCACGTGGTGTCGGCCCAGCCCTCGACGATCTCCAGGACCCGCTCGGGCCGGGCATCGGTGGTGAGGTCCCAGTCGTCGCCGACACGCCCGAGAAGAGCGTCGCGCACCGGGCCGCCGACGAGCGCGAGCTCGTGCCCAGCCTCGGCGAAGCGGTGGCCGAGCTCCTCGACGACCTCGGACCGGCTGCGCAGCAGCGCGAGAGCCTCGGCAGGTTCGAGCACGGACACGCCTCCCCGCCCAGCCGGCGCAGATGCGTCCCGACGGGTGGAGCGCGACGACTCGGTGGGCACGACGACACAGCCTAGGCGAGCGCGGGACGCGGTTATCCTCGCTCTATGCCCGGAACCCCCCGACCCGCGCCTCCCGCGGGCGGGAGGCCGACCCCCCGCCCGGCGCCTGCGCGCCTGGCCCGCGTGGACGAGACGAGCGCCGGCGGCCTCGTCGTCGACCGCACCGGCCCAGTGGCCCGGGCGGCGCTCATCGCGCGGCACGACCGCCGTGGCCGCCTCGTGTGGTCGCTGCCCAAGGGACACGTGGAGGAGGGCGAGACCCCCGAGGTCGCCGCGATCCGCGAGGTGGAGGAGGAGACGGGGATCCGCGGGGCGGTGCTGGCGCCGCTCGGCGTCATCGACTTCTGGTTCGTCGCCGAGCAGCGCCGGGTGCACAAGACGGTGCACCACTACCTGCTCGAGGCCGTGAGCGGCGAGCTGTCCGATGCCGACATCGAGGTCGTCGAGGTGGCCTGGGTGCCGCTCCCGGAGGTTGCCGACCGTCTCGCGTACGCCGACGAGCGCCGCCTCGTGGCACGCGCCGAGAAGCTTCTGACGACGCCGGAGCCCGGCGACCCGGTCGACCTCGGCGACCCGACATGACTCGTCGGCCGCATCGCAGGCCGGCCCCGCTCCTTGCCGTGGCGTCGGTCGCGGCGGCGCTGGTGCTCGGCATCGCGGCCACCCCCGGCCAGGCGGCGTCACCGTCGCCGTCGACTCCGTCCCCCACGTCGAGCGCCGGCGCCGCACTGGGCGATCTCGCCGTCCACCTCACCAGCCAGCTGCCGCTCGTCCCCGCGCCGGGCGACACCCTCACCCTGGGCGGATACGTCGAGAACACCACCGGCTCCCTGGCCCTCGACGTCGCAGTGCGGCTGCGCCTGTCGCCGACGCCCGTGCGCAGCCGCGGCGAGATCGACCAGATCCTCGCGGGCACCGCCGGTCGCACGGGCATAGCCGTCGAGAGCACCCGGGCGGTCGTGGCACCCGAGCTCGCCGCCGGTCAGCGCACGGTCTTCTCGATCAGCATCCCGTTCGACGACCTCGGGCTGTCGCCGTCGGCTCCCAGCGTGCTGGTGCTCGGGGTCGAGTCGCTCGCCGACGTGCAGGACGACGGGTTCGGTTCCCGCCAGACCGGCTTCACCCGCACGTTCCTGCCGTGGTTCCCCGACCCCGGCCAGGTCGACCCGACCCGGGTGACGATGCTGTTCCCCCTCTCGACGGTGCCGTCGCGGGACGGGTCGGGCGTCTACCTCGACGACCACCTGGGCACGGAGGTGGCCGCCGAGGGGCGGTTGCGGCGCCTGCTCGAAGCAGCCTCAGCAGCGCCGGAGAGCGTCGCCTGGGTGGTCGACCCTGCCCTGCTCGAGTCGCTCCAGGACATGAGCGACGGCTACGAGGTGCGTCAATCCGACGGCGGGACGGTCGAGGGCGAGCACGCGGCGGACGCCACCAACTGGCTCGCGCGCCTGCGCACCCTCGTGGCCGGAGCGCGCGTCACGGCATCGGCGTACGCCATGCCCGACGTCGTCGCCCTGCACCGCGGGGGCCACGACCTCGACCTGGCCCTCGCCGCTACCACGGCCGAAGACCTGCCCGAGACCGTGCTCGGCGTCCCCGTCGACAGCGGGCTGGCGTGGCCCATCGGCGGGTTCTCCGACGACGGCACCCTCGACGCCCTCCGCGCCTCGGGTGCCCGCGTGGTGGTGCTCGGCGCCGACAGCTTCCCGGTGTCGCCCGCCCTCACGTACACCCCGAGCGGGTCGATCGACCTCGCCGTCGGCGGTTCTCCGCTGCGCGCGGCCCTCGCCGACGCGACGGTGTCGCGACTTGCCGCCGCGCCCCGCCGCGCCGTCGACCCCGCGCTGGTCGATCCCGTCGTACGCCGGCAGACCGCGATCGCCGCGATCGCCATGACGACGCTGGAGCTCCCCACCACCGCCCGCTCCCTCGTGGTCGCGCCCGACCTCTGGTGGAAGGTCGACAGCACGAGCACCCGCGACCTGGTCGCCACGCTGACCAGCCCGTGGTCCGAGCCCCAGGCCCTCGCCGACCTCGTCGCAGCGCCGCCGAGCGAGATCCCGCGGGCGCGGGTCGACTACCCGGCGTCGGCGCAGGCGGCCGAGCTCTCCCAGGCGTACCTGTCGGCGGTCGGCGATGCGCGCGCCGCACTCGCGGCCCTGCGCTCGGTGGCACCCGACGGCACCGGCACGGCGACGACCGGCCTCGAGTCGGCGCTCACCCGTGCCGAGTCCGGCGCGTGGCGGCGTGACCGCGCGGGCGGACGCGAGCTGCTCGCCTCGGTCACGACGACCATCGACGACCAGACCTCGGCCGTGACCGTCCTGTCGCGGGCTCCGGTGACCCTGCCCGGGGAGTCGGGCGTGATCCCCGTGACCGTGGCGAACGACCTCGACCGCCCCGCCCGCGTGGGCCTGCGGCTCACGGGCACTCCGCGGGTGCGGTTCCAGGCCGACGACGTCCCCGCCGTCACGATCGCGCCGGGGCAGAAGCAGACGTTCGAGGTGCAGGCCACCGTCCTTGGCACGGGCCCGGTCAGCGTCGAGATCACCCTGCTCAGCCCCGACGGCGAGCTCTTCGGCACCCCCGCCACCACCGAGGTGCGCTCCGCGGCGTACGCCCGGGCCGCGCAGGGCGTGGTGCTGGGGCTGTTCGGCATCCTCGTCCTGCTGCTCGGTGCCAACCTCGTACGCCGGCTGCGCACAGCCCGCGCCGCCAAGACCGGGGACGGCGGCGCGGAATGACCGACGACCGCACCGACGACCGCGCCGGCGGCACCCCTGACGAGGGCGCGGACAACCCCGGCCTCGACCCGACCTCCGACCCGCTCGAGCTCTCCGGTGCCCACCAGGCCGGGGCCAGCGCGAGCGTCATGCGCTCGAGCCTGCTGATGGGCACGGGCACCGTGTTCTCGCGCCTCGGCGGGGTGCTGCGTGGCATCGCCCTGGCCGCCGCGCTCGGCGCCGGCGTGGTGGCCGACGTCTTCACCCTCGGCAACACGCTCCCGAACGTCGTCTACATCCTCATCATCGGCGGCGCGCTCAACGCGGTCTTCATCCCGCAGCTCGTCCGCCACATGCAGGACGACGCCGACGGCGGCGACGGATACGCCGACAGGCTCATCACGGTCGTCGGCGTCGCACTCCTCGGCCTGTCGGTGCTCGCCGTGCTCATGGCGCCCCTGCTCGTGGGGCTGTACGCCACCTCGAGGTACACGCAGGACCAGTTCGACCTGGCCGTCGCGTTCGCGCGGTTCTGCCTGCCGCAGATCTTCTTCTACGGCGTGTACACGATGCTGTCGCAGGTCCTCAACAGCCGCGGTCGGTTCGGCGCCCCGATGTTCGCGCCGCTGGTCAACAACGCCATCGCGATCGCCACCTTCGTGGCGTTCATGGTCGTGGCCGGCCCCGGCGCAGGCGCCGACGGCATGCTCGAGACCTCGCAGGTCACGCTGCTCGGAGTCGGCACCACGCTCGGCGTCGCGCTGCAGGCGCTCGTGCTCGTCCCGGTGCTCGCGCGCAGCGGCTACCGCTACCGCGCACGCTTCGACTGGAAGGGCGTCGGCCTCCGCACGGCGGGTGGCCTCGCCGCCTGGACCATCGGGCTGGTGCTGGTCAACCAGCTCGCGTACGCCGTCATCGTGCGCCTGGCCACGTCGGTCAACGCGGTGTCGCAGGGAGCGGGCGACACGCCCGCGGGCCTCACGGCGTACACCAACGCCCACCTCATGTTCATCCTGCCGCACTCGGTGATCACCGTGTCGCTCGTCGCGGCGCTGCTGCCGCGGATGAGCCGTGCGGCGCACGACGGGCGGCGGTCCGACCTCGCCGCAGACGTCAGCAGCGGCATGCGGTCGGCGTCCTCGCTCATCATCCCGGCGTCGATCGCCCTCGTCGTGCTCGGCACCCAGGCCGGGGTCCTGCTGTTCAACTACGGCCAGACCTCCACGCAGTCAGCGCAGATCACCGGTGCGCTCGCCGCGGTCTTCGCGCTCGGGCTCCTGCCGTTCACGCTGTACTACGTGATCCAGCGGGCGCTCTACGCGCTCGAGCGCACCCGCACCGCGTTCTGGCTCACCATCGTGCTCAACGGCCTCAACCTCGCCATCGCGGTCCCGCTCTTCCTCGCCCTGCAGGCCCAGCGGCCGAGCCCGAGCAACCTCGGCATGCTCGCGATCGGCTACGTCGCCGCCTACTGGCTCACCCTCGTCGTCGCCTGGGTCGTGCTGGCCCGGGCCACCGGCGGCCTGCGCACCCGCGAGACCGTCGTCGCGATCGGCCGGATGGGCCTCGCGGGGCTCGCGATGCTGCTCGTGATGGTCGGGCTGCTCGCACTGGTCGCCGGCCGGGTGCCGGGGAGCCCCAAGGTCGCCGCCATCGTGCTGATCGCGGTGGTCGGCTCGGTCGGGGCGGTCGTCTACCTCGGCGCTGCGCGGCTGCTGCGGATC
This sequence comes from Candidatus Nanopelagicales bacterium, assembly GCA_038316965.1. Lineage (GTDB taxonomy): Bacteria > Actinomycetota > Actinomycetes > S36-B12 > CAIYMF01 > Longivirga. Next base: position 16,862 of record JBBQAY010000033.1, read on the forward strand.
GAGGAGGTCACCGACGTCCTCGCGATCCTGCGTCGGCGCCTGCCCGGCGCCCGCTGAGCGCCCGGTTCCCCCGCAGGCGTCACATCAGCCCCGTGCGCCCCGTCCCGGTGGGCCGGGCGGGTGACGTAGGGCACCAGGCCGTAACCCGCAGGCTCAAGACAGGCTCTCGACCCGCCGACGTTGCCTGAGTGGAACCCCTCTCCTCGTGCACGGCTCCGACGTCGGCAGGCCGACGCGGACGCAGCGGCGACGCCGGGTTCATCGTGGTCAGCTCCATGGCCAAGATCACCCTCGCCGTCGCCGTCATCGGCACTGCCGGGTACGACGCGATCTCCATGACCTCGGCACACCTCCAGGTGCAGGACCACGCCCAGGAGGCCGCCGCCCTCGGCTACGAGGGCCTCACGCTGGGCCGGAGCGAGAAGGTCGTCCGGACGGCGATCCTCGCCTACGCCCGCGAGGTCGGTGACACCGTCGCCCCCTCAGGCATCCGCATCGCCAAGGACCGTACGGTCACGGTGACGCTCACCCAGGAGGCCCGGACCATCGCCGCGAGCCACCTGCCCACCATCAAGAACTACATCGTCGCCACGGGCACCGGCTCAGCCGGCGACCCGATCCGGTAGGGGGCGGCGAGCACGGTGCGCTGGCGCGGGACACCTCGAGCTAGGACCGCGACGACGGCCATCACGTCGGTCGTCGCCGTCCTGGCCACGGCGTTGCTCGTCGGCGTCCCCGCGGGCACGGCCAACGCCGACCCCGACCTCACGAAGGCTCGGGCGGCGGCGGCGCAGCTGCGCGACGAGGTCGACCAGCTGCACGCGGCGGCCGAGGCAGCGGCCGAGGACTACGGCGACGCCAACGACCAGCTCGACCAGGTCGTGGCCAAGCTGATCAACGCCGACGCGGACCTCGACGCCGCCAATCTCGACGCCCGCACCGCGGAGGGTCGCACGTCGGACGCCGCCCGCCAGATGTACATGACCGGTGGGCCGGGTGCGCTGTACGCGAGCGTGCTCTCGGGCCAGGACATCGGTGATGTGCTCGACCGCCTCGCCTCGGTCGACTCCGTCGTCCGCGGCTCGATCATCGCGGGCAGCGATGCCCGCGAACGCGTCGCCGCCGCGACGGCGAACACCGAGGATCTCGCCCTGCTCACCGCCCAGCGCCGGGCCCTGGAGGACCGCAAGGTCGCCGCGGCCGAGAAGGCCGCGAGCTACCTCGCGCAGGCCGATGCTGCTCTGGCCGCCGCCAACGACACCGTCCGCCGGCTCGTCGAGGCCGAGCGCGCGCGCGCCGAGGCACAGGCCGAGGCCGCAGCGCGGGCCGCCGCTCTGGGCGCCCCGTGGACGACCAATCCCGTCCCGGCCAACGAGTACGCCGCGGTCGACACGGCGATCGCTGAAGCCACGGCCGACCCGGCCACGCCGTACGCCGTTGCCGCCCTCGCCGACGCGCGGAAGTGGCTCGGCACGCCGTACTCCGCCGGGGGTGGCGGCCGCAACGGCCCGGGGATCGGGTGGTGCTCCTCGCTGGCGCCCGACGACGGCCGCACCGACAGCGGCGACTGCGCCGCCGAGCGCACGATCGGCTTCGACTGCTCGTCGTTCACCCTGCGCGTCTACAGCCAGGCGGGCCTGAACCTGCCGCGCGTCTCCCGCCAGCAGTACCACGCGGGTACGCCGGTCGCGCTCAAGGACCTGCGCCCTGGCGACCTGCTGTTCTGGGCGTACAACACGGGGAACCCGTCCTCGATCCACCACGTGGCGATGTACCTCGGCCACGGCCTGATGGTGCACGCGCCGCACACGGGCGACCACGTCCGCGTCGCCTCGGTCTACCTCCGCGGCTTCATCGGCGCCGTCCGCCCGGCCTGACGCGGTCTGACCCGGCCTGACGCGGTCTGACCCGGCCTGACCCGGCCGCGCCCGGCCGTCCCACGCGCGACGGCGCGACGGCGCGACAGCAGGGCAGCCGACCGGACGACCCGGCACCGCCCCCTTCGGCTTAGGCTCGACCCATGACCGACACACGCGGTGGACGCGGCGGGGGGAGCCGGCGTACGACACGTCCGCGCGCCACCGAGCTCGCGCCCGACCTCGTCGTGCTCGGTCGCTACCGCCTCGTCGACCGCGTCGCCGACACAGGCGGCACGTCGCTGTGGCGCGGCATCGACGACCGCCTCCGGCGCCCTGTGGCCATCCGGTTCATGGCGCTGGACGGTGAGCTGGTCGACGAGCTGCGCGTCAGCGCGGCCCGGGCCTCGCACGTGACCGACCGCCGAGCCGTCGCCGTCCTCGACATCGACTCCGACCTCGTGACCGAGAAGCTCGTCATCGTGACGGAGTGGCTCGCGGGAACCGCCCTCGGCGACCTCCTCGCCTCGCGCGGCGGCGAGGCCATGCCTGCCCGCCAGTCGGCGCTCATCACCCTCGAGGTGGCGCGGTTCCTCGCCGCCGCCGCCGAGGAAGGCGTCCCGCACGGACGCATCAGGCCCAACTGCGTGATCGTCACCGACACCGGTGAGGTGCGTGTGCGCGGCCTCGGCGTCGACGACGTGCTGTACGGCGTCGACCCGGGCGAGGACCCGGCAGCGGCCGACGTCCACGGCGCCGGCGCGATCCTCTACAGCTGCATGACCGGCCGCTGGCCCGGCACCGAGGACGTCGACGGCCTCGCACCGGTGCCGTCCGTCGAGCGCGGTCGGGTGCCGTGGCCGAGCAGGGTCGTGGTCGACGTACCCCGCGAGCTCGACGAGGTCGTCGCCCGATCGCTGCTGAGCACGCAGCAGCCCAAGGGCAAGCTGCGGTACTCCGCGCCGTCCGAGGTCGTCGCCGGGTTGCAGGCCTACCTCAACCCGCAGGCGGCCCCGATAGCCCGGCGGGGCCACGAGCCGTGGCGCCCGTGGCTGCGCGCCGGGACGGTGCTGCTGTTCACCGGAGCGGCTGTGGGGCTCGCCGCCCTGGGCGTGTCGCTCCTGACGGGCCTCGGCAGCCCGCCGGTCAACGCCGCCCGCACGGCCGGCCCCACGGGCCAGCCCTCGGTGTCACCGACCCCGACCGTGTCAGGCACCCCTGTGCCCGAGGGCACCACGGTGATCCCGATCGTCTCGGTGAAGGACTTCGACCCGTACGGCGACACCCGCGAGGAGAACCCGCAGCTGGCACGGCTCGCCGTCGACGGCGACCCCGCCACCGCGTGGACCACCGTCCGCTACCGCCAGCCCGACCTGTCGGGCAAGCCCGGCGTCGGGCTGCTGCTCGACCTCGGCGCACCACGACCCGTCCGTGCGGTCGACCTGCGCCTCGTCGGCAGCGGCACCGACCTGTCGCTGCGGGCCACGGACGACCCGAGCAAGCCGCCCGAGGACTTCCGATCGATGGCCGAGGTCACCGGTGCGAGCAACGCCCTCACGCTGAGGGTGCCGACCCCGGTCACCACGCGGTACGTCCTCATCTGGCTCACGGCCATCCCCTCGAACAACAGCAGCTACCAGGGCGGCGTAGCCGAGGTCCGAGTCCTCGGCTGACCCCTGAGGTTCCGCGAGTTACTGCCCAAAGTGGGGTGCTGGGCAGTCTCAGAACCCCACTTTGGGCAGTAACTCGGGCACCTGTACGGCGGTCAGGGGGTTGCGGCCACGGACTCGCGGGTACGCCGGCGGCGGCGCCACCAGCGCCAGAGGACGACGCCGGTCACGAGCAGGACGACGGCCAGCAGGATCGGCGCCAGGATCGCGAGCAGGCTCACCACGAGCGACACGACGTCCTCGACCGCGCTCACGAGCGGATTGCCCACGCCTGCGGTCGACACCGTGATCGCCGGACGCACCACAGCCTTCGTGGCGTGGACGCCGCCGGCAGTCAGCAGGCCGGCGACCACCCCGACCCACGGCGGCAGGTCGGTCAGCAGACCGATCGACCCCGCGAACAGCACCGCGCCCGCGGCGGGGCGCACGACCGTCTGGATGACGTCGTTCACGGTGTCGACGCCGGCCACCTTGTCGGCGAGCACCTCCACGGCCAGGAGCACGCCGAGCACGATGAGCGCTGGCGTGGACGACAGGCTGTCGTACGGCGCGGTGAGGTCCAGGACGCCGAAGTGCCCGAGGAGGCCGACCACGAGCAGGGGCACGTACGCATTGAGGCCCGCGGCAGTCGCGAGACCGAGGCCGGTGAGCACGGCGGTAGTGGCGTCCACGTGTCGAGGGTAGGGCGAGAGCACCGCGCCGATACGCTCGCAGGGCGATGACGGACGACCTGTCGACCTCGACGCCCGGGCTCGACGACCGGGCGCTCCTTGCCGCGCACGTCTCCGGTGACCCCGACGCCTTCGGTGAGCTCGTACGCCGGCACCGCGACCGGCTCTGGGCCGTCGCTCTGCGCACCACCGGTGACCCGGAGGAAGCCGCCGACGCCCTCCAGGACGCCTTCATCTCGGCGTTCCGCAACGCGGCGTCGTACCGCGGCGAGGCCGCCGTCACGACCTGGCTGCACCGGGTCGTCGTCAACGCGTGCCTCGACCGGATGCGCCGGCGCAAGGCCCGGCCCACGGTGCACATCCCCGACGACGACCCCGACGCCGGCGCCCGTGCGATCCCCGACCCGCGGGACGACGTCGACCGCCTCGAGCTCCGGATGGAGATCGACAAGGCGCTGCGCGCACTGCCGCTCGACCAGCGCAGCGCGATCGTGCTGGTCGACGTCGAGGGCCTGTCGGTCGCCGAGGCCGCCGAGGTGCTCGGGGTGCCCGAGGGAACCGTCAAGAGCCGCTGCTCACGCGGCCGGGCCAAGCTCGCGGTGGCCCTCGCCGGCCTGCGCGACCCCGAGGCCGGGATCACAGACCCGGACGAGTCGGGCGCCGGGCGGAACCCGTCCGGCGGCGGCAGCGTCCCATCCTCGCCAGACCCCACACCCGACCAGCCCGGCACCGGACCACCCGGACCGCCCCGACCTTCCCCGGAGGTGACGCCGTGACCGACGGTCCCGACGACATCCTGCGCGGGCTCATCGAGGGCGACACCGACGGCCCCGAGGCCACGGTCGAGCAGGAAGCCTTCGTCTCCGGCCTCCTCGGGTCGCTCCGCCGTGACGACCCGCCCATCCCGGACGACGTGCTGCGCCGCCTCGACGCCGTGCTCGCCGAGGAGCGTCGTACCGGCGCCCGGGCGCTCGTGGCGCTGCCGGGCGGCTCGGACGACGCCGCCGAGCCTGGCGCCGGATCGGCACCCGCGACGCTGCCCGACAACGTCTCCGTGCTTCCCACCGCGGCCGAGCGCCGCGGCCCGACCTCGCGCTCGTTCCGGATCCTCGGCGGCCTGGCTGCCGCCGCGGTCGTCGTGGTCGGCGGCAGCGTCGTGCTCAACAACGGCAGCTCCGGGAGCTCGTCCGACTCCGCCGGCGGCGGCGACGTCGAGGTGGCCGCCCTCGTCCAGGACACCAACACCGCCTACAGCAGCTCGGCCCTCGGCGAGCAGCTCCAGCCGCTGCTGCGCAAGGTGCCTACCGGCGTGCCCGAGGGCGGCGGCTCCCCGATATCGGCTCCCGCAACCCCTGACCCCGGACCCCCCACGGCCGAGGTCACCGACACCGCCTCGACCCCCACCGCCTCCGGCACCGGCTCGGGCGCCGGTCCCAAGAGCGTCGAGCCGGTCACACCCGAGCGCGCCCTGCTGTGCACGCGTGAGATCTCCGACGGCACCGTGGCCACGCCGCTGCTGGTCGACCAGGGCACGTACGACGGCAAGGACGCCGAGATCTACGTCCTCGCCTCGATCGATGCGCCCGGGTCGTACGACGTCTTCGTCGTGGCGGCCGGCTGCACGACCGGCTCGTACGAGCTCTTCATCCTGCAGCGCGTCACCCGCCCGTAGCCCGGGTACGCCTCTCCCGTCCTGCTGGCCGCAGGCTTCCTGCCGCGTCGAGGCTGGAATGCCCGCAGCCGTAGGATCGTTGTGCCGCCTGAACGTCCGTGATCTCCGGGGCCTCGGCGCCCCGATGTCGAGAGGCCTGAAGTGAGCACCAGCAGCGACGTCCGCAACGTCATCATCATCGGGTCCGGCCCGGCCGGGTACACCGCCGCGATCTACGCAGCGCGAGCCGAGCTGAAGCCGCTGGTGTTCGAGGGTGCGGTCACCGCCGGCGGCGCGCTCATGAACACCACCGACGTCGAGAACTTCCCCGGCTTCCCTGACGGCATCATGGGCCCGGCGCTCATGGAGAACCTCCGCGGCCAGGCCGAGAAGTTCGGCGCCGAGCTCATCACCGACGACATCACCTCCGTCGACCTCACCGGGTCGGTCAAGGTCGTCGTCGACGGCGCCGGCAACGAGTACCGCGCCCACGCGGTCATCCTCGCGATGGGCTCGGGCTACCGCGAGCTCGGCGTCGAGGGCGAGAAGCGCCTCTCGGGCCACGGCGTCTCGTGGTGCGCGACCTGCGACGGCTTCTTCTTCCGCAACCACGAGATCGCGGTCGTCGGTGGCGGCGACTCCGCGCTGGAGGAGGCCACGTTCCTCACCCGCTTCGCCTCCAAGGTGACGCTCGTGCACCGCCGCGACTCGCTCCGCGCCTCGAAGATCATGCAGGAGCGTGCGCTGGCGAACGAGAAGATCGAGTTCGCGTGGAACTCGGCAGTCGAGGAGGTCGTGGGCGGCGACAAGCTCGAGTCGCTCACCCTGCGCGACACCGTCACCGGCGAGATCCGGTCGCTGCCCGTCACGGGCGTCTTCGTGGCCATCGGCCACGACCCGCGCTCGGAGCTCATCAAGGGCCAGGTGCACCTCGACGAGGAGGGCTACGTCATGGTCGAAGGGCGCACGACGCGCACCAACCTCGAGGGCGTCTTCGCGTGCGGCGACCTGGTCGACCACACCTACCGCCAGGCCGTCACCGCAGCCGGGTCCGGCTGTGCGGCGGCCCTGGACGCCGAGCGGTTCCTCGCCGCGCTCGAGGCCGCCGAGGCCACCCACGACGCGGCCCAGGCCCTCGTCTGACCCCGTCCCGCACGGGATCCCGACGGTCACGCACCGTCACAACCGACCGACCCCACGCGGGGTGGGCCCTACCGTCGTCGCCCTGACGTACGGTGGTCCCTGACCTGCTCCGCGACCCCGCATGGAAGGAGCCCCCATGGGCGCCAAGATCGTGACCGACGCGACGTTCGCAGACGAGGTCCTGCTCTCCGACAAGCCCGTCCTCGTGGACTTCTGGGCCGAGTGGTGCGGGCCCTGCAAGATGGTGTCGCCGATCCTCGAGGAGATCGCGGCCGAGCACGCCGACAAGATCACCATCGTGAAGTTCAACGTCGACGAGAACCCGCAGATCGCAGCGAGCGAGCGGATCATGTCGCTGCCCACGATGAACGTGTACCAGGGCGGTCGTGTGGTGAAGCAGATCGTGGGCGCCAAGCCCAAGGCCGCGCTGCTCAACGACCTCTCCGACTTCCTGTAAGCCGGTGACCCAGCCCGCGTCCCGTCTCGGGGACACGGGGCCGGCGGTGGCGGAGATCCGCGACCGACTCGGCCGACTCGGCCTCCTGCCGGCACAGGAGGCCGCTCCTCCCACCGACCCCGCGTCGGCGATCTTCGACCAGCACGTCGACCGTGGCGTGCGCGCCTTCCAGCAGCTGCGCGGCATCACGGTCGACGGCGTAGTCGGGCCCCAGACCTTCCGGCGCCTCGAGGAGGCCCGCTGGTCGCTCGGCGACCGCGTGCTCTCCTACAGCCCCGGCCACCTCGTCGCGGGCGACGACGTCCTCACCTTGCAGCGGCGCCTGTCGAGCCTCGGCTTCCACCTCGGCCGGGTCGACGGCGTCTTCGGGACGCTCACCGACGGCGCGCTGCGCGAGTTCCAGCGCAGCGTCGGAGTCGACGCCGACGGCACGTGCGGGCCCGAGACGTTCCGCGCCATGGCCCGCCTCGCACGCACGATGTCGGGCGGTGGCGTCGCCAGCATCCTGCGCGAGCTGCAGGTGCTCGACACCCTGTGCAGCGGTGTCGCCGACAAGGTCGTGGTGCTCGACCCCGGGCACGGCTCGTCCGACCCCGGAGTCGTGCAGGACGACCTTGCCGAGAACGTCATCGCAGGCGACCTGGCCACCCGCATCGAGGGCCGCCTCGCCGCCATCGGCGTCCAGGTGCTGCTGACCCGCTCACCCGACGGCGACGGCGCGCGCGACGAGGCCGACCGTGCCGCCTTCGCCAACCACAACGCCGCCGACCTCGTCGTGTCGCTGCACGTCGACGCCGCGCCCTCACCACTGGCCGCCGGGTGCGCCACCTACTACTTCGGTGACCCCGTCGCCGGCTATGGCTCGGCCCTCGGCGCCCGGATGGCCGAGATGCTCCAGAACGAGGTCTGCGCCCGCACCGACCTCACCGACCTGCGCACCCACGCCAAGACCTGGGATCTGCTGCGGATGACCAAGATGCCCGCCGTGCGGGTGGAGTGCGGCTACCTCTCGAGCCCGCACGACGCGAGCCGCCTGTCCGACCCCGCGTTCCGTGACGCCGTGGCCGAGGGCATCGCCGCGGCAGTCGTGCGCTTCTTCGCGCCCATGCCGGCCGAGATCGTCCTCGAGCCCGCAGTCGTCGTCCCCGCCTGAGCGCCGCTCCTCGCCCCAGCTGTACGGCGAACGCGCTCCCCGCGACGCGTTCGCCACCCAGCTACGCGGTCGAGGGGTCAGGCGTCGGGCTGGCAGGGGCCTTCGCCGAGCACCTTCAGGCCGGCCAGGTCGGCGGCCGAGAAGTCGGTGACGCCGCGCTGCACGCGCGCATTCATCAGCGAGGTCTTCGCCTTCACGTGCCCGAGCCCCGCGAGGTGGCCGAGCTCGTGCATCACGACCGACCGCGCCACGTCGTACCCGTACGACGAGCGCAGCCGGCCGAGCTCGGCGGCGTCGAGGCTCACCGTGCCCGTCACGAACGTGCGGTCGCCGCTGTCGCTCACGACCCAGAGCGGCCCCGCGCGGCCGAGCACGTCACCGGCAAGCCCAGGGTCGTCCTTCAGCGTCGACCAGCTCACGAGCACCGGCGCCCAGTTCTTGCCGTACCTGCTGGGCTGGTACGGCTTGCGCCGGTCGGTGTACTTCTCGGTGGTGGTGCCGAGGTACTCGAAGTCGAGGCCCGTCTCCTTCGCCAGCCGGTCGAACGCCTCGCGCAGCATGCGGTCGCCGTCACGCGGCGCCTGCCCCGACGCACGCAGCACCCAACGCACCGGTCGGCACGGCGACCAGGTGACGCCCGTCTTCCTGTCGGCCTGCTTGGAGGTGAACGTGTAGCCGTTGGCCTTGGTCTGCACGAGGTCGCCCTCGGGCAGCGACGCCGGCCGCGGCGTCTCACCGAGGCCCGGGGCCGGGGCGGTCGTGCGAGCCCCCCCGTTCGACGCAGGCAGGCTCGGGCTCGGAGCGGGAGCTGTCGGTGCCGGTGCCTCGGGGGGCGGGTCGGCGTACGACGGCGGAGCCACGCCCTGCTGGCCCCACCACACGACGCCCGCGACGAGGCCCGCCAGCGCGACGACCGCCACGGTCGCGCGCACCCGGCTGCGCCGCTGGGCCTTCGGGCTCGGGGCGCCGAACGCGTCGCTCTGCCACGCGCGGAACGGCACCGGCTCGCTCGGACGCCCGGCCGCCTCGTCGAGCACCCACTGCGGTACACGCCCGGACGGCGATCGCGGCACGTCCGGTGCCAGGTCCATCGGATCCGGACGCACCGGCTCGGGTGCCTTGGGCACAGGCACGTCCTCAGGCCGCTTCGGGCCCGGGATCCACTCGGTCACAGATGTCCCCCGTACAGCATCAGGCGAGCGGTTCCTCGCGCTGGAGCCCCGGCGCACCCACGCGGCCGCGGCCGAGCAGGCGGTCGAGCGCGGCCTCGACGACGTCGTCACGCATGAAGCCGACGACGGTCTGGCGCAGGTCGAGGCGCAGCCGAGGGTGGCGGGCATGGGCGCGCACCGTGGTGAAGCCGACCGCAAGCAGGAAGTCGGCGGGTATGAGGCAGGCGTCGGCACCGCTGGTCGAGGCGACGGCCTCCACCGCGCGTACGCCGCGGCGCGCAAGGTCAGCCGTCATGCCCTGCACGAGCATCCGTCCGAGACCGACGCCGGCGTGCTCGGGATCGACATGCAGCGTCGCGAGCGCGACGGCGTCGCCCGACACCGGCGAGGTCGCGTACGCCGCGAGCCCCGGGAGGTACGCCGGCGGCGCGTACAGCACGTAGCCCGCGACGGCGCCGTCGACGCGCACGACCTGGCCGCATGAGCCCCACTCCAGCAGCGTGTCGGAGAGCCACGCCTCCTTGGCGCCGAGGCCGTCGCCGTCGTCCTCCACGCGGGCGCGGTGGACGGCGTCGAGCTCCCACCGCGTGCAGGAGCGGCAGGGCGACGCGAGCTCGGTGATCGAGTCGCGGGTGAGGGGAGCCAGGCGGCGGGCGACGGCCACGGCGGTCAGCTCGTCACCGGTCGGGGGAGCTCGCCACGACGAGGGCGGACCAGGCCGAACACGAAGCCGCCCACGAGGCCGACCGCGACCAGCGCCACCAACCAGCCAAAAACCCGCATGACAGCTCCCCTCGTCTCTCAGGGATCCTAGGCACACGGACGGTCGTGAGTCGCGGCCTTGTCCTACCTGGACACCGACGTCCGACCCCGACGCCGTGGACTGGTGCACGGCACCGGGGAACCCGTGCGGGATGCTGGACGCCCGCACGTCCCACCGACCTGAAGGAACGTGGTCCGCGGCATGGAGCCGACGACGCCCCCGAGCACAGGTACGCGCCTCGACCCCTGGGTCGACTCGTACGCCGCCCGCACCCGCGGCCTCACGGCCTCGCAGGTACGAGCTCTGTTCGCGGTCGCGTCCCGGCCCGAGGTCGTCTCGCTCGCGGGCGGCATGCCGTTCGTCTCCGCGCTCCCCCTCGACGCCATGGCCGACACGGTCGCCCGCCTCATCCGCGACCGCGGTGCCGTCGCGCTGCAGTACGGCTCGGGCCAGGGCGACGTGACGCTGCGCGAGCAGATCCTCGAGGTGATGGAGCCGGTCGGCGTCCGCGCCCACCCCGACGACATCGTCGTGACGGCGGGCTCGCAGATGGCGCTCGACCTGGTCGTGCGCGTGTTCTGCGACCCGGGCGACGTGATCATCGTCGAGGCGCCGACGTACGTGACCGCTCTGGGCGTGTTCTCGTCGTACCAGTGCGAGGTCGTCCATGTGCCGATGGACGAGCAGGGCATGCGGCCGGACGCGCTGCGCGAGGCGATCGCCTCGGTGCGGGCGCAGGGCAAGACGCCCAAGCTGATCTACACGATCCCGTCGTTCCACAACCCCGGCGGCGTCACGCAGGGGCCCGAGCGCCGGCTCGAGGTGCTCGAGGCCGCGCGGTCGAACGGCATCCTGCTGCTCGAGGACGACCCCTACGGCCTGCTCGGATTCGACGGCACGGTGCCGCGTGCGATCCGTGCCGACGAGGCCGAGGGTGTGGTCTACCTCGGCACGTTCTCCAAGACGATCGCGGCCGGCCTGCGCGTGGGTTGGGCGGTGGCGCCGCACGGCGTCCGCGAGAAGCTCGTGCTCGCCAACGAGACCGCCACCCTCTGCCCGTCGAACTTCTCCCAGCTCACGATCTCGGAGTACCTCGCCACCCAGCCGTGGATGGACCAGGTGAAGGTCTTCCGCGAGGTCTATCGCGAGCGGCGAGATGCGCTGCTGGAGTCGCTCGACGCGCTCATGCCCGAGGGCACGCACTGGACCGTGCCCGGTGGTGGCTTCTACTCCTGGGTCACTCTGCCCGAGGGGCTGGACTCCACAGCGATGCTGCCGCGCGCGGTCGCAGCGCTCGTGGCGTACGTGCCGGGCACCGGGTTCTTCGCCGACGGCCAAGGGCGAGAGTCGCTACGCCTGTCGTACTGCTACCCCGAGCCCGACCGCATCCGTGAGGGCGTGCGCCGCCTCGCCGGCGTGATGAAGGAGGAGCTCGAGCTCGCGCAGACGTTCGGCTCACCGACCCACGTCGCCGAACGACGCTCGCCGTCCGCACCGAACACAGACCTGGCCTAGAACCGTTGCAGCACAAGGGGATTCGCACATGAGCAGCAACACCTCGATCGGGCGCGTCGTCGTCCTGGCCGGCGGCCTCTCCCCCGAGCGCGACGTCTCGGTGCGCTCGGGCCGCCGCGTGGCCGACGCCCTGCGGGTGGCGGGCCTGACCGTCGACGTCCTCGACGCCGACGCCGGGCTGCTCGCCTCGCTCGCCGCTGACCGCCCGGCCTGCGTGGTGCCGCTGCTGCACGGCGCCACCGGCGAGGACGGCGCCATCCGCGGAGTGCTGGACGCCCTGGGTCTTCCCTACGTCGGCTCCGACCCCGCTGCCTGCCGTACGTCGTTCGACAAGCCGGTCGCCTCGGCACGGGTGCGCGCCGCAGGGATCGCGGCGCCGGAGCAGGTCGTGCTCGCTGCCACCACGTTCCGTGAGCTGGGCGCCACCGCGGTGCTCGACGCCGTCGTCGCACGGCTCGGCCTGCCGCTGATGGTGAAGCCGACCCGGGGCGGGTCCTCGCTCGGCGCCTCGGTCGTGCGGGCGGCGTCCGAGCTTCCCGGCGCGATGATGGCGTCGTTCGCCTACGGCGACACCGCAGTGATCGAGCGCTTCGTCACCGGCACCGAGGTGGCGGTGTCGGTGCTCGACGACGGCTCCGGGCCGCGCGCCCTGCCGGTGGTCGAGATCGTGCCGGACGGCGGCTTCTACGACTACGGCGCCCGCTACACCGCCGGTGCGACCGAGTTCTTCGTGCCCGCACGGCTGTCGGCCGACGTCCTGGCCGCCTGTGCCACCGCGGCGACCACCGTGCACACGACCCTGGGCCTGCGGCACTGGTCGCGCGTCGACCTCATCGTCGACTCCGAGGGCACGCCGTGGTTCCTCGAGGTCAACGTCGCACCCGGCATGACCGAGACTTCCCTGTTCCCGCAGTCGGTCGCGGCCGCAGGGCTCGACTTCGGCACCGTCTGGCGGGCCCTGGTCGAGCGCTGCCTGCCGGTCAGGGCCTGACGCCCTCACCTGGGGCCAGCAGGCCCACGATCCGCTGCAGGTCGTCCAGCGAGGCGAAGTCGATCGTGACCTTGCCCCGGGTCCGGCCCAGGTCGACGCGCACCCGGGTCTCGTAGCGGTCGGACAGCCGAGCAGCTAGGTCAGCCAGGGCGGGCGCTGTGGGCTTTTTCGACCGGTTTCGTGGCTTCTGGTCTGGTCCGTCCTCGTCGCCGAGGGTGACGATCTCCTCGACCGATCGCACCGAGAGCCCCTCCGCGACGATGCGGTGGGCGAGCCGCTCCTGCGCGTCCGGATCGGTGAGACCCAGCAGGGCGCGCGCATGCCCCGCCGACAGAACGCCGGCAGCCACCCGGCGCTGGACAGCGGGCGGCAGGCGCAGCAACCGGATCGTGTTCGAGATCTGCGGCCGGGACCGCCCGATCCGTCGGGCCAGCTCCTCGTGGGTGCAACCGAAGTCCTGCAGCAACTGGTCGTAGGCGGCCGCCTCTTCGAGCGGGTTGAGCTGACTGCGGTGCAGGTTCTCGAGCAGCGCGTCACGGAGCAGGTCGTCGTCCGCCGTATCGCGAACGATGGCGGGGATCGTCGTGAGGCCGGCCGCCTTGGTCGCCCGCAGCCGGCGCTCGCCCATCACCAGCTCGTACCGGTCGCCTCCGAGGGGGCGCACCACGACCGGCTGCAGCAGCCCGATCTCGGTGATCGAGTGGACCAGCTCGGCCAGCGCCTCCTCGTCGAACACCGATCGAGGCTGCTTGGGGTTCGGGGTGATCGAGTCGACGGGCAGCTCGGCGAAGTGCGCCCCCGCGACCGGTGCTGGTCCGGCCGCCGGGTCGGCGGCGGAACCAAGGCCCGGATCGGTTCCCTCGATCGTCGGCGTCGTCGAGATCGTCGGGCCGGCCGACACGGAGGGGGCCGACACGGAGGGGGCCGAGACGGAGGGGGCCGACGGGATGAGCGCGCCGAGGCCGCGGCCAAGACCACCCTTGCGCACGTTCACGACTGCTCCTTGTCACTCGGGTCACTCGGGTCACTCGGGTCCGTCGCGTCGGGGTCGGCCACGCCACGCGCGGCCAGCTCGCGGGCCGCCTCGAGATAGGACAGCGCTCCACTGGATCCCGGGTCGTACGTCATGACGGTCTGACCGTAGCTCGGCGCCTCGCTGATCCGCACTGATCGCGGGATCAGCGTCCGCAGCACCCGGTCGGTGAAGTGGGTGCGCACCTCCTCGGCCACCTGCGCAGCCAGCCGGGTGCGTGCGTCGTACATCGTGAGCAGGATCGTCGAGATGTGCAGGGCGGGGTTGAGGTGGGCCCGGACGAGGTCGACGTTGCGCACCAGCTGCCCGAGCCCCTCCAGCGCGTAGTACTCGCACTGGATCGGGATGAAGACTTCTTGTGCGGCCACCATGGCGTTGACCGTCAACAGGCCCAGTGAGGGCGGGCAGTCGATCAACACGTAGTCCAGGCGCCGGCCGCCGGGCTGGTACGCCGCCAGGGCGCGCTGCAGCCGAGACTCCCGGGCGACCATCGAGACCAGCTCGATCTCGGCCCCAGCGAGGTCGATCGTCG